>CALMPK010000001.1 GCA_937873575.1 uncultured Hyphomicrobiaceae bacterium
GTCGAGCCCCTTGTCGGTCTCGATGCCCGAGGCCTTGGCGATCAGCCGCCACTTGGCCGCTTCCGTCGCGTTCTTCTCGACGCCGATGCCCTCGACGTAGAGATGCGCGAGCCGGTTCTGCGCTCCGGCCACGTTCTTATCTGCTGCCGCGCGCAGGAGCGATGCCGCCTTCGGCTCGTCGGCGGTCAACCCGAGCCCGCGCAGGAGCATCACCGCATATTCAAACTGTGCCGCCGCCATACCCTGCTCGGCGGCGAGCTTGAGCCATTTCGAGGCCTCGAGCGCATTCGGTTGGACGCCGACGCCGTTCTGATAGAGGGATGCGAGATCGTACTGAGCCTCGGGAATGCCCTTCTCCGCCGCGTAGGTGAGATGCTGCGCCGCGCGATAGGGGTTTTCGGGCTTGCCGTCGCCCCGCAGGAACAGCAGGCCCAGATTGTAATTGGCGGCGGGATGGCCGGTGCGGGCCGCCTTTTCGAAGAGCTCCGCCGCGACCTTGCGGTCTTTTTCGACGCCACGGCCTTCCGCCAGCATCACGCCATAGGAGAACGTGGCGTTGATGTCGCCAAGCTCGGAGGCGCGCTTCATCCATTGCGCGGCGAGCTGCGGGTTGACCGGCACGCCGAGACCTTCGGCATGGATGCGCGCGATCAGCAAGTGAGCGGCGGCGTCACCTTTCTCGGCCAGTGATTGGGCGAGCTTCAGAGCCGTCAGGTAACGGCCCTGGTCGAAGGCGAGGTAGGCGTCGTCCTCGCCGGCCGGTGGCGCGCTTTTTCCGGCCGGGCGCGCCGCTGGGGCGACGGCAGGTGTGCCGCTCTTCTTGCCATGGGTCGAGACATTCGGCCCGGAAAGTTCTGCTGCCGGCTTGGCATCGGCGGCCTTTGTCGCCTTGGCGCGCGCGCGGGCCTCGTCGTCACGCTGCACCCATGAGCTGGTCTCGGCGGCGGCACTGTCGATCGCCATCGGGGCGGTCAATGCCAGGATGGCCGCAAGCGCGGGAAGGTGCCGGCGAAATCCCATCTCGTTCGTCTCCGCTTGTCGAGGCGCGTCAGGCGGCGTGCACGCCGTCGCTCAGGACACCTTCGGCATTCTTGAGGAAGGCTTGCAGATCCGCCCCGGAGAGCCCGCGCGGCAGGCGCATCGCGACGAAATCGGCGCCAGCATCGGCAAGCTCGGCGGCGTCGGCGAGATCGGCCACGTCGAAGGCCACGCAGGGAACCTCGAAAATCTCGGACCACCAGTCGACGAGGTCGAGCCGTCGCTCGACGGCCGTCTCGCGGTCGCCGACGAAGTCCGGGATGCCGAAACCGATGTAGTCGACACCGGATTCACCGAGTTCCATCGCGTCGTGGCGCGAGCGCCCGGCATCGACGCCGAGGATGAAGCGGTTGCCGAGGATCTCGCGGGCCTCGGCGGCGCGCGCCAGGATGTCCTTGGAGTTGGAAAGGTGGGCGCCGTCGGCCTTGGTGACGCGGGCGAGCTGCGCGTCGTCGGCGATCAGCACCGCGACGCCGGCAGCCTGGCCGAGCTTGATGAGCGGCAGCACCGCATCGGCGTCGAGCGGCTTGTCAGTCGGGGCGGTCAGGGGCAGGGAGGCCGGCTTCACGGTGGCAAGGGCGGCCGCGAGCCGGTCGGCCGCCGTCTCCCCCGCTTCGACGACGAGATACAACCGTGGCGGGGCGGGAGCGTTCGGCTCGGCGGGGCCGCTCATTCTTTGAATCCTGACGGGTGTTTGGTTTCAGCTCGGGCCGCGACGGGCGGCGCGGAAACGCGAGGCCGGCAGGCTATCGGCCCCTATTGGGGCAGAAAAGCGGCTGAACCGCGATGGGCTGTTCATGAACGTCGACGGCCGGACCCGGAGCTGTTGCCCGCCGGCCCGGCCGCTGGTCCTCGATCGCCCTCAGAGACGAAGGCGCTGTTTGCAATCGCCCCGCGCTGCAGGACGTGCTCCGAGCGCAGAAACGGCGGAGCATCTTCGTTCGGCGGCCAATCTTAGTGGCGATTGCCGCCGCTTTGAAAATGCTCCGGCCACCGCGGCCCGGCTGAAAAAGACACGAGGCGGCCCGGCCGTCGAGGGCCGGACGCGCCCCGCAAAGGCGCAGGCCTATCAGGCGGCCGCCTTCTCGAGCTTCGCTTCCCACTTGCCGAGCGCGGCGAGGCCGTTCATGCGGGCACGGTGGGCGAACGCGCGCTGTCCCGCGGCGACGTTCTCGGCCTTGCCGCCCCAGGCTTTGAGCGCGGCGGCCTGTAGCGCACGGCCGTAGGAGAAGGTGAGCGCCCACGGCAGTCCACCGATGGCGTTCATGCGCGAGAGGTGCTCCGTCGCCGCCTCGTCCGACTGGCCGCCGGACAGGAACGCTATGCCCGGCACGCTCGCGGGGACGCAGGTCTTGAGGCAGCGCACGGTCTTCTCGGCGACCTCGGCGGCGCTGGCCTGCTTCGGCGATTTCTGGCCGGCGATGATCATGTTCGGCTTCAGCACGATGCCCTCGAGCCTGACGCGGGCGTCGTAGAGCTCGCGGAACACGGTGCGCAACGTCCACTCGGTGACGCGGTAGCACTCGTCGATGTCGTGGCCGGAGTGCTCACCGTCCATCAGCACTTCGGGCTCGACGATCGGAACGATGCCGGCCTCCTGGCAGAGGGCGGCATAACGGGCGAGGGCGTGGGAGTTGGCCTTCACCGTGTTCCACGTCGGGCAGCCGTCGGCGATGGCGATCACCGCGCGCCACTTGGCGAAGCGGGCGCCGAGCGCATAGTACTCGGCGAGGCGCTCGCGCAGCCCGTCGAGGCCCTCGGTGATGGTCTCGATCTTCGCGGTCGGCCCTGGGAGGGCCTTGGCGCCCATGTCGACCTTGATGCCCGGAACGGAACCGGCCGCCTTCATGATGTCGGTCAGCGGCGTGCCGTCCTTCGCCTTCTGGCGGATGGTCTCGTCATAGAGGATGACGCCCGAGATGTGGTTCTTCATGGCGTCGGTCGAGCGGAACAGCATCTCGCGGTAATCGCGGCGGCTGTCCTCGGTCGAGACCGTGTTGATCTTGTCGAAGCGCTTCTTGATGGTGCCTGAGCTTTCGTCGGCGGCGAGAATTCCCTTGCCCGTCGCGACCATGCGGGCGGCAATGTCTTCCAGCGTCTCGGTCATGCAGTGATCCTCTCGTTTCTTGAGGTATGGCGGCGCATTCGTTTGGGGATGTGAAGCCGCGTGTAACCCTTCGCGTTTCGGGGCGGCCCGGTGCGCCACACGCGCGTGACACGCCGGTTTCGGCAAGCGATGAGCGTGCCGCCGGACCGCGTTCCGGTCAAAAACCCCTGGGCGGGCCCCGATCGGATGAAAGCGCTCCAGCCGGAACTTCCAGAGCACCGCAATCCGACCGCTCTTCTCCAAAGCAGGTCTGTGCGACCGGATGATGCTCCAGGTGGCAGCGCCCGCCCGTCGGCAGGCGGGGGCGCCGCCACGAACCTTCGCCCCGAGGCATCGGCGCGCCGCGAGGTTGGCTCAAGCGGTTGCATTACGCCGGGGGGGCGCCGCTGCCAAGGCAGCAGAAAGCATGACCGTAACCGAAATAGGGCTGCGCCAGGTCAATTCGGGGCGAATATCGCCGGGTGACAGAAGCGCGCGGTTGCCGGAGTGCGCCTGACCCGAGCCGATCGACGGTGAGGGGGCTGCGCGTTCGAACCGTCGAGGTGCGAGGACACCCTAGGGGCCGACGACGAAATACGTCTCCTTGAGGCCGACGCCCTTGATCTCGATCTCGCCGGTCGGCTCCAGCTCGAACAGCCCATCCAGGCGGTCGCGGCACATGGGGCAGACGAGCACGCGCCCGGGCCGGCTGCGGTTTTCGAGGCGCGCGGCGAGGTTCACGGTATCGCCCCAGACGTCGTAGCTGAATTTCTGCGAGCCGATCACGCCGGCCATCACAGGGCCGGTGGCGATGCCGATGCGGATCTGGACGTCGAGGCCGCTCTCCGACCGCAATCTCTCGATGACGCCGAGCATGTCGAACGCGAGGCGCGTCAGGCGGACCGTGGGATCGGGAACCGGCTCGGGCACGCCGGCCGCCGCCATGTAGGCATCGCCGATGGTCTTGATCTTCTCGATGCGGTGGCGCTCGGCCAGCGCGTCGAACTCGAGCACGATCCGGTTCAGCAACTCGACGACCCGCGCCGCGCCGAGCTCGCGCGCCAGCGGCACGAAGCCGGAAATGTCCGAGAACAGGATCGAGGCTTCGGGAAACGTATCGGCGATGGCAACGCCCGGCCGCCGCTTCAACCGTTCGACGACGCTGTCCGGCAGAATGTTGCGAAGCAGGCGGTCCGTCTCGGCCTTGGCGTTCTCGACCAGGCGGAACGCATACCAGACCGTGACGGCGATGAGCCCGAACGCGGTGATGGCGGTCTGGGTGTAGAGGTCGTTCAGAACACGGGGATCGGGCCGGATGATCGCGTTCTCGGACGTGAACGAGAACCAGGCGAAGAGATGCAGGAAGAGTGCGCCGAGCACGACAGCGATCACAAGGCGGATGCGGCCGAGCCCGAACACGAAGAACGGCGCCGCCGCGCCGACCATCAGCAGCAGCGGCGAGCCGGCATCGTGGCCGAGATAACGGGTGATCGCGGTCAGCGCCACGAATTCGGTGACGACGATGACGAGGCCGCCAGCGATCTCGTTGATGCGATGCGCCAGCGGCACCAGCGATACGACGACAGCGATGGCGATGTTGATGAGAACGAGCGGACGATAGTCCTGGCTTTCGGTGAGGCCGTACTGGAGCGCGAACCCGACCGTCGTCAGCACGATCAGGTAGGCGAACATGTTGAGGATCATCAGGCGGCGTTTGGTGTCGGGCGGATAGCTGCCTGTGCCTGTTTCCGCGAGACGTGCCAGCCCGTAGAGCACCGGGCGCAAGGGCCGCGACAGGGGGCCGAGGAAACGGACGATCGGGTGTGCGCGGGCGCGCGGTGGCGGCGCCTCCTGCTCGGAGGCGCCGGCCGACGCGACTTCCTGCCCTGGCCCGGACGTCCGCATGCCTTCAGCCACGTGCAACGGGCGCGATCATTCGACCCCGGCGGTGAGGCTCAGCTCCTCGATGTCGCAACTGAACTTGTTGCCCTGGCGGGAGATGGCGCCATTGCTCTCGAGCATCGACAGCGCGGTGTTCACCTTGGGCCGGCTGGCGCCGATGAGCAGCGCAAGCTCGCCCTGCGACATGCCGAGATCGATGCTGACACGCCCCTCGGTCGCGTCCGGGTCCTTCTGCCGCGCGGCGGCGAGGAAGAAGCGGGCGAGACGCACCTCGATCGGGAACAGCGCGATCGCCTCGAGCTGCTGATCGGCCTCGCGGATGCGGCGGCAGAGGAAGCGCACTACGGCATCGACGAGATGAGGGCGGCTTTCGGCGAGGCGCATGAACCCGGCGCGACCGAGGCTCAGGGCCTGCGTCTTGACCACGGCGGTCGCGTCTGCCGACCGGGGGCCGCCGTCGAGCATGGCGATCTCGCCGAACACGGCGCCGGGCTCGGCGTGAGCGAACGACAGCTCGCGGCCTTCCGCGGTCAGCACCGAGAGGCGCACGCGCCCCGACACGACGAGGTAGATGTCGCGGCCGGGATCGCCGCGCGTGAAGATCACCTGTCCGGCATCGAACGAGGTTTCGCGCATTTCCTGCAACAGCGCGCGCCGGTCCGCGTCATCGAGCGGCTCGAACAGCGGTGCTTGCTGCAACAGCGGGAGGACTTTGTCGTTGACGGCCATGGTGCTCCGATCTTCTCTGCGAACGTGCCTCGGGAATGCGGCTTGGCCTAGGCGATTTATAGAACGCGGGCTGTTCCCTGTGGCAATGCAATTCGTCGAGGCTTGCAAAAGCCGGATAGGCTCTGCATTGTCCGCGCCGCTGGCGAGCGAAAGGAAGGCCGCCGGGCGTTGGTCCGCGCGGATTCCGGCCCGTTCGATGCGCCCCGAAGACGGTGCGATCGTGGCGGCCGGATCATCCGCAGGCCAGGCCCGACGAGGCCAGATGGAGAGATCATGACGTCGCCCAAGGCAGCGCTGCTCAACGTCCTGCGCCGGGTCGAGGGAGGCCCGCGCCGGAAGTCGCACCGCCAGGATCTGGCCCGCGCTCGCGCTGCCAACCCGGGCGATACGGCCCGCCCCAAGCTGGTGCTGGCCAGCGGAAGCCCGCGCCGCCTGCTGCTGCTGTCGCAGGTCGGTATCAAGCCGGATGCCGTAAGGCCGTCTTCCATCGACGAATCGCCGCTCAAGGGGGAGATGCCGCGCGCACTCGTCGCCCGCCTCGCCCGCGCGAAGGGCGAGGCTGCCCGCGACAAGATCGCGGATGACCGCGATATCGCAGACGCCTATGTGCTGGCCGCCG
>CALMPK010000002.1 GCA_937873575.1 uncultured Hyphomicrobiaceae bacterium
GCTCGTAACCATCGTCTCTTCCCCCTTGCCGGTATAGACGAGCCAGAGACGATCAGGCGTGGGGCAAAGCGGAACCCATCTTGTCAGCGTGACGCTGGTCTCGGAAGGGCCTACTTCGGTGCGGGCGAAGTCCAGCGCAGAGATCTGGCCGAGCTTCTTGGCTTGCGCATCGATATGCTCGCGGAGGTCGGGTGTGGCTTGGACAACGGCGCTGAGGAAGGCGGCCTCCCATTCAGCAACGCCAGAATGGGGGAAGGGGATGGGAATCAGAAGTTCGACGTTGGAGGGCGTAACCCAGCCCAAACCGCGATGCGTGAGATTGGCTGAGCCAATGAGACAATCGGAGCTGGCGCGAAAGTACTTAGCATGTAGCAGTGGGTGGACAAACAATGCAGCGCCCGCTCTAGCCGATACGGTGTCAAGGATTTCGAGGTCGCAGACGCCTGCAGCAATATCCTCGGGGAGCCAGCGCGTAACGCACGTGATGCGCTCAACACTATTCGGGATGGACGTGAATACGCGCTCCAGCGAGGCAGTCTTGATGAAAGGTGCGACGAGTATCAACTCGCGCGTCGCGCCTCGAACGAGCGCAAGCAGTGCGTCCCCCGGCTGCACGGCGTGGCTCCCTTATTCTTCGGGATCAGTGAGGAAGAAGCGTGCCATCTTGCCCCATTCTTGGCGCATGTCGAAGAGACGCTGCTTTTGCGTGACCTCTTCCATTTCATAGCGAGCCCAGGCGGCGAAGATTAGCTCAAGAGTATCGGCAGCGCGGTGGACGCGCTCAAGCAGATCGGCTTCTGTGGCGTTTTCCGTATCCGGCATCAGTGTTTCAATGAGATCAGTATAGGCAGGATGATTGGTATTAAACACGATCGCCGTCACGCCCCCCTGCATATGCTCGACGGTGAAGAAGGCGTAACCGTCCATAGCCTTGGTCAAAAAGATAACCTTGCGCTTGCGCTGGAAAGTGGCGTCCGCAATCTTCTTGGCTACGCTGGGTTCGTAATTCTTATCGGACTGCAGGTTTTTTTCGAGTGACTCTTTGTCCTTCTCTTCAAATTCCTGCTTGTCCTGTTCCGTAACGTGCCCTTCTTCGGCGCGCTTCTTGAATTTGGATGTGGCAGTATCTTCCGGGCCAGGCTTGTCGTGACGCTGCTGCTTGGTGGAACGGCGACCTTTGGTTTGCTCCTTGAGCTTTGCGCGAATGGTTTGGATTTGCTCGTGGAGATGGTCGACAATGGGGATCAGGATCGCGCGGGGATCGCCTTCGCGCTGAAGGCGAGCTTTAAAATCGGACAGACTTTCATTGGGCTCGGCCTCAGCTTTCCAGTCGAACTGAGCCATCTGAGAAAAGACGGTAGCGCTTTGCTTGTTGTTGGTGACTCCGAAGACTTCGTCGAGGGCTGGTGGAAAGTCTATTTCAGCGCCCCACCAGCGTTCGGTGGGATCGTAGCTATTGGTCCAGCCGCGATCGAGGTCTAGCTCGCGCGCGGCGCGGACAATGGAGACGCCCAGGTTCTTGGCTGCGTGTTTTCCGTACGATTTTGAGCCTCGGTCGCTGTTATCGTCCGTAAGCGTTTCGGGGCGGGCCCAGCTCATACGCACAACGATGGTGTGGCGCTTTCCGTCATAATCAATGGGGAACTCTTCGTCCTTCTCTCCCCACTTCTGGAACATCGGCTCTGCATCGAAAGGGGCGGGCGTAGAAGAATTACCCATGAGATAGAGAGGATCATTGACACGCGCTAATGTGTCTAGCCGGGTCCCGTCATCGTCCATAGCAAGGAGCCGGATCTGCAGGCTCCCGTCATTGATGAACTTGCGGTAGAGGCGGCCAATGATGGCCTCGGTATTGGAGAGGGTGGCGGTTGCTCCACGCCAGGTCAGACGGTGCTCATCAAAGTTGCGCCAGACCACGAGGGTTCCTGTGGTCTTGAAGTTGTCGCTCCGATCGCGCCATTCTTTGGGAACGGGCTGCGGGGATGGCGTGGGCACGCGCTTGAGCGTTCGGGCTTCGATTTCGTCAACATCGAGGTAGCTATGAACAGCGTTGTCGGGGCCGCTTTGCCATGACCAGACATCGAGCCGACGGCACTGGGAGATGGAAGAGTTGGGCAAACCCATGCCGAACCGGCCGATGCCAGCTCGATCTTTGAGGTGTGTACCGTTTCCGAACTGAAGGGCGAGTTTCAAAACCTCTGGCGTCATGCCAGTGCCGTTATCGAGTACGGCGATGGCCTGTATGCGGCGGCTTTCGCGCTGTTCGACCTTTTGCATGGATTCGACGCAGATGAGATCGACGCGCGAAGCCCTGGCCTGCACAGAATTGTCGATCAGCTCGGCCAAAGCTGTGGCTGTATTCCTATATCCGCTGTCGCGCATCGCACGAACGGCAAGCTCGGGAGGGATGATGTCGCTGTCAGGGTTATGTTGGTCTTTTTGGCTCATGCCAAACGTCCTCCCAGTTCGTAAAGGCCTCTGCAACGTCTCCAAATCCGGTAAGCCCGGGATCGGTGACGGTAATGATCTCGGCGGTGGCGTTGCCCCCCGCGCGGCGTCCCCGAGTGGCCCTGCCAACCATCTGGCTATAGAGCACGAGGGATCGAGTCGGTCGAGCGATCAAGGCGGCACTGATAGTGGGGGCGTCGAATCCTGTGGTGAGAACGCCGAAGTTGCAGAGAATCATGGGCTGCGGGGCGGAACTCTTAAAGCGCCTGATGATGCGGTCTCGCTCGGGGGTGCTCGTCTCCCCAGTGACGACGTCAGTGTCATACCCTCGGGCGAAGAGGACGGCCGAGATGAGACGCGCGCTTGCGACCGAGGGTGTGAATAGGATGATCCGCCTATGACGGGTGGCGAGGTCCTCGGCGGCGGCGACAATCCTGAGATTCCGCTGGGTGCTGGAGCCAAGCTTGTCGAGAACGGCGTCCGGAACTTCGATCGAGTCGGCAAGCTGCTTGATGTCGGATTCTGAAAGGTCGAGTCCGGCTTCTGCGTTCAGCAAAGAGAAGCTCGGGCGCGCGAGATACCCTTCTTCGATGAGGAACGTAACCGGGTCGTCGTAGCCCTCCACCTGCAGGGTCACCTTCTGACCATCAAAGAACGCGGAGAGACGTTCGTCTTCAGCGATATCCGACCAGGAACGGCCTGGCGTGGCGGTGAGGCCTAGGAGACCTGTATGCGGTCGCTTGGTGTGCAGGGTGTTTATGACGCGCGCATAGGTGGGCGCGATGGCTTGGTGCGCTTCGTCGACGATGACAAGAGAGGTTCGATCCGCGAGGCTCGGGAGGGCATTTCCCGCGCGCTGGTCCAAGGCGCGCGTTTTGCCCAGGCCCGCAACGATGAGGCCGTCACGAGAATGGAGCGGGTCAGGATCGCGCGATCCCCAGAATCGAGTGACATTCAGTTGCCGATTGCCGAGATGCGACCAGCACTTTTCGAATTCATCTGCAGCCTGGTCGAGGAGCTCGGCATTCTGTGCGAGCCAGATGACCAGAGTGGGCTCTTGCTGGGTGAGATGCCGGGCGACGATGTGCATGGCAGTGCGGGTCTTACCCGCACCGGTTGGCATGTGGAGAACGGTCTTGCGCGGCTCTGTCGCTAAAGCTGCGATGACGCGGGATGCCGCATCCCGCTGATGATCAAAGAGTCCGTAACTGACGGATGCACTTGCTTCATCCGGGGCATGGTGGGCGGGAGCTCGCTCCTCGCGGACGACCCCGAAGAACGTCATAACGGTTGGCAGGGCGTCCCTGGACGCCGCAGCTCGTATTAAATCTGGATAGAGGGTTCGGGTGTCAGGAACCGAGAGTCTAGCGGCCAGCTCTCGGGCCTTTACCAGGGGGAGCAGGCTTATGAGAAGGTCGCGCTGAGCCTCATCTTTGATGGTGGCTTCAGGGTCTAGGAGCCGCACGGCGAGGCTCGCGAGTTTATCGGGGTTCACGAGCGTGGGATCGAGCTGTTCGAGCACGTCGACGGTTGTTGAGCCGATCAGCCGCTTGAGGGCGTCGGGTTTGATGAGACCATACAAGGCCTGAAGGGAGAGGCCTGGGGATGTTGGTATCGGAGGGGGCTCGGACATGGGCTATTTGTGGCACGCAAGGCAGGCCTTCTGGCCCCCATAGAGATCGTCGAGATCGACGGGCTCAATGGCAGACCGCAAGGGGTTGGGGATGGTCCTGCCGCGCCGCCTGAGAAGGCGTTCCTCATGTTCGCGGCGGATCTGAGCAACTCTGTCGGGCTTCGATAATTCTTCAAGTGACTCGTTATCGCTCCAGGTGAAGGGAGATCCGTGGGCGAGCGCTGTTTTCTCGTAAGCCTTAGCCTCCTCGAAAGCGCTCGGGTGTTGTTCCATGAGCCGAACCCACTCGATCTTTTGCTGGAAGAAGCAGAACGTGCAGCCGCTGCGGCTGCGCCATTCGTAGTAGCGGGGCAGTCCGAGCCCGGCCGAGTCGAGGATGTCGAGTACGCCGGCCTTGTCAATACCGGCCTCCTTGAAGGGGAGGCGGACGATCAGCTTTTCGCGCGTAGAGGAGTAGCCCTCGCGGTAGGATTCATCGGCGCGGATCGCGACGTAGCTGTAGACGGTCTCACCGGCTTCGATGAAGCGATGGACCCACTTTTCGAAGGGGCGGATCTTAAGTTGGCGGGTACACCAGCGGGTCTGCGGAGAGGGTAGAAAATCGTTGTATTGCTTGAGCCAGAAGTCGAAATCCCTGTCGGGATTGAGACGAAGGATGACTTTGCCAAGAAAGCCTTCGAGACGGGCAAGATAGTCATAGACCTCGGGAAGTTCCTTGCCGGTGTCGGTGAAAAAGTAAGTAATGTCGAGTTCGGGATGATGCGAGCGCATGTAAACCGCCAGCGCGGCGCTGTCGCGGCCGCCGGAAAGCCCGAGTACATGCCGCTGGGTGGTCGCGGTCATATGCCAACCCTGCGTTTGCGCTGATTCTTGCCGGCCGTCTGGTAGCTGGAAGGCTGGCTCATGTACTGAGCGCTGACCTGTGCGAGAGCGGCTAGAATGATATTCCGGCGTGTGGCGTCTGAATTCTCCAGGGCGGCTTGAACACGCACGATGACGTCTTCGATCGCTTTGCGATCTGCCTCCGCGACATTGAACTCTTCCAGCATCGGCCGAGGAGAGCTTCCGAATCCCAGGACCACAGCCAATGCCTCGCGGTTCTGAGTTCGGCCCTTGACGCGGGCAAAGGTCTCTGCGCGCACAAACTTCTGCGCCAGGTCCGCAAGTTCAATCGCGGCGCGGTCAAGATCGAGATCGACCCAGTCACGGGGCGGTTTGGTAGCCGCGAGGCTTGCGATTTCCTCAAAGGCCGGGTCCGATCCGTCAAAGGCGCTCAATCGGCCGATGAGGGCTTCGAGCCGGAAGTCTCCGCCAACCTGGCGGATATTCTCCGCGCGTTCGCGGATCTGTTGCAATCCAGGGAGGGACTGAGCGTCTCCCTGAAGTTCGTCACAAAACGTCTGGCGCAGCTTGGCAAGAGCTTGCGGGTAGGCTGCTTTAAGCTCGATGAAGCCATCTTCTATGCGAATGGCTATGTCGCTGGCGCTTTTCTTATTCAATGCCTTGGCTTGAATACCAACAGCCTCCGGCAGGTCAGAAAACAAAAACTTGTTTGGGTCGCTGGCGCGCTTCAGCAGGTCGCGGATGCGAAGAGCGTTGGGCGAAAGCCGGGATGTGCGTTTGGTCCAAGGGGGGAGTTCATCGTAGAGGCTGACGAGCGCGCGAGCGACGTCCACAGGCGAGGCGGTATCGACGGCGCGCCTGGGGTCGATACGTGTAACAACCGAGCTTAGACTATCAAGAAGGACGCGCGAGACGGCTTTCAGGTCCATCCATCGGAGTTGAATCGTGCGGGCATCCTTGGAGAGATATTGGATATCGACATCATCGAGTTGCGGGCGGAATATCCCATCTCGATACGCTGCAAGCCTTGCACGCTCTGCAAGAAGCAGGCTGGTGATGAGGAGAGGCATGAGGCCGTCTTTCACACCGAATGGTTCGGCGCGCCAAAGATCATAAATCTCTGTCAGGGAGACGGTGCGCTCCGCCTGTTTCTCAAGGTGTTCGAGAGCCGCGTCCCATAAGGGACGAAGCTTTGCGTGATCGGGAGCAAGCTCGCCCGGCGCCGCAAACACATGACGTCCTAGATGTTCACCGTAGAGGCCGGTGGCCTCCAAGAGTGAAGCGAATAGTCCACCTTCTGCTGGAAATCCGTCAATGCCAAGGCGGAGTTTTCCCTCCTCGATCACCATGCGTCGGAGAAGCTCGTTCTGAGCAGCAATCGCATTGCTGGAGGGCTTTTGACGATTGAGTAGCTCGTTGTGGATGACAGGGGCTGCCGGGTAGCGGGTCGCTGCGAGATCGGAGGCAAGAATATTGAGTTCAGCGTGGCGGAAGGGAGCGGGCGTCTTGGAGCCGGATCGATACCAGTTGGCAGTGTCGAATGCGGCGTGGAATTCGGCTTCAAGCTGGCTCTGGAGCACGGAGAGGCGTGCCTGAACTTCGCGGCGTGCGACGGCATCGCCCTGGAGTTCCGGTCGTCCGTGACGAACGGCTTCGAGTGCCAGCAATTCCTTCGCTCGCGAGCCGCCTCCCCAAGATTTCGGGGAAAGACCGATGATCGTATCCCAGCCTTGGGAAGCTTTCACGGCTGCACTACAGGCTGAGGCCGCTTGCTCTTGAGTTTCACCTGCCGTTGGCAGCGCGAGGATGAATTTTCCGATAGCGCCAGCGGCGGGTGGAGTCGCTGCAGTGAGCGAGAGCGCGTCAATCGGGGCGAGAGATACGTCAAACCAGCGCAAGGTGCCGGTATCGTGGTAGTGGCGCTTGGCCAGAATAGGTTGCAGCCCTGCCAGTGTTTTCAGGGTTTCGAAGTCGATATCCTCGCGAGCATCAAGGGCCTCCTTGACGGCTTGCTCTATATCGAAATCGCTTCCAGCATAGATGGCATATGCGCTGAGAAACTTCTTGTAGACGATAAGCGACCAAGCTGAGAGTTGCTGGATAGTTGCGGCGCGCTCACGCGGCTTTACGTCGGGGAAGGAGGCCTGAAGAAGAGCTTCGCTCGGAACCAAGCCCGAGCGCTCCTTAAAGAGGTCGACGAGGGCAATAGTCTTGAGGAACTCAATGTGAAGCTTGTCGCCGCCGAGTGCCTCGCAGCGCTCTAGTGCCTCTGCGGCAAGGGCCCATCTGTGCCCATCAGGAGAGGCAAGAATCGCGGGCTCAAGATTGGCCCGGAGGTAGTCCCAAAGCATATGAGGCTGGTAGATATCGCCGAGCACGGCCTTCTTGAGGAAGTCCTGAAATCCGAACGGTTCGGCAGAGTTGAGAAAGGCAAAGATGCTTCGTTGGTTCTGCCCAAACCGGCGACGGGAGATCGGTCCGAGCATGCAGGCGACCACAGGGTGCAAGGGCCAGCACTGATTCAGACGGCGGCTGGTTACAGCGAGGGGGGATCCGCGATATCCGCCGAGGAGGCCTGCGATAGCCCCTGCCTCGTTGGTTGGGACCTTGGGAGTCTTGTCGGTGGTGATGGCGCGGGCAATTAGATCGAGTTGCTCATCCGGTGCGGTATTGACGGGAAGGTCGACGAAGCGGCCCTGGATTTTGGCCCATTCATCGCGCATGTCTTGAGAGACGTGATGGGCGTATTGATCAATGGCCTGATGAAGAATGCCGATAACGATCAGGCGCCCGTTACTGCGCGAGGCTTCTTCCGCGAGGCGCTGGAAGAAATAGACGTCAGCCTTGTCCTGGGCGGCCGCCTCAAGAAACTTGCCCATTTCATCGACGACGATGAGAAGGCCGCCATGCTGCTTTGGCTTCTGAATGGCGGCTTCGCGGATCGCATCAAGCACTCTGTCCGGATCAATGCGTCCGGATGAAGGGATTGCGAACAAGTCCTGAGCCTGGAGAGCGCTCGCAATGACATGAGCAGGATCGGCTCTCCGGCCGAGAATGGGCATGATGCGCCAGCCCTTGGCCCCCGGAGGAAAGGCATTCGCGAGTTGAGTAGAGAGTTTTTTGCCGAGGATGCGATCTGCAGCCTCGCGGCATGGGCCATGACCATTGAGGAGACCGGCGAGGACAATGGCAAGACTGGATTTGCCGCTCCCGTAGGGGCCGGTCCAGGTAAAGGCTCCCTGCTTCGTATCCATGACGTGACGCGCCATAGACGAGAGGACGTCCGCCGACGAAGCCGGACAGACGAAGCCCTCGATAGCAGCAAGGCTGGCGAGATCGGTATCGATTCGCGCTGACCGCTGATAGCGGCGGGAGATCGCAACGTGGCCTGCGAGTGTCATTATGCGGCTTTCTTTCGAGGCGCTGACCGATAGTCGTGTCGGATCAAGGAGAACGCTATCTTCAGCGTGAATTGATTGGTCCGTGAGACCACCTTCAATCCGGCTGTTTCACTGAATTGCAGACCGCCGCGGGTAACGTCCTCCAATTCGGAGAGGCGTGTCATGACGTCGTTCTCATCGAGAAGGAAGACCCGCCCCGGCGATCCGGGTTCGTGCATGATGGATTCACAGGAGAGCGTCGCCGCCTCGCCTCGAAAGCGCGTCCAGAAATCGAGAAGTGCATAGGCAAAGACGCCGGCGGGCAAGGATTGCTTTGGTCCGCGATCAAAACGAAACCCGTCACGCTTGCCGACGGGCTTAATCAGGCCAAGCTCGGTCAGCGGAGATTCTAGCGCATCCTCTTGGGCGGCCCCGGTCTTGGCGTACTGCGCGACGTAGGTCCGGATGAAACAGGCAACGTCATTACGAATGGTGGAGTCAGCCACGCGCGCCCACGCGCGATCCCGCGCGATGCGCTCTAGTCCACGGATGAGGTGGTCGCGCTCAAAGCTGATGGAAGGGTAGTAATTGAACACCCAGAACCAAGTGGTCTTGGCAGGACGCGCCGCAAGATGCCAGTGCAGCAGCCATAGCGAGGCTTGGTGTTCAAGATAGGGGTCGAGCCCCGCAGAGCCGAAGAGCGCGCGCCCGAAAGGCGTGGTGGATATTTGCGCAGGTCCCGGACCATCCTCTAGAATCCCGGTGGCGGCAGCCCAATGGCGCATTGAGGCGACCATGTTTTTTCCCACACCGAATCGTGCGATGGCGTCTTCGTCAAGGAAGATGCGGCGGTTGGTGGGATCGCCTTGCTCTGACGCCGACTCGGTGGCTTCGATGGCATCGAAGGCCTTCTTGAGCCATCCGTAGCGCAGCGGAAAGGTTTCATGGCCTGAAAACTGCGGGCGGTAGTCTTCAGTAAAGAGCGGTCCACGGCCAATCACAAGGTTTGCCTCCTGGAGGGAACGTCCAGGTCGACCATAGCTGATCCGGCGTGCTACGGTCAAAGCAATGCTGGGTGGTGCCTCCAGGTTTCAGTGCAAAGGCGTGCGCGTCGATGGCACCCCCGAAGGCTACGCACCTGTCACGTTATGGGCGAGAGTCGCAACGCGATGATATATCTCGACTATCAGGCCACCACGCCTGTGGATGAGCGGGTGGTGGAGGGCATGGCCCCCTACTTTCGCGAGCGCTTCGGCAATGCGCACGCCTCCGATCACGCCCACGGCTGGGCGGCGGCCCGCGCCCTATCCACAGCAAAGGAAGAGGTTGCCGCCCTGATTGGCGCCAATGGCGGAGAGATCGTTTTCACCTCAGGCGCGAGTGAGTCGAACAATCTTGCGATTTTGGGCGCGGCGCTTAGCGCGCTAAATACCCGGCGACGTATTTTGGTAAGTGCGATTGAGCATAAATGCGTGCTGATGGCGGCTGCTCATTTGCGCGATCGTTATGGTTTTGTGGTCGATACAGTTCCCGTCAATAGCGAAGGCATTATCAATTTTCCTGCACTTGCATCGCTCATGTCGGATGATGTGGCGCTCGTCTCGATTATGGCGGTCAATAACGAGGTCGGGAGTATTCAGCCGATAAAAGATATCGGCGATGCCGCCCGGCGGGTGGGTGCCATTTTCCATTGCGATGCGGCGCAAGCTCCGGAAGCCATTGACTGCAGTATTCTCGCCGAATGGGCCGATCTTGTCAGCCTGTCGGCTCACAAAATGTATGGCCCGCAGGGCTTAGGTGCACTTTTTGTGCGAACGGATTTGCAGACGCGAATTGAGCCGTTGATTCATGGTGGGGGGCAGCAGGGCGGCATCCGCTCGGGCACGGTACCATTGGCTCTTGCGGTCGGATTCGGAATTGCCGCGCGTCTTTGCATGGGAGCGCAGGCGGAAAGAGAGCGCATTAGGGCGCTGCGCGACGATTTCGTGGGACGCCTTCTGACGATCGGGCACAATGTGAGGCTCAACGGACCATCGGGAGGGCAGCGTCATCCCGGCAATGCGAATCTCCGCTTCGATGGAGTCGACGGTCGCGACCTGCTGGGGGCGTTGCAGCCGATGGTCTGCGCGTCGACGGGTTCCGCTTGTTCGTCCGGGTCGCCTGAGCCCTCGCATGTGCTTTTGGCTATGGGCTTGAGCAGAGATGCAGCCGCTGCGTCTGTGCGATTTAGTCTCGGGAGGGAAACAAAACCTGAGGACGTAAGTGAAGCATCAGATCACGTTGCACGCGCGGTCGCACGATTGGGCTAACTTGCTATCCGGGATTTGTGGTGCAAATTCACCTTAAGCTGTAGGTGATAAAGTCTGACTCGAGACGGGTGCACCCCGCATACACCACGAGATTGTTACAAGAGCAGCAGCGGCTAAGAAATCGGCAGGGCTTTTTGTTGATCCCGCTGAATGAGCGAAAAAGGGTCGATTGATTTCGCCAGCTCCATAAACCGGCAGAAGGCGTTCACGAGCTGTATCTGGCGCGGTGTTCGGCACTCGGCTTCGAGGAGCTGTGGCGAGCTGACGATGATCGACACGCATTTGGCGCGCGACGTGGCGACATTCAATCGGTTTAGGCTGTAGAGGAACTCCATGCCGCGCGGAGCATCGGCATGGCTGGAAGTGGCCATCGAGTAGATCGCGATTGGTGCTTCCTGACCCTGAAATTTATCAACTGTCCCCACGAGAGCGGCGGGCAGCCGCTCCTGAATCTTAAAAACCTGAGCGTTGTAGGGCGTGATGACGACGATGTCGGTCAAGGTGACGGGCCGCTCGGTGCCATCCCTGTCGATCCATGTCGTGCCGGAGTTCAGGATGGATGTGACGAGTTCGCTGACGGCGTCCGCTTCTTCAGGCGAGCAGTTCTGATTGCCTGTGTGTTCGACCGGGACGTAGCGCAGCCCAGCACCGTGAATGGGCCCACGCGACTTAATCACCTGGATGTCGAGCCCGCCTTTGGAGTGGAGCTTGCCGTCGTAGAAGAGTTCAGAGGTGAAAGCCGTGATGTCGGGATGGAGCCGCCAGGTCTGCTCCAGGAAGAGGCCTTTGTCGGCGGGAACGGTGTGCGCGCCATCAAGGATGTGCGTGAGGGCTGAGACGCCCGTGTCGT
>CALMPK010000003.1 GCA_937873575.1 uncultured Hyphomicrobiaceae bacterium
TGGGCGCGGATGCGCGCCTCGATGGCTCGCACCTCGGCCAGCAGCTTTAGATGCGCCGCCCGGTTCTCGGCAAAGCGCGCCGCGTGAACGTCGATCTCGGATCTGAAAACCGGCAAGCGGCGTCTCCCCCTGGAGCATCCAAAGGCGCCACGGCAGTTTGATGCTCTTCGGCGCACGCGAACTTAAGCGCGATTCCGCGTGCGCCGCCACAGCTTCCGGCTAACGCGAGGTCACCCCTTCTTGCCCGGGATGAGCCCGCCCAGGACGCCGCCGCCGACGCCGCCCGCGACGAGGCTGGTCAGAACCGACATCAGGTCGAAGCCGCCGCCCTGGATCATCGGGCTCAACGCAGCGCCGAGGCCGCTCGATAGCCCGCCGGCGATCAGCCCGCCGATCGCCTTGGTCATGGCGCTGCCGCTGCTCGTTGCACCGGATACGGCGCCGGCCACGGCGCCCGAGCCGGCGTTGGCGACGCCTACAGCTCCCAAACCCGCAATGTTGATGCCGAGCTTGCCGACAATCTCGCCGAGCCCCGGCACAAAGCCGAGGATCGCCTGAATGATGACACCTACAATGGTGCCCAACCCTACGCCTTGCATGTAGTCCCCCTGACTTTATGCGGAAGCCATCGCTGGCCGCCGCTCCGATGGAGACAGCTTAGGTTGGATTGGCGGAACTGTAGCCTCCCGCGCGGCGATGCGCCGCACAGGCGGGCGCGACCTCCTCCGGGCGCTCGGCTGAATGATCGCCCGGAGGAGGCGCCGCGGCGGACCGTCTTGGCCGCCGCAGCCCAGTGGACGCGGGCGCTACTCGCCGCCGGCGCCGTTCATGCCGAGTGCCGGCAGCGCCGCAGCGCTTTGCGCAAGGCGCACGAGGCTGAGAAACTCGGCGCGGTAGCCGAAGCTGTCGGTGCCCTTGCCGGCGGTGCCGAGGCGAATGACGTCGTCATAGCCAAAGGATTTCAGATAGGGATCAGCCCTCAGGATCTGCGCGAACCCTGCGACCGCCGCCGCGAACTTGAAATCCAGCGGCAGGGCATCGACGCTGGCACGGACGTCGGCCTGGGTGACGGGGCGCTCGATCAGCTTCGAGGCCGTCTCGCCGGGCAGTTTGTAGCGCATCTTGAGATAGGCGATCTCCCCGCACTCGGCCGTTCCCGAGGACAGCGCACCGTAGCGCAGCGGCTCGGTCAGCCGGCCCTCGCTGCCGACCGGCGTAATCTCGTACAGCGCCGTCACGCGGTGGCCCGCGCCGATGTCGCCTGCGTCGACCTTGTCGTTGTTGAAGTCGGCGGTCTCGAGCATGCGCGTCTCGTAGCCGATGAGACGATACTCGGCGACGCATTTGGGATTGAACTCGACCTGGAACTTGACATCTCCGGCGATGGTGAAGACGGTGCCGGCCATCTCGTCGACGAGCACCTTGCGCGCTTCGTTCAGCGTGTCGATATAGGCGGCGTTGCCGTTGCCTGCCTGGGCCAGCGTCTGCATCATCGCATCGTTGTAGTTGCCAGCGCCGAAGCCGAGCACGGTCAGCGTCACGCCGCTGTCGCGCTTGCGGGTCACGAAATCCTCGAGCTGCTGGGGATCGGTGATGCCGACATTGAAGTCGCCGTCGGTCGCCAAGATTACGCGGTTGACGCCGCCCTTGATCAGGTTGGCTTCGGCCAGTTCGTAGGCGCGGCGGATGCCTTCGCCGCCCGCCGTCGATCCGCCTGCGGAGAGTTTGTTGATCGCCTGTGTGATCTTCAGCGTCTCGTTGCCCGCCGTCGGTTCCAGAACGACACCGGCATTGCCGGCATATACGACGATCGAGATGCGGTCGCGCGCCGTCATCTCTTTGGCCAGCATCGACAAGGATTTCTGCAGGAGTGGCAGCTTGTCGGGATCCTCCATTGAGCCGGACACGTCGAGCAGCAGCACGAGGTTCACCGGCGGCCGCTCGCCTTGCGGCAGGCCGTATCCCTGGATGCCGATATGCAGCACCTCGGTCTTGTCGTTCCAGGGCGTGGGATAAACCGCAACGCTTGGTTCGAACGGCCTCTCGCGGATCGCGGGCAGCGCGTAGTCGTAGTCGAAGTAGTTCACCATCTCCTCGATGCGTACCGCGTCGCGCGGCGGCAGGCGGCCGTCGTTGAGATGGCGGCGCACCACAGAGTAGCTTGCCGTGTCGACATCGGCCGAGAAGGTGGAAACCGGCTCGTCGGCGACGATTCTCACCGGGTTCGGCTTGGCGTCGGGATAGCGCTCGCGGTCCTCAGGCGAGGCATAGGGCAGCGCCGCGGGGGCGGCCTCGGTCATCACCGTCCCGTTCACGGTGCTGGCCGGGGCGAGCGGCGCCCGCTTCTGGGCGACCGGCATGTCCGAGTATTCCTCGTCGCGGACCGCGGCGAGTGCGTCGTCCGCCTCGGCGGCCTTCGTGCGCGTCCGGGCATCGTCGCCGCGTCCGGACCCTGGCATCTGCCCGCAGGCGGCGAGCATGGCGGCTGAAATCATGAGTGCCGGCAGCAGCCGGCCGAGAGCGTTGGCGTGAGCCATGGAAATCCCCGTACGCGTGTGACCAGCCGAGGATCGAAGGCTCGACGCCGAATGAGCCGCCCGAAGGGCAGCCGCGTGGCGAAAAAGCGGCGGCGCAGAGCCTATCCGCCCTTGGCCGCCTTGTGGGCGCGCAGCGCTGCGTTGTAGGCGGCGGCCACCTCCTCCTTCTCGCGCTGGTTCGCCTCGATCAGCGCCATGGCGTTTACCTTGTCCTGGGACGACATCTTTTCGTCCGGGTCGGCGATCACCGCCAGGATGCAGGATTGATAGTCGTCGGACTCGCGGATGTATTGCTCGACCTCGCGCTTCACGGCCTTGATCTCGGCCGCCGAGGCGCTCGCGCCGTCGGGGATGACGGGAGCATAGGGTTCCGAACAGCGCTCGGTTCCGGCCATTGCGGCGGGACTCAACAGGAATACGGCGATGCAGGCGGCGAGAAGGCGCATGGCGGGCTCCGGTGAGGGCGGTCGGCGGCCCAGAAGCCACGCGACGGTGCTGCGATCAAGAGCCGACGATCGTCCGCGGCGCCTGAACCGTGCTTGAACGGCGGCAGCCCGTCGCTCCGTCGCTCAGACCATCGCCTGATAAGGCGGCGCGGGATTGTACTCCATCCCCTTCTGGGTGGCGCGGGCGAGGTCGGGCGACCAGATCTGACCGGTCAGCCAAAGCGCCATGTCGATGCCGGCCGACACGCCCGCCGCGGTCAGCACGTTGCCGTCGCGGACATAGCGCATGTCGGCGCGCACCTCCCGCGCTTCGCCCCGCGCCCGCAGCTGTTCGACAAATCCCCAATGGGTGGTCACGACCTTGTCCCGCGCCGGCCCTGCGGCGGTCAGTAGCAGCGCCCCGGTGCAGACGCTGGTCACCCAGCGTGCGCCCTCGGCCTGGACGCGGATCCACTCCAGCATCGCCGTGTTTTCGGCCTCGCGCCGCGTGCCCATGCCGCCAGGCACCAACAGGATGTCGGCCTTGGGCGCGTCGGTGAAGGAATGGTCTGCCAAGACGCGCAGCCCCTTGGCGCAGCGCACTGACCCGCCGTTCTGCGACACGGTGAAGACGTGTGGAGGCTCGACCTCGCGCTTCTGCAAGGCGATCACGTTGCCGGCCATGGTGAAGACCTCCCACGGACCGACGAAGTCCAGTTCTTCGGCGTCGTCGAAGATAAGGATGGCGATGTTCAAGGCGCGATCTCCCGGTGAGCGCTGTGGGCGGCCTCCAGCGCCGGCCGCATGCCGGCCGCCAGGGGCGTGAAGAACGAGGATAGGGCCGCCGTCAGTTCCGGCGGGGCCTCGTCGGGGTGGCCCGACGCGAAGGGCGGAGCAGGCCGGTACTCGATGCCGAGCTGTACCGTGCGCGCCGCATTCTCTCCCAGGAGTTCGGCGACGCAGGTGATCGCCATGTCTATGCCGGCCGTGACGCCGCCACCGGTGATGCGATTGCGGTCGCGGACCACGCGTCCCGGCGTGTAGATGGCGCCGACGGCGGGGAGGAGATCGCGAAAGCCCCAATGGGTCGTCGCGCGATAGCCGTCCAGAAGGCCCGCCGCGCCGAGGATCAGCGATCCCGTGCAGACCGACGTGACGAATCGTGCGCCCGCCGCCTGGCGGCGCAGGAACTCCAGCACCTCGGCGTCCTCGTGCATCGGCGCCTGAGCCAGGCCGCCCGGCACGCAGATCACATCGAGTTGCGGGCAGTCCGCGAAATTCCGCGTCGCCGATATGGTGAGGCCGGTGTCGGAGGCCACGGGTAGCGTGTCCTTCCAGACGACATGGGTCTCGATGCCGGGCGTCGAGACGAACACCTGATAGGGGCCTGTAAGATCGAGCTGTGTGAGGCCGGGGTAGAGCAACAAACCGGCCTGGAATCTGGCGCTCATGGGAGTGTCCTTTGCGTGGTGGCGAAGCGGGCGCGGTAGTCGGCGGGACTGACGCCCAGCGTGCGATGAAAGGCGCGCCGCATGGTTTCCGCGCTCGAGAAGCCGCACTGCGCGGCGACCCGCTTGGCGACGGCGTGCGGTGCGCCGAGCCTGCGCCGCGCCGCATCGACGCGCATCCGCTCGACATAGTCGGCGGGCGTCGTGCCCAGTTCCTCGCGGAAGGCGCGCAGGAGCGAGCGTTCCGACAAGCCCGCCGCGGCGGCGAGCACGGGACTGCGCAGATCGCCGTCCAGGTGGGCGGCGATGTAGCGCCGCGCGGCGGCGGTGCGCGCACCTGCACTCTGCGTCTGGAGTTCGGCGCTGAATTGCGACTGGCCGCCCGGTCGCATCATGTAGAGGACATGACGCCGGGCGACGGCCAGCGCGGCCTCGCGCCCGACATCGTGCTCGATCAGCGCCAGCGCGAGGTCCATCCCGGCGGTGATGCCTGCCGAGGTCCAAATGTCGCCATCGCGCACATAGATCGCATCGGGCTCCAGTCGCACCTTGGGGAAGACCCGGGCCATCTCGGCGGCGGCGTTCCAGTGCGTCGTCGCGCGCTTGCCGTCGAGCAGCCCGGCGGCGGCGAGAATGGCGGAGCCCGAACAGACCGAGGCGATCCGCCGGACGTGGCGCCCCGCCCGCGCGACGAAGTCGATGAGTGCCTTGTTGTGCAGCGCCTTCAGCGTGCCGTCGCCGCCGGCAACCATGAAGGTGTGCACGCGTTTCAGTTCCGCGTCGGCGATGTCCGCGAAGGCGCGGTCGGCGACGAGTCGAAGGCCTGCCGTCGTCGCCAGCGGCCCAGCCCGCTCGGCCGCAAGCTCGATTTCATAGATCTGCGGTGCGGCGCGATCTGTCTCGTTGGCCGAGGCCAGGATCTCCAGTGGACCGGTCACGTCGAGAATCTGGCAGTTTTCGAAGGCGAGCATCAGCACGCGGCGGGGTGGGAGGTCCTCGGACATGGGCCTATCCTACGCGCTCCTTCTCTGGCGGAAACGCCAATATCACCACGATTTCCGCCAGCGCTCGCTACGGACCGTTGGATCGGCCGCTCGAGCGCCATAGACTTTGGCCAAATCTCTGCAGAGCCGCGCCGTGCCCGTTCGCCTCGCTGTCATTCTCGTCGATCGCTTCGCCGATTGGGAGCACGGGTTCCTTACCGCGCCGGTGCGCGACTTCTTCCAGGGCGAGGTGAGATTCCAGACGCCAGGAGGCCGCACGGTAACGTCGGAGGGCGGAATGCGGGCTCTGGCCGATGGGGCGATCGAGACCCTGACGCCGAGTGACTTCGACGCCTTGGCGGTCATCGGCTCGTCGGCGTGGTTCGGCGGCGATGCGCCCGACATCACGGCGCTCGTGCAGGCCGCCGATCGCGCCGGACGAGTCGTCGGCTTCATCTGCGGTGCGACTCTCGCCGCCGCGCGGGCCGGGTTGCTTGATGCACGCGCCCATACCAGCAACGACGCAGCCACACTGTCCAAGGCAGCGGCCTATCGCGGCGCGGCGCACTACTGCGACGTGCGCCGCGCCGTGCGCGACGGCAACCTCATCTCTGCCCCCGGTTTCGCGCCGCGCAGCTTCGCCTACGAGATGGTTGCCGCGTTGTACCCCGCCGAGTCGACCAATCTCGGCTATCTGAAGGCCGAACTGACCGCGGAAGACTTCGCCTAGAGCGTCGCCAGCGCACCGGCGAGGCCCGGGATGGGCATACCCTTGTTGACGCGAGGCGTGCAGTCGACGAGACCGCGCATGTCGAAGCCGTGCGCGTCCGCGAGGTCCTCGATGTAGCGGCGGCTGTGCGACCAGCGCCGCGTCTCCTGCAGCATGAAGGGCGCCTCGCCCTCGTGCCGCTCGACGGTGAACAGGAAGAGGCCGCCCGGCTTCAGCACCCGCCTGACGCCGGCGAAGACCGCGCCGAGATCGCCAATATAGACAAAGACGTCAGCCGCCACGACGCGACCGAAGCGGCGCCGCGTCGTGGCGAGGTAGGCTTCGATGTCGGCGACCTCCAGCGCGTCGTAGAGGCCGCCGGCTTCGGCCTGGGCGATCATCTGAGGGCTGAGATCGACGCCGGCCAGCGTCGTTGCGCAAGGCCGGAAGGCGGGGGCGGCGAGCCCTGTGCCGCAACCCAGATCCAGCGTCGGCGTCTTGCGCAGCCGCCCACCCGCTACCATCGCTCCCAGTTCGGCGAGAATCTCGGGCGCGCGGTAGGCCAGCGTCCCACGCATCCGCGTGTCGTAGTCGGCGGCGAACTGATCGAAGAGATGGCGCACATAGCCGGCGTCGGAGCGCGCCAGCGCCTGCATGGCGTCCAGCCGATCTCGCAACCCGTCCGATGCTTCACCCAGCGCCTCGGCCCGCGCCAGGTGTTCGCCCGCCTTCGCCGCCTCGCCGGCGTCGGCCCAGGCCTCGGCGAGCGCCAGCTCCGCCGCGCCGCAATCCCGGTCGATCCGCAAGGCGCGCTGGTACTCAGCGATCGCGGCAGGCAGGGCGCCGTTGGCAGCGAGCGAACGCCCGAACGCTACCGCAGCCTCGGGCCAGTCTCGGCCAAGCGCCACGGCTTCGCGCAGCACCGCCACCGCCTCGCCCGTCCGCCCGCAGGCGAGGAGCGCCTGCCCAAGCGTCAATTGCCCAAGCGGCCCCAGGCGGCCCGCCGCGGCAAGCGGTTCGAGTATTGCCAGTGCCTCGGACGGGTGTCCAAGAGCGACGAGGTGAAGAGCCTGATCGACGGGGTTATCCACTTGCGGGGCTCAAGGCGCGACCCGCGCCGGCGCTTCGGGGCCAAGCGAAGCGACGACGGTCGAGCCACAGGGAAAGCCCACAACAAAGCCTGCCAGCAGGACCAGCGCGCCGCGCACGACGAGCAGGCCCTGCAGCGGCCTTTCCATGGACGTCCTTTTCCGGCCGTAACCGCTCACGCTGTCAGCGTGCACTTGCCGTTGTTGATGACGACGACTTCGCGCTCCTTGATGCGGGCGCGGAACGAGACGACATTGCCGTCCTTCCACACATCCACCAGGACCGTCTCGCCGGGATAGGCGGGGGACGAGAACCGCACGTCGTAGCCGGCGATCGCCTCGGACTTGTATTCCAGCACGTTGGTGATGATCGCCCGGCAGGTCGTGCCGTAGGTGCACAGCCCGTGGATGATCGGCTTCTGGAAGCCGGCCATCTTGGCGATCTTCGGGTCGCGGTGCAGCGGATTGCGGTCTCCCGAAAGCGCATAGATGAAGGCCTGGTCAGCCTCGATCGTCGTCTCGAACGTGCCGTCCGGCTTGCGCTCGGGAATGGGGTGCGGCTCGGGCGCGCCGGTCGATGGCCCCCCGAAACCGCCGTCGCCGCGCGCGAAGGTCGAGGACACCAGCGTCGCCAGCGGCTCGTTGGTGCCCTTGATGCGGATCTTCTTCTCGGTGACGATGACGGCGCCCTTGCCCGCGCCCTTGTCGAACGCGCCGATCACCCGCTCATCCGAGACGATCGAGGCGGCCGAGGGCAGCGGCCGATGCAGCTGCACGCGCTGCTCGCCATGGACCACCATCAGATAGTTGATTCCGCTGTCGCGCATCGCGCCGCCACCCCATTGCAGCACGGTCGCCATGGTCGGCACGGTCTTGAGATAGGCCGGATCGTTGACGCCTTCATAGACAAACGGCAGTTCGGCCTCGTTCATCGGATCGCGCCCGAAGCCGATGCCGAGCGCGTACAGCATCGTCTCGCGATCTCCGTAGGACGACTCTATCCCCTCGGACTTCAACGACATGATATGGTCGTAACTGATGGCCATGGCGTTTCTCCCGCTTGTTCTGGCGGGCGACTTTGTCGTTGGCAGGGGGCGAAAGGCAAGAGCTTGGGGCTGACGTGACGACACTGACCACGCCGCGCCTCGTGCTGCGCCGCGCCCGCGCGGACGATCTCGCCGCCATGCATGCCGTCCTCTCCGAGCCGCGTGCCATGGCTCATTGGTCCACATTGCCGCACCGAACGCTGGACGAAACTCGCGCTTGGCTCGCCGCCATGATCGATTCCCCCAAGGAGGTCAGCGACGACTACGTCGTCGAGATCGATGGGCGCGTCGTCGGCAAGGCCGGATTCTGGCGCCTGCCGGAAATCGGCTATATCCTGCACCCGGACGTCTGGGGCCTGGGCGTCGCGACCGAGGCACTGACCGCGGTGCTCGATCACGTCTTCGCCGCACGGTGTCTCGACGCCGCGATCGCCGACGTCGATCCCGCCAATTCCGCATCGATCCGTGTCCTCCAGAAGCTCGGCTTCCGCGAGACTCGACGGGCTGCGAACACATGGTTCATCGGCGGACGCTGGTTCGACAGCGTCTACTTCACGCTGCAGCGGGGCGACTGGCTTCAGCGCCGCTGAAGCCTCGCTCAACTGGCGGCCCGGGTATGGCGCCTCTAGTGTGCGCCGCGTTCTTGGAGGGACGGATCCGGCCTTCCACATCCGGCGCATGTCCGTTCTTCTCCGAGGTGTTCCGATGCCCCCCTACAAGCTGCTGGCCGCCAAGGGCGGCGGCTCGATGATCGTGGAGGGCGCCTTCGCGCTCGCCGGACTGCCGCTCGACGTCGAGTATTTCACCTGGACCGATCTCGGCCTGGAGCACGAGGAGATCAAGGCGGTCAATCCGTTGATGCAGGTGCCCAGCCTCGTCTGCCCGGACGGCCGCATCATGACCGAGAGCGCCGCCATCCTCATGCACCTCGACGACATCGCGCCCGAGGCCGGCCTCTTCCCCGGCCGCGACCACCCCAGGCGGCGCGAGTTCCTGCGCTTCCTGATGCTTCTCAACACGGCGATCTACCCCTCCTTCACCTATGGCGACTCGCCGGCGAAGTGGCTGAAGGGCGATGAGCATGCGGGCAGAGTGCTGCGCGAAACGACCGACGACCACCGCAAGGCGCTGTGGCGCTATGCCGAGAGCTGGGCGGGCGCGCCATGGTTCCTCGGCGATACCTTCTCGGCGATCGACCTCTATCTCTGGCCGATGACCTGGTGGCGCCCGGGTCGCGACTGGTTCAAGGCCGAAGCCCCCCGGCTCCACGCCATCGCCCTCAAGGTCGAGACGCTGCCCGCCATCGCGTCGGTCCACGCGCGTCAGGACTGACGCCGCCGCTTCTGCATGCTAGGCGGGGGGCAGGGGACCAGCGGAGACTCTCGTGTGACGGCAGCACGCCAGACCAGGACCGTTCGCGCCATCGACGGCCTGAAGGGCGTCGGGGCGCTCGGCATCGTCGTCTTCCACATGTCGGCGGCGCTCGCCTATTCGCCGGAATTCGGCTTCACGGCGGGTTGGTTCGGCAAGTACTTCCTGCTGCTTGACCTCTTCTTCGTCCTTTCCGGCTATGGCGTCGCGCTGGGCTACGCCGATACGTTCCGCGAACGGGTCACGGCGCGCGACTATGGCCGCTTCCTGTGGGGCCGCTTCGTCAGGCTCTATCCGCTCTATCTCTTCGTGCTGTTGGTCCTCGGCGCGCAGGAAATCGTCCACCTCGCCGCCATGACTGCGGGCTGGTACGACCCCGGTCATATTCCCTTCCAGAAGCCGACCGCCAACTGGTGGAACTATCTCACTTCGCTGGCGATGGTGCAGTCCTGGGGTTTTCACAACAAGCTCGTGTGGAACATTCCCGCCTGGTACGTCTCGGCGCTGATCTGCGCCTATTTCGTCTTTCCTTTCCTGGCCTGGACGGCAGCACGTCTACCCGTGCGATATCGCGCTGCTGCCGTGATCGCGGTGGCCGGATGTGCGACAGTGGCGCTTCACATCGCCTTTCAGGCCCGCCTGTTCCCCGGCCCCAACGACATGTCGCCGCTACGGGCCGTTGTGGAATTCGGCCTCGGCTACGGCATCGCCCTGCTTAAGCCCGGACCCGCATGGCGACGGTGGCTCCAGCTGCCGCTTGTCGTCGTCGTATTCTGGGGCCTGCATCACGGCTGGCGCGATTGGCAGATTCTCATCGCCATGACGGCGCTGCTCTGGGCGCTGCTGGACGATGTCGGTGTTGCCGCCGCGTTTCTGGGCTCGCGTGCAATGGTGTGGCTGGGATCCATCTCCTACGGCATCTTCCTCGTCCATCAGCCGATCCTCAGCTGGTTTGACGCACTCGGACGCTCGCCCCTTGCGCCGCATCTGTGGATCCTGTGGAGCCAGCACTTCAGCTGGAACATCGCCCTGCGCTTTGTGGTGATCGTGGTGGCCGGCTGGGCGGCGCACCGCTACGTCGCGACACCGGCGCAGCGTTGGCTGCAGGGCACCGCTAGGCGCTAGGCAGCGGCCTGCAACGCCTTGGGCAGGCCGTTCGCGTCGATCGCCTCGGCGACGGCGCGATAGCCGGCCTCGACCGCCGCATCGAACTTCTTCCAGTGCGTCAGCCCGATTCCCTTCAGGGCCGGGTCGATCACGATGTCGGCCTGCGCACGCGCCTGGCGGCGCTGCAGTTCGTTGCCGACCGTTCCCGACCGCATGAGGATGGCGGCCATCGAGGGGGCGCCGCTGCGCCGGCGCTTCCAGGCGGCGAACCAGTTCTCGTCGCCATAGGCTTCGTCGGCGTAGCCGATGCCGGCTTCGCCCACCACGTCGATCGCAACGATGGGTCCCCGCCCGTCTGCGGCCATCAGATCGACCGGCAGGTTATTCATGATTCCGCCATCGACATGCAGATGTCCGTCCATCACCACCGGCGGCAACAGGCCGGGGATCGAGACGCTCGCCTTGAGCGCCCGCCACAGGAGGCCGGCGTGATGCGCCGCCGCATGGCCGCTCGTCAGGTCCGACGTTACGCAGAAGAACGGCAGGCGCATGTCCTCGATGCGCGTGTCGCCGAAATGGCCGCGCAACTGATCGGCGACCTTGCCGCCGCGCAGCAGGGCGAAGAAGGGTATCGTATAGTCGTTCAGCGGCCGGTCGCGCAGGAAGGTGCGCCGCATCCGCTCTTCGAGTTCGCCGTCGTTCCAATCCATCGCGACGCCGGCCGCGACGATCGCGCCGATCGAGGTGCCGGCCGCCCGGTCGAAGACGAGGCCGGCTTCACGCAGCGCCCGGATCGCGCCGATGTGGGCATAGCCGCGCGCCCCGCCCCCGGCGAGAACGAGGCCGACCGCCCGACCGGTCATCAGCCGCGCCAGCCGCGCCACGTCGCCCTTCTCGGAGCTACGGATATTGTGCCGGCCCAGGGGCGCGCCATGCGGCGTCAGCCGGTCGTTGGCCGCGCCCTGCAGCACGATCAGCTCGTAGCGCCGCCCCGCCGCGGCGGCCTTCTGGAACATGGCGCTTTCGGCCTCGGCGCCGGCGCGTGTCAGCAGCATCACGCGATCGGCCTGGCGAATGCAGTGCTGCGACCACACGGATCCCGCCGCATCGCCGACATAGACGACGACGTCGCTGCTCTGTTCGGCATTGGCGCGCGTCTCCGACGGCTCTTCGCGATGGCTCGGATCGAAGACGGCACATCCCAGACCCATCGCCGCCAGCGCCTCGGTCAGGCCGCGCGCGAAGCCGACCGCGTCTGCACCCGCCTCCAGCGGAATCAGTGCAAAGGTCTTGGGCCGCATCAGCGCGGCGGTGCGGGCGGTGGTCGCGCGCAGGCGGCGGATGATGAGACGGGTCAGGGTCGTCATCACGCGCGGCTCGCGCGCCGTGATGCGCTGGAAGGCGCCCTTGGTCAGCCGCAGCAGCTCCGTGTCGCGCACCGCGGCCAGCCGCGCGCTGTGGGAATCGCCGGCGATCAGCGACATCTCGCCGACCGTTTCGCCGGCCGGGACATGCGCGACGATGTGTTCCACGCCCTTGTCGTCGGCGACATGAACGGCGAGCCGTCCGCTCACCACCAGGAAGATCGCCTCGTCGTTCTCGCCGGCGCGGTCGAGATCGACGCCGCCGGGCAGGCCGAACCATGTTGCTTCCGCGGCGATGCGCAGAACGCAGGCGTCGTCGCATTCCTCGAACAGCGCGAACTTCCGGATGCGGTCGTAGAGGCCGCTCTCGCGCACGAGGTCCTCGTCGGATGCTGGCGCAGCGAAGGCGCGACCGATCTGGGCGATCGCCTGGGCGACCGAATTGCGGGCGGCGGCGATCACCACGAGCGCCAGCCTCCGTCGACGCCGAGATCGATGCCGGTGACGAACGAGGCGTTGTCGCCCGCCAGGAAGACGACGGCCCCGGCGATCTCGTCCGGCTGGCCGATACGCCCCAGCATGGTCTTCTCGGCCAGCCGATCGGCGAAGGCCGGCTTCGCCGCGGCGATCGAGGGATTGGGGAAAGGGCCGGGCGAGACCGAATTGACCCGGATGCGCTTCGGCCCCCAATGCGCCGCCATGTGGCGGGTCAGCTGAACGAGACCCGCCTTGGCGGGGCCATAGGCCGGCGGCGAGTTGAGGCCGCTCTCGCCGTAGATGCGCGGATCGGGCGAGACGTGCGCATACATCGTGGCGATGTTGATGATGCTGGCGTGACCCGTCGCCGCCACGGCGGCGTCCAACGCCGGCTCGGCCGCCCGCATCGCCTCGAAGGCGGCGGTGACGGTCGAGCGATAGGCGATGTCGAAGTCCTCGCCCGTCTGGCTCTCGACCTTGCCGGGCTTCACGGTGACGGCATTGTTGACCAGCACGTCGAGCCGTTTGAGTCCGCCGAAGAAGACGCGGACGGCGGCGAAATCCATCATGTCGAAGCAGGCGGTCGAGACAGTATAGCCTTCTTCGGCCATCGTCTCGCGGAAGGCGTCCAGCCGCGCGGCGTCGCGGCCGTTGACGATGACATGCGCTCCTTCGGCGGCGAGGGCGCGCACCATCGCGGCGCCCAGATGCCCCGCGCCGCCGGATACGAACGCCATGCGTCCGTCGAGCCGGAAACTGCGCGCGGGACGGCCCTCGCTCATTCGGTGCGTCGCGGCGGCCAGAGGGCGGGGTTCAGCAGCGCCGCCGGGAAGCGGGGCAGGCGCGGTTCGATGTCGGCGATCTCATCCGCCGTCATCGCCTCGCCGCCGAACAGCGCCAGATTGCGGTCGAGCTGCTCCTCGGTCTCCATGCCGATGACCAGGCCGTCGATCCAGTCTTGGCCGCGCACATAGGCGAGGCAGAGATCGGCGATCGAGACGCGGCCATAGAGCTGCGCCAGCGTGTCGAGCATGTAGAGCGTGCCCTCGGCGTCGACCCCGTGGACCCTCGGCCACAGCATGGAATCGTCGCCGGCGAGGATGCCCTGAAGATAGATCGAGCGGGCATGCACCGTCACGTCCGCGCGTGACCGCATCGCCGCCGGCACGCCGGCTTCCCGCCAGCGCTGGTCGATCAGATTGAAGGGCAGTTGAATGTGTGTGACGGCCCTGAGGCTCAGCGCCTCGAAGGCTTCTTCGGGCGTCTGCACCGAAACGCCCAAGCGTCCGATGACCCCGGCTTTCTGCAAGCGTACCAGACGCCGCCATACCGCGCCGCCATGCGATGAGAGATGCTGTGCGCGGTGCAGCAGCAGCGTGTCGAGCCGGGCGCGCTTCAGATTGACGAGGCTGGCGTTGACGCTTTCCTCGACCGCGCACTCCGCTTCCGCCTCCGAGGCGTCCTCGGGCAGCGCGTTCAGCGGGTCGAGCTTGGTGATTGTGTCGGGCTGGTCGGCACCGTCGAACGCCGCGCCGATGCGCTCTTCCGCCGCGCCATAGGCCCGCGCTGTGTCGAACGCCGCGATGCCGGCGAGGCGGGCGCGCCGCAGCAGGCGGATCGCGCGTTCGGTCGAGGGCAATCCCGTGCGGTTCGCGGCACCGTAGGGCGCGCCGATCTGCACGGTACCGAGAACCAGTCTGGACACATCGTTTCTCATGGGCGCCAGCATACGCAGATCCGTTTGCGGCCCGGTTAATTGCTATGCGGAAAAAGGGTTTAGGAAGGCTGAAGCGTCGCTGCGCAGCGACGCAAAGTCTTCATGATGAAGGCCGGAACATTAAGACGAGGACACCGACTTCCCGGTCACCTTCCACACTGATGCGGCCTGGAAGATCGGTTCGCCGGCTACCGTGAAATCGCCGCGCGTAAAGATCATCGAGCGCGTCGCCCGGGTGACGATGGGCGTCACCTCGAGCAGATCGCCGACCCGCGCGGCGCGCAGGAAGGTGGAGCTCTGGCTAACCGTCACGCACCACGCACCGGGCGCGCAGGCGCCCCAAGCGGCGAGTCCAAGGACCGAGTCGGCGAAGGTCATCAGCAGTCCGCCATGGACGACGCCGAGGCCGTTATCGTGGCGCGCATCGAGAGGCAGGGCATAGCTCGTCGTGCCGTCGGCGTTCGACCGCTTGAAGCTCTGGAAGACGAAGGCCTCGAACGGATCGACCAGCCCCGTGGCGCCGTCATAGCCGGCCGGCATCGCGACGTCCGTGACCGCCGGGCGCTGCACCCTCATCCCGTTGAACGTCTCGGGCAGTTCGTCCAGCCAGTTCCCGCTCATGCGCCGATGATCTTCCAGATGCCGCTCGCCGTCATCAGCAGGCGTCCGCCCTGGACGAGTTCGCCCGCCACGAAGATCAGCGACCGTGTCTTTCGCGTGACCTCGGCCGTTCCGAGCACAGGCCCATCCGCCGTCCCGCCCGCCAGGAAGTCGGTGTTCAGCGTGACGGTCGAGGCGAACCGGTCCCCGGCCGCTTCGTTCGCGGTGATGCCGAGCACATTGTCGGCCAGGGTCATCAGGAAGCCGCCATGCAGCGCGCCGCCGCCGTTGAGGTGCTGCGGGCCGGGCACGAAGGCGAAGCGCGCGGCTTCCCCCGCAGCCTTGCCGGGATGGCGCAGCATCGTGCCGACATAGGCGTTGAAGCCCGCCATGGCGGACATCGGGGTATAGGCGGACAGATCGATCGGAGAAGATGTCATGACCGCGACTGTCTAGCGAAGCCGCGGGGCTGCGCCAAGCCGCCTCACTCCCAGGGCAGCGGCCCGTAGCGATCGTCGACCGGATTGCGGTAGGAGCGGTCTTCGTTGCGGTCGTTGTTGCCGATGGCGTCTGCATCGTCCTGCGCAGTCGGGGGCGGGTTCAGCTTGGCGATCGCCGCCAGCGTCTCGGCGTCCGGCGCCTGCAGGCTCGCCGCGACACCGGGTCCCTCGCCGCGCCTCAGCATCAGCCCGTCGCAGGCCGGTTCCAGCAGGCGCCGCTCGGGCGACAGGCGGCTACAGGTCGTCCAGGTCGACCCGGGGCCGCCGGCCGTCTCGCGCTCCGCCCGTTCGTTGCGCCGCACGAACTCCTCCAGTGCCCTGGGATCGACCGGGCCGAACCCGCCCGCCGGTGGCGCATCGGGCGAGGCGGCGATGTCGGACTCCTCGTCCAGCTTGCGCACCGGCGGGGGCAGGGCGTTACTCGGCCGGTCGGTGGCGACGTCGGCGTCCGGCCTGGGCGCGGCGGTCGGCGCATAAGGCAGCACGACGACCTGGACCGGCGGCCGGTCGTCCTGGACCGCCCGATCCGAGAGGCTCAGCGGCTTGGGTTCGGGCGCCGCGAGAATCCAGGCGATCACGAGCCCATGGACGAGCACCGATGCCGCCGCCCAAAGGGGGAAATGCGGCCGCGCATTCTCGCGCGGCCCGGCGGCGGCCCATTGCTCGTACGCGAGTGCGGTCACGGCGTCCTGATGATCGCGCAATATGACGGCACTAAGGCCGGTTTGCGGCCCGTCCGGTCAAGGCGGAATTGGTCGCATTACAGATTTGTGTGGATAGACCGGTGCATAACCGAATCGCACCGTTGACGCTCCGCAAATCCAGGCGCAGCCTTGCACTTGAGGTGAAACGAAACCTGCTGGCGAAAGCTGGAGATTGGCGCGGGAAGCCTTTGAGGTCCACGGGGGCGACGGCTCTCGGCGGTCATCGGCGAAAAGGGCGAAAGCCCGAACTAGGCGGTGGACGGGAAGACCTTCGGTGCGGAAGGCCGCAAGGCGGACGCATCGGTCCATGAACCCAAAACGGCGGGCCAAGGCCGTTAAGAGGGCGCGAGCGGGACCGCAAGGTCTGCGCGGCGAGACCGGAGGCGCGACGTCTGGCCCCTACGGTCGAGCTTCGGAGAGGATGGGCTGGCAACGGTTCATCGGCTCAGCTTCGGATGAAAATCCCGCAAGGGGTCAGTCCGGAGCAGTCGGGACGGGAAGGTGGGTCCGAATAGGGTTTGCCGGAAGGTTCGGGCGGCGGAGAGCTGAATAGGGCATCGGTTGCCGGCAACGGCAGCGCGAGGCCGGAGATCAGAGGCGGATCGGCGACGGGGCCACGTCGCCGATTTTGCTTTTTGGGGGCCTGCTGTGCGCCCCCGCCTTCGGCCGGCAGCTGCATGCATCGTCGCCGCATCGCTGCACTGCACACTTCGCCAACTCGTAACGCAGCAGTCATGGAACTGTTGCGCGCAACCGTTAGCCGCAGACCTCGAAGCCAGTCAGGCTCGGGGGATGCCATGAAGACCATTGTGAGACGCCTGCTCAGCGCATCGGCGATTGCCGCTGTGCTGGCGGCGCCCGCCTTTGCCGCGGCCGTATCCGGCCGGGTGATCGACAGCACCGGCCAGGCGGCGCTGGAAGGTGCCGAGATCACCCTCGTCGAACTCGGCCGCTCGGCCGAATCCGGACCTGGCGGCGCCTTCCGCTTTGCCGACGTCGCCCCCGGCAGCTACACGCTGCGCGCCGCCTATGCCGGCGCCGAAAGCGTGGACGTGGCCGTCACGGTGACCGCCGAGGGCGATGTCGTGGTCGATGTCCGCATCGGCCCCGATGCGGGCGATTACGGCGAGAGCGTCATTGTCGTCGGCCAGCGCGCCAACCTCGCGAGCTCGATCTCGCGCCAGCGCGCCGCCGACGGCGTCGAGAGCGTCCTGACCCGCGATGCGATCGGCCAGTTTCCCGACCAGAACGTCGCCGAGGCGGTGCGCCGCGCGCCGGGCGTCAACATTCTGAACGACCAGGGCGAGGGCCGCTTCATCGCGGTGCGCGGCCTCGATCCTGATCTGAACGCCGCCACCGTCAACGGCGCGCGCGTTCCCGCCCCGGAGTCTGACATCCGCGCGGTCGCGCTCGACGTCATCCCGTCCGAACTCATCGAGTCGATCGAGATCAAGAAGACCCTGACGCCCGACATGGACGCCGACACGATCGGCGCCTCCATCGAGATCAACACGACCAGCGCCTTCGACCGCGAGGGCGCGTTCTACGGCGCGACGATCGAAGGCTCGTACAATGACGCGACTGAGAAGGCCTCGCCCAAGGGAGCTTTCGACTTCTCAACCGTGATCGACGGCCGGGTCGGCGTGTCGGGCGGTGTCTCGTACTACCAGCGGCGCTTCGCCACCGACAACATCGAGGCCGAAGGCTGGGACACGACCGGTGGCATCGCCCTGTTCGAGAAGCTCGAATACCGCGACTACGATGTCGAGCGCACCCGCATCGGCCTCAGCCTCGGCCTGGACTACAAGGCGAGCGAAAACACCACGCTCTACATCCGCGGCCTGCACTCGATCTTCGAAGACCAGGAATCGCGCCGGCGCCTGACCTTCGACATGGGCGACATCGAGCCCTTCGCCGGCGACTCGGGGTCGGCCGACTATCGCTCCGACGACGAGCGCATCCGCGTCGAGCGCGACCTGAAGGACCGCTTCGAGCGTCAGCTCATCTCGTCCGTCACGGCGGGCGGGGGAACCTTCATGGACGCATAGAAGATCGAGGATGCGGCCGCCTGGTCGAAGGCGAGCGGAAAGGAAAAAGGCTCGACCGACCCCATCGAGTTCCGTCGCGACTTCGAGGATCCGGGCGAGTTCGCCGTCGGCTTCCGGGGTCTTGACGGGTTCAAGCCGACCTATGCCGTGGCGACGGGTCTTGGCGCCTTCCTCGATCCCGAGGAATACGAGTTCGAAAAGTTCGAGCGCACATCGCTCAGCCTGGCCGAGGACGAAGAGCTGTCGTTCAATTTCGATATCGCGCGCGAATTCGCACTCGAAAGCGGCTCCTTCGAGCTGCAGTTCGGCGCCAAGGCGCGCATGCGCCAGAAGACGTACGATCTTCAGCTCGACGTCTATGACGGGTTCGACGGCGACTTCACGCTGGCTGACATCCTTGGGCGCCAGGACTACGATCTGGCGCTGATCGACCCGGTTCCGGGCGTCAATCAGTCCCGCCGCTTCATCGGCGCCAATTTCGGCGACTTCGAGCTGAACGACCTCGACACGCTGTTCGAGTCGGTCGCGGCCGACTACGATGTCGAGGAAGACATCTATGCGTTCTATCTTCTCGGTCGCTACGAGACTGCGGACCTGCGGGTCATCGGCGGCGTTCGCGTCGAGCACACCCGCAACGATGTCCGCGCCAATCTCGTCGAGTTCGTCGAGGAGGGTGCGATCCGCGACGGCGAGGAACTCGACGAGGATACGATCTTCATCACGCCGACCGGCTTCGCCCGCGAGTACACGGATTGGCTGCCCAGCCTGTCGGTCCGCTACGACGCGGCGCCGGACGTCGTGCTTCGCGCCGGCGTCTTCCGCAGCGTGGTGCGGCCGCGGCCTGGCCAGATGGCGCCGCGCTTCCTGATCGAGGAGAACGACGACAACGAGCGCGAGGGCGAATTCGGCAATCCCGATCTTGAGCCCTACAAGGCGTGGAATTTCGACGCCGCCGCCGAATGGTACTTCTCGCGCAATGCGGTCGTGTCGGCAGGCGTCTTCTACAAGTCGATCGAGAACTTCATCGTTGAAGCCAATTTCGACAATGTCACCTTCAACGGGATCTTCGCCGACGAGGCGCTGATCCCGATCAACGGCGACGACGCGAGCGTGTTCGGCGTCGAATTCAACGTCCAGAGCGAACTGGACTTCCTGCCCGAGCCGTTCGACGGCCTGCTCGCCGGCTTCAACTACACCTACACCGACGCCACGGGCGATCTGGGCGACCGCGAGATTCCGTTGCCCGCCGCCTCGAAGCACACCTTCAATGCGATGCTGGGCTACGAGAAGGACGGCTTCAGCGCCCGGCTCGCCGCTTCCTATCGCGCGGGCTATCTTGATGAAGTCGGCGGCGGCCCGGACGAGGACCGCTACGTCAAGGACCATCTGCAGTGGGATGTGACCGTGAAATACCGCATCACGCCGAAGGTCCAGCTGTTTGGTGAGTTCATCAATATCTCCGACGAGCCCTACATCGCCTACCAGAAGGGGCCGGACGGCGAACGGCTGCTGCAGTACGAGGAGTATTCGTGGACGGCCAAGGGCGGCGTGAGGTTGACGTTCTGATGGTTGGACGTGATCGCACCGGCGCGCGCGCGCTGGTCATGACGGCGGGCGCGCTCGGGCTGGCCGCCTTCGCTCCGGGCGAAACGGCGATCCCGCAAGGTTCGGCGGCGCGCGGCGATCCGGCAAAGCCGGTCGCCGCCGTTGCCGAGACGGTGGTGACGACCGATCCGGCGGTCGATGCCGACGATCCGGTCCTGTGGGCCGACCGTGGCGATCCTTCCCGGGCCCTCTGGATCGGCACTGACAAGTCGGATGGGCTCTACGTCCATAGTCTCGACGGCACGGTGCGTCAGTTCTTCCCCGACGGACCGCTCAACAATGTCGATCTGCGCGAGGGCTTCGTCGTCGACGGCAAGCCCTACGTCCTGATCGCGGCGGCGGAACGGGCGCGCTTCGGCATCGTCACCTATCTGCTCGATCCTGCGACGATGGAGGTGAAGCCCTACGGCTT
>CALMPK010000004.1 GCA_937873575.1 uncultured Hyphomicrobiaceae bacterium
AACAGGCTTGTGAAAGCGCACCGCCCGTCGAGCATGACGACTATGGTGTCGGCGCCATCAGGCCATCCATGCTTGGCGAGCTCGCGTCCCGTGGTGACGACGACGTTCTCGCCGATCTCGTTCAAGGCGATGCCATGTGCCGAGGTCAACAGTTGAATCGATGTCAGGCCCGGGATGACGCGAACGCTTCCGATCGTGGACGTGGATTTGAGACGCTCCGCGATTCTGAGCGTGCTGTCGTAGAGCGAGGGATCGCCCCAGACCAGCAACGCCACACGGCCGGCTTTGGTCGGCAGGGCGCGGGTGATCGCGTCCTTCCAGACACTGGCAATCGCGTCGTGCCATAGATCGACTCCGCGCCGGTAATCGGGATCGTCACGATCGCGCAACGGCATCGCGAACTCGGTCACCCGCGTCGATGCTCCGCTGATATGCGCCGCGAGGATCGCGCGACGGACATCGGCGAGATCGGATTTTTCGTCGCCTTTGAGCGGCCCGAGGAAGAGATCCGCCGACTTCAACGCCTTGATCGCTTCGAGCGTGAGATGGTCCGGGTTCCCGGTGCCGATGCCGATAAGCAGAAGCTCGATCATCTCACGCTCCATGATTGTGGTGAGCGGGCGCGACCACTAGCAAGGTGGCGTGCGGCGCGTTGGCCAGCGAAGTCGCGATGCGTAGTGATGATGAAGGTGCGGCGTCAGCTCGCGAACCACATGCGTTCATGACGCCTCGGCGACCAGATGGAAAAACGTACCCGTCACGTGGCCACGCCGCGAACCATTCTCGTCGACGGCTTCGCCCGCCGCATCGACGACGCAGGCGAGCGGCGTATCCGTTTCGACGAGCGTGGACGCATAGTGAAATTCGTGCCCGCGCAAGACCGCGCCAGCGGCGTACCCGGGCATCGGCTCCGTGAGGCGCGCCTCGCGATATCCAAGATGCAGCCGCCGCTTCTCGAACGACGTGACGAGACCGAGCAGGCCGGCCATCGCGTGCGCGGTGCCCGACTGATCGACGAGCGCGTCGCCGAGTACCATGTAGCCGCCGCATTCGCCGTGAACCGGGCGCTTGGCGGCGAATTCGCGGAGACCATCGAGGAACGTGCGCGCGGTGGCGATGCGGCCTGCATGCAGCTCGGGATAGCCACCGGGTAGCCAGCATACGTCCGCTCCCGCGTCCGGCGCTTCGTCAGCGAGCGGCGAGAAGGGCAGGATTTCCGCACCTGCTGTTTTCCAGACGTCGAGCATGTGCGGATAGACGAACGAGAAAGCCGCATCGCGAGCAAGTGCTATCCGCTGTCCGGGCGGGCGCAGATGTGCCGTCGCGCCAGATCGAACGGCTTCGTCCGCCAATGTATGGCTCATCGGTTCCGCTGCTTCCAGAACGCGAGCGATGTCGACGTGCTCGTCGACGAACCGCGCCACCGCTTCCAGCAACTGGTCGAGCTCGGCCGTCTCGTCTGCCTGGACGAGGCCAAGGTGGCGTTCCGGCATCGCGATCGAATTCTGACGCGGCAGCCAGCCGAGGATGTCGATGCCGGTGCCTTCGAACCCGTCGCACACGAGCTTGAAGTGCCGCTCACCGGAGATCTTATTCAAGATGACTCCGGCGATTTTTACGTCGACCCGGTAGCGCGCGAGGCCGAGGGCTACAGCCGCCGCGGTCTGGGCCTGCGCTGTGCAATCGATCACGATGACGACGGGCCATCCCGTGCGGGCCGCGATGTCCGCACTCGATCCGTTGCCGCAGGCGCCACGATGCGCCGCGCCGTCGTAGAGCCCCATCGCTCCCTCGACGATCGCGACATCGGCCGCATGCGCGTGACCGAGCAGGGCGGTGATGGCGTGTGGCGGCATCGACCATGAATCGAGATTGAACGATGCACGCCCTGTGGCGCGGGCGTGGAAGGCCGGGTCGATGTAGTCGGGCCCGCTCTTGAACGCCTGCACCGTGAGCCCGCGATTCCTGAAGGCGCGCGCTAATCCAAGCGTGATCGTCGTCTTGCCCGCGCCAGACTTCGGCGCGGATACGACGATGCCGCGCGGTCTCGCACCCGTCGTCACTGCCGCTACGGGAGACATCAGCGCTCCTCGGGAAAACGCGGCGCCTCTCCGCGCGGGCGGAAGCGGCGATCGTAATCAGCCGCGTAGAGCCGGCTCTCGGCGAAGTCCTGCGCGCCGAGTGTGCGGCCGACGAGGATGAGCGCGGTGCGATCGGGCGCGGGGCCGACGCGGTCCGCGATGTCGCCGAGCGTGCCGGTGACGACGCGCTCGTCCGGCCAGCTCGCGCGCCATACCACCGCCACCGGACAGTCTTCGCCGTAGTGGGGAGAAAGCTCTGCGGCCGCGCGATCGAGAACGTGGATCGAGAGGTGGATCGCGAGGACAGCACCGGTGCGCGCGAAGTTTGCCAGCGTCTCGGTCTCGGGCATCGCGGTGGCCCGTCCGGACATCCGGGTCAGCACCACGGATTGTTGGAGGCCGGGCAGTGTCAGCTCTGCGCCGAGTGCAGCGGAAGCAGCAGCGAAGGAGGGAACGCCCGGCGTCACGTCGTAGGGAATCGAAAGCGCATTGAGGCGCCGTAACTGCTCACCCATGGCCGACCATACGGAAAGGTCGCCGGAATGCAGTCGTGCGACGTCTTGGCCTTCGGCGTCGGCCTTGACCATTTCGTCGATGATCTCGTCGAGCGACATCGGCGCGGTATCGATGATGCGCGCATTAGGCGGGCAGTGTGCGAGGACGCCGCGCGGAACGAGCGAGCCGGCATAGAGGCAAACGGGTGACGAGGCGATGAGATCGCGTCCGCGCAATGTGAGAAGATCGGGTGCGCCAGGCCCGGCTCCGATGAAATGGACAGTCACGTGTTGCTCCTTGTGCTAGTGGCGCGGACGTCCGAGCGTCTCGCAGGGCTTGTCACAGCGTTACGCTCCATTGCACGATCGGGCGTGACGGAGCCCAACCGCGGCGTCCGCCGAGTGGCGTGGCGTGCGCGATCTCGAGGCGCATGAGTTCGCCGCCCTTGCGCCCGGACCACGAGGCAAGCAGCGTTTCCGTCTCGAGGGTGACGGCGCTGACGACGAGGCGGGTGCCCGCGGTGGCCAGGTCGAAGATCGCCTCTAGGACGGCGTCATTCGCACCTCCACCGACGAAGATGGCCTGTGGCGTCGCCAGCCCCGCAAGCGCGGCCGGGGCGCTTGCCTCGACGACGTCAAGCCTGTCGCCCAGACCGAAAGCAGCGGCGTTCGCTCGCAACGTGTTGGCTCGGTCGGCGCGCGGCTCGATGGCGATGGCCGTTCCGGTGCGTCCCGTCGCGAGCAGCCATTCGATCGATACCGAGCCAGAGCCCGCGCCGATATCCCAAAGCCGCTCGCCCGCCCGCGGCGCAAGCGCCGAGATGGTCAAGGCGCGGATCGGGCGCTTCGTGATCTGTCCGTCATGCTGGAAGTGGTGGTCGGGAAGCCCCGAAGCGCGAATGGCTCGAGCTTTTCCCTCAAGGCGCAGGGCAACCGCCACCGGTGACCGTGCCGTGATGTTGACGAGGTCTTCCGCCGTGCATTCCTGTCGGCGTTCGCGCGGGCCGCCGACGGCCTCGAACACGAACGATGAAGAAGCGCCGAAGCCGTTCTCATGGAGCCATCGCCCGAGTTCTCCGACGGCTTCTCCGTCGCGAAGAAGGCAGATCAAGTGGCGGCCCGGAGCCAGGCAGCGTGCCAGCCGCTCGAACGGAGCCGCGTGCAGTCCGAGGCAGATCGTCTCTTCGATTTTCCATCCGAGCCGTGCGGCAATGATCGAGAACGTCGAGATGTTGGGAAAGGCCTGCCATTCGCCGACATCGAGCTGCTCGGCGAGCGTCGAGCCGACGCCGAACCAGAACGGATCTCCGGAAGCGAGTACAGCGGTTGCGTGTCCCCGGCGGGCGAGGACAGGCGCTATCGAAAACGGAACGTCCCATGCGCGCCCGCGGTCACCGATCGCGGCGAGTTGCAGGTGCCGGGCGCCACCGAATACGACATCGGCCGCGGCGAGTGCGTTGCGGCTTGCATCCGACAGTCCGTCGAGGCCATCTTCGCCGATGCCAATGATCGAGAGCCAGGGTCTCATGGTTCACGAACCGATCGCACGAGGAACAGGAAGATGACGCGCATTCTGCTGCTCGGAGGATCGAGTGAGGCCAGCCGGCTTGCTGCGGCACTCGCGTCGCGCGGGGTCGCACGCGTCTTCTCCTACGCGGGGCGGACCCGCCACCCGATACCGCCGCCGCTGGCGATGCGCGTCGGTGGATTCGGCGGCATCGACGGTCTGATCGACTATCTCGGTCGCAACGCGATCACACACGTCGTCGATGCCACGCACCCGTTTGCCGCCGGCATGAGTCGCAATGCGATCGCGGCGGCCGGCGCGCTTGGTCTTCCACTCCTCGCGCTCGAGCGGCCACCGTGGCGTGCGATAGGCGGCGACCGTTGGATTGCCGCCGCCGACGTCGATGCGGCCGTGCGCGATCTCCCGGCCAATCCAAGCCGAATATTCCTCGCTATCGGGCGGCAGAACATCGCCGCCTTCGCCGCGCGCCCCGAGCACCATTATCTGTTGCGCCTCGTCGATCAGCCCGACCCCGACGTGCCGCTTCCGCTCGGGTCGTATGAATTCGTGGTGAGCCGCGGGCCGTTCACCGTCGTGGACGACACGGCGCTGTTGAAGGAGCGCCGCATCGATTGGGTAGTATCGAAGAACGCCGGGGGCAGCGAAGCGGGTGCGAAAATCGAAGCGGCACGTAATCTCGGGCTGCCCGTGTCGATGATCGCGCGGCCGTCTATTCCCGATCGGCCGACGGTCGCTACTGTCGATGAGGCGCTGCAATGGCTTGGCTTCGTCTCCACCCCGACGCTCCATCACGAACCCCGCCTCGGCGTGTAGACCCATTTGCCGACGCGCCGCGTCGAAGTGCTGCCGACGATGACCAGCGTGCGCATGTCGACGTCTTGCGGATCGAGTTCCCGAACTCGGCGAGTTGTAACGTGTTCGTCGGGGAGCGTGGCGTTGCGGACGAGAACGACCAGGCGATCGCCACCGCCTTCGGCGTCGATCAGCGCCAGAGCATTGGCGAACGTATCGGGTCGCGCCTTCGAGCGCGGATTGTAGATCGCGATGGCGAAGTCCGCGGCAACGGCTGAACGCAAGCGTGCGGCGATCAATTCCCAGGACTTCAGATTGTCGGAGAGGTTGATGACGCAGAAGTCGTGGCCGAGCGGAGCACCGGCCGCGGCCGCCGCGGCCAGCATGGCCGTGACTCCGGGCGTGACCGAGATGTCGAGGCCCTGCCACGCGGGCTCGCCCTCCAACTCCTCGAACACGGCGGCGGCCATGGCGAAGACACCGGGGTCGCCACTCGACACGATCACGGCGCGACGACCTTCGGCCGCGGCGGCCAACGCCGCGCGCGCACGGGCTTTCTCCTCGCGATTGTCGGACGGGTGCTTGCGCAACCCCGTTCTGTCGGCGACCCGCGCGACGTAGGGCGTATAGCCGAAGACATCCGTCGCCGAGGCGAGCAGGTCCATGGCCTGCGGCGTGACGAGTTCGGGATTGCCTGGCCCGAGACCGACGATGTGGAGCAATCCCGTCATTCTGGCAGCATCGGACGGCGGCCGTTCCCAGCGACGAGTACGGTTGCAAAATAGGGACAGTCGAGCGCCTCGACATCGCGAAGGCGTGCGATGCGCTCGCCGTTCATGGTGCCGCGTTCGACCAGCCACGCTTCGTCGAACCGGCCCGCCTTCTCGAGTGCGCGCCGTACCTTCGGCAGGTTGCGCCCGGTCTTCATGACCACGATCGCATCGGCGCCCTGCATGCGCGTCACCAGATCATCCTCGTCGAGCGTGCCCATGAGAACAGTGCAGACGTCGTCGCCCCATGCGATCGGCGTGCCCGCGACGTTCCAGCAGCCCGCCATGCCGGGAATTCCGGGAATGACTTCGACTTCGACGTGTTCGCGCAGCCGCACGAAGAGGTGCATGAACGAGCCGAAGAAGAACGGGTCCCCCTCGCACAGAACGACGACGTCGCTCGACGCGGCAAGCTCACGCAGGCGCAAGGCCCAGTCGTCGTAGAAGGTCGCGAGCTGCGCGATGTAGCGTGGGTCGTCGAACGGTATCTCGGTCGTGACCGGATACTCCATCGCATGCTCGACGCAGCCAGCGGAAAGCAATCCATCGACGATGGTGCGGGCGTTGCCGGGCCGCCCGCGTTTACGGAAGAACGCAACGTGCCGGGCGTTTCGAATGGCGCGGTCGGCGCGCACGCTCATCAAATCCGGATTGCCGGGGCCGAGCCCGGCGCAGACGACTTTTCCCATGGGATGTGGCTTCATTCCTGATAACTCGCGAGCGCGTTGATGGCGGCGACCGTAATCGCCGATCCACCGAGCCGCCCTTCGACGACGAGTGCTGGTGCGGGTGGTGCGGCCATCAATGCCGCTTTGGATTCGGCCGCTCCCACGAACCCGACAGGGCAGCCGATGATCGCGGCCGGCCGCGGGCAGCGCTCGTCCTCCAGCATGTTGAGAAGATGGAAAAGTGCGGTCGGAGCATTGCCGATCGCGACGACGGCGCCGGCGAGGTGCGGTCGCCAGAGCTCGACCGCGGCAGCGCTGCGCGTCGTCGACAGACGCGCGGCGATGGTGGGCGTCTGCGGATCGCCGAGGGTGCAGAGAATGGTGTTCGCAGCCGGCAGGCGCGAGCGCGTGATGCCTTCCGAAACCATGCGCGCATCGCAAAGGATCGGGGCGCCGTCCTTCAATGCCGCGCGCGCGATGCCCGCCATGCCGGTCGTGAAGCGGACGTGCCTCTCGAGCCCCACGAGCCCCGCGGCGTGGATCATGCGCACGACGACGGGCTCCTCCTCGGCCGAGAAGCGCGTGAGGTCGGCTTCCGAACGGATGGTTGCGAACGATTGTCGATAGATCGCTGCGCCGTCGGTTTCGTAGGCGTATGGCATCAGGCATCTCCGAAAACGAGCGACGGATCGGCCATCAGGTCCGCGCTCGCGAGGTCCGATCGCACGGGTGCCGACCGCGCGTTACCGTTCTTGACGAGACTCAGTCCGCGCGCGCCAGCCACGAGCGTGAAAGATGTCGGGCGCGTCATCGCGCAGCCCTTTTGGCACCCCGAGACATGGAGATGCGCACCGGCGGGTACGTGGGGAGCGAGTGCGTGCGCGATCGGGCGGGTCTGTGCATGGGCCTGCGGACAGCCCGGTGCACCCGTACACGCCGTCACGCGGAGGCGCACGTCGTCGGGCGAAAAAATGAGCGATGCGATGAGCGGTGGTGTGACGACGCCGGAGAGCAGAAGCATGCGCCACGGTGTGATGCGCAACTCGTCGCAGAGATCCGCGAGCGAGAGAAGACCTTCGGCTGGCAATTGGCCGAACTCGGATGCGACGAGGAGGCCCTCGGCGACCGCGCCGGGCATGGCGGGTGTGGCCAACGGTGCGGGCGAGCCATGATGTGACGGGATGCCGGGCGGCCGGGCTCCGTTCATCACATGCCACGCCATGCGTCCACGCCCCGCAACCACACCACCGCTGGCGACGAACCATTCGGCGAGCCGGACGGCCGTCAACGCCACGGCTTCGGGCTCAATCGCTTTCGACGAGGTAACGCGCTGGCCTTCTGCCATGCCGTCGGCACGCACGATGACGTGCCCTTCGGTATCGCGCTCGATGCGGATGTCGGCGGGCGTGTCGGCCAGGACGCGCGTCGGTGCGTTGTCGATCGCGAAACCGAATTTCGACGGCAGGTCGGTGACGCGCGCGAGGTGCTCCTCGAGGGCATGTGCGATCGACAGTGCTTCCTGCCGCAGGTCCCCGCACCCGAAGGGGGTGACGACGATGTTGCGGCGATCTTCGCGTGTGACGTCCGCATCGATGAGCGATGCGCGTGACAGCATCGCGATCATCTCCGGATGGGCATTGGCTAAGACGCCCCTTATCTGCAGGTTTGCGCGCGAGGTCAGTTCGACGAAGCCGTTGCCGAATTTCGTTGCGGCACTGGCGATCGTTCGCGCCTGATCCGACGAAACGAAGCCCGAGCGCGGGCGTATGCGCACGACGAGGCCATCGCCGCTCGGCATCGGTGCCAGTGCGCCCGGACAGCGCCCCTTGATCTCGAATTGCACGCTCACCGGTTGTCCTCGATGGTCGCGACGATCGAATTGCGCCGGCTCGTCCACAAGCCTGCGTCGAAGAGGCGTCGAAACGTCGTGCGCAGCGCTGCAAGAGCCGCGGGGTTCTCGCGCTGCATGAACGCGACCAGATCAGGGCGGCCGAGCGTGGCACTGTGATAGAGGTCGAACAGATGCGGCGGCACGACGCCGGCCAGATGCGCGAAAGCAGCCATGTTGTCGAGCGTTGCGGCGATCTCGGCGGCACCTCGGAAGCCGTGCCGCATCATGCCATCGGCCCATGCGGGATTGGCTGCGCGTGCGCGAACGACGCGCGCGATCTCCTCGTTGAGAAGCCGCGCCCGCGGCCGATCCGGAATGGTCGCGTCGAGGTGGTACAGCGCGGGAGCGCGGACGCCACGGTCCGATGCCGATGCGAGCCGCGCGACTGCCGCCGCGAACCCCGCTTCCTGCACGGCATAGTCGGCTGCGAGGAGCACATCGGTTTCCGGCAGATCTTGAGCGTGGACGAAGGCATCGGCGCCGGCGATGCGTGCTTCGAGGCCGCGACGGTCGGGCCTTGCCGCGCCGTCGCGTCCAATCGCGTGGCTCGACGCTGAAAGCCAGGCCTCGCCGGCCATCAGGCGCGCGTCGTCGGTGAACGTGTCGAGCAGTCCAACCATCTCGATGCCATACCGCCCCGGCTCAGGGCAGAAGACGCGCGGTTCGCCCGGCCGGTAGGGGTTCTCGCCATCCGGCTCGTCACGCGCGCCGAGTGCATCGGCGCCGGCCTGGAACAACTGCGCAAGCCCCGCAAACATGTCGCGGAAGAGGCCCGATACGCGCAGCGTCACGTCGATACGCGGCCGGCCGATCAGCGCGGGCGGCAGAACCTCGAAACCACTGACGCGCCCGCTGCCGGCGTCCCACATGGGCTTGAGGCCGGCGAGGTGAAGCGCCATCGCGAAGTCTTCACCTGCCGTGCGCATCGTCGCCGAGCCCCACAGATCGACGACGAGGCCGCGTGGCCAGTCACCATGGTCCTGGAGATGGCGGCGGAGGAGTTCCTCGGCGAGTTTCACGCCCTGGGCATGCGCGGTCGGTGTCGGTACCGCACGCGGGTCGACCGAATAGAGATTTCGGCCCGTGGGCAGCACGTCCGCACGACCACGGTAGGGCGAACCGGCCGGCCCCGCGCTGACCCTTCGGCCGCAGAGTGCGTCGAGAAGCCCTGCGCGTTCGGCAGCACCTTGCCCTCCGCGCCCGAGGACATGAAGGCCGTCGCCAAGCTGGCTTTCCTTGATGTCACAGACGAAGCGATCGATCCGCGTGATGGCTTCGGCAGCACTCGCCTCGGGTAAGAGACCGAGATCCGCTTCGACGCCGGCCGCCCGAGCTTCCTCGCGTACGCTCGCAACGAGCCGCATGCGCCGTGACGGATCGAGGCCGTCCGCGTTCGCGTACTCGTCGAGCAGGCGTTCCAGGTGTGCCAGAGGTTCAGGCGTGCCGGAGGTGACGAGTGGCGGCGGCATGTGGCCGAGCGTAACGGCGCCGATGCGGCGCTTGGCCTGCGCGGCCTCACCGGGATCGTTGACGATGAACGGGTAGACGACGGGGGTGGAGCCGAGGAGCGCGTCAGGCCAGCACGCGGCCGACAAGGCGACGGCCTTTCCGGGCAACCATTCGAGCGTACCGTGCGCACCCATGTGAACCAGCGCGTGAAGCTTGCGTGACCGGAGCCAGAGATAGAACGCGACATAGCCGTGCCGCGGAGTGCTGGTGACGTCGTGATAGTCGTCCTCGCGGCGGTCACGGTCGCCGCGCTCGGGTTGCAACGCTACGATTCCGGCGCCTGCGTCGAGGGCCTGGAAGTGGAAGCAGCCGGCACTGAACGCCGGGTCGTCCTCCGGCCTGCCCCAAATGGTGTGGAGCTTGGCGCGCAGGGCCTCGGGCAATTGCTCGAGCGCATCTGTGTAAGCAGCGAGTGGCCATGTGACGGCCGAGCTTGCGAGGGTGGAGAGCGTGCGCACCGGGCGGGTGATGGCGAAGCCCTCCGCCGCAAGATCGTCGATCAGCGCGTCCGTCGAAGCGAGCGTATCGAGCCCGACCGCGTGGGCCATCTGATGGGTGCGACCGGGATAGGTCGAGAGAACGATAGCGATCTGGCGTTCGTCAATCGGCGTCTCCGCGAGCCGGTGCCATGCGAGCATGCGCTCGACGGCGGCGGCCGTGCGATCGGCATCGGCACGGTGGGCGAAGCGAGAGAACTGCAGATCCGAATCGCGCTTCTCAGGCGACTTGAAACTGACGACGCCGGCATGCAGCCGGCCATCGACCTCGGGCAACGCGACTTGCATGGCAAGATCGGCCGGTGATAGACCGCGCTCCGCCGCCTGCCAGTCGCGCCGTCGCGCGGTCGAGAGTGCGACTTGAAAGACCGGGCAAGGAGCGGTGTCGAACGGCGTCGCGCCGGTTTCGTCCATGAGCGAGAACGCGGTCGCGTTGACCAGTACAGCGGGGCGGGCCGTGGCGATGAAGTCGCGCAGCCACGCGCCGACGCGTGGATTTTTGAGCGACGGCGCAAAGGCGCCGAAGGCCGCAAAGCCGCGCTGCCGAAGCGCTTCGATCAGCGCGTCGACGGGGGCGGTGTCGGCCGCGGTCAGGTAGGACCGGTAGAACGTGACGATGGCGAGTGGCGAGCTTCCGCCAGCGACGTGGCGGGGCGCGATGACGCCCGCGTCGGGATCGTAGAACCCGAACTCGGGAACGGTGTGGGCGCTGAAGGGGATTTCGGGGCGCAGCCCGGCGGAAGACGCCAGCACGGCGAGTGCTGCTTGCGCCGCGATAGCTCCGCCGCCGTCGCAGAGTTCGGAAAGACGTCGCAGTGTCGCGGTCGGCACGGTCGACAGGGCGTCGAGGCGGCGATCTTCGCGAACATCCGCCGGGAGAACGGCCAGCGCCATGTCCTTGTCGCGAGCCAGCCGGTGAAGAGATGAGAGCCCATAGGGCCAATAGGATTCGCCGCCGATCACGCGCACGAGAATTGCGCGGGCCGCATGCAGCGTGTTGTCGATATAGGTGTCGACGGAGATCGGGTGGCGCAGCGCCACGAGATTGGCAAGCCGCAAAGATGGCAGAGCGCCATTCGCGCGCCGCCAGCCAGCGGCGAACGCGCCAAGGTCGCTGTCGGAATACGACAGCACGACGATATCGGCCGGGGACTGGCCGATATCGAATGGCGTGTCGTTCTCTTCGAGCCCGTGGCTTTCGCGGAATACGACGTGCAAGGCGGCTATGCCTCCACGCAGGCGGCGCTCTGAAGCACCGCGCGGATGGCTTGCCCATCGATGTCATCGTGTTCGCCGATGCAGACGAGCCGCGTCGCCCGCGTGTCGTTGCCCCAGGGGCGGTCGTATTGATGGCGCACGCGCTCTCCGACCGCCTGGATCAGCAGCCGCATGGGTTTGCCTTCGATGGCGACATATCCCTTGACGCGCAGAATCCGCTGTTCCCGTGCAAGCATCGCGACGGCCGCGGCGAGCTGGTCGGGATCGGCGATCGCCCCGAGGTCGACGACGACGCTATCGAAGTCCTCGTGGTCGTGCTCGTCGTGGTGGGAGTCGTGATGCGACGGGCGGGCGTCGAGATCGTCCTCTGCCGCGGCATTGAGCCCGAGGATGATGCGTGTATCGATGACGCCATCGACAGTCGGTAGGATCGGCAGCGGACGCGGAGCCTCCGCTGCGATCACCGCCTTCGCCTTGGCAAGCGCCGCTTCGCCGACGAGGTCTGTCTTGGTCAGGAGAACGATGTCCGCGCAGGCGATCTGATCCTCGAAGACTTCCGACAGCGGCGTCTCGTGGTCGATGCTCTCGTCGGCCTCGCGCTGGCGCTGAACGGCGGCTTCGTCAGGTGCAAAGCGACCGGCCGAGACCGCCTCGGCATCAGCGAGCGCGATGACGCCATCGACCGTGATGCGAGAGCGCAGCGCCGGCCAGTCGAAGGCCTTGAGCAGTGGCTTCGGGAGCGCGAGGCCCGAGGTTTCGATCAGGATATGATCGGGCGTGGTCGGCATCGCGAGCAACGTTTCGATGGTCGGAACGAAGTCGTCGGCGACGGTGCAGCAGATGCAGCCGTTGGCAAGTTCGATGATGTTTTCCGCAGGGCAACTCTCGATGGCGCAGGATTTCAGGATGTCGCCATCGACACCGAGCGTGCCGAATTCATTGACGAGAACGGCCAGACGGCGGCCACCGGAATTCTGCATCACATGGCGGATGAGAGTTGTCTTGCCAGAGCCGAGGAAGCCGGTGATGACGGTGACAGGAATTTTCTCGATCGAGCTCATGGTCAGGCGTCCTTGATGGGCGGAATGCGGGCGATGGCGTTCTTCTTGAAAATGTCGATGCGCTTGCGCCATGGCACGATGCCGTCGGGCGTCTCGGCATAGGCAGCGGCGCCCGCGAGGATGTCGCGGGCATCGCTCTCTGCCATCGGGCCGTAGACGTAGGTCCAGCGTCCCTTCGAGGCGAGCGCTATCGTTGCGCCGCGCGAGCAGGCCGAAAGGCACTCGACCGGAACGATCGTGACACCGTCAGGGACATGCTCACTGTTGAGGGCCGCATGCAGGCGCGAACCCGCGCAAGGCCCGCCCTCGTCCGACACTTCGCCGGCGCGGCACGTGATGCAAACATGGAGCAGGACCGTCACTGGTTCTCCTCGATCGACAGGTAGTCCGCCGGCGATGTCGAGCGGTGAACCGCTTCCATCGCCGGCGCACTGCATCAGGCGGTGGCCGGTGCGCCGGCGCGATGGAGACGCGCGGCGAAGAGCGGGTTGCAGGTGAGGCTGCGCAGCAGCTTCGCCGTGGCGAGCACGGCGAGGTCCGCGAGCGGCTCGACGAGAATGACGAGGAGATAGGCGCCGCCGAACGACGCGACGGCAGAAAGGTTCTCGGCCTCGAGCCCGCGGCCATAGAAGGCCCAGAAGGCAACCCAGGCGACCACGCCGGCCTGGAATGCCGTCGAAAGGGCCAGCGCCTCGGTATACTTGAGATCGACATAGGCGGTGTGCGGCTTCACGATGCGCCCGGCGAGCGCGGAAACCGCGAAGAGCGGCACGAGCAGCGTCGTTAGGTTCATCCCGTACTGCGGCAGGTCGATCGGCGAGAAGAACACACCCTGGATCAACAGGCCGAGCGCGAGGCCGAAAGCGGCGGGGCCGGCGCCGAAGAGCAGGAAGAGCGTCGATCCGAAGATGAAGTGCACCTCGGATACACCGATCGGGTAGTGCGGCCGGACCTCCAAGAAGCCGAAGACGAGCACGGCGCTGAGGAGCACGCGGGCGAAGAACGACATCACCCCCGCCGAGCGCACCGTCTCTGCGGCAAGCTTCAAAGCGAAGCCCCCGGCGGCTGCCGCCGTGGCGTAGCTCAGGGCAATTTTCGAAGCATCGACGAGACCTGGCTCGATGTGCATGGCAGTGGGCTCCTTGGGCTCTGATGGGAGACGTTGTGTGGTGTGCGTGCGGCGCCGGGAAACGCAGGCGAGGCGCCGGAATTGTCTGTGTGAGCGAATATTTTGCGCGGCTCAGTGAGGCCGAGCGTGGCGTTCCTGCGAGAGTTCGCGCGCGTGCGAAGTTTGTTTTGAATGCGCGCGTCCGCACCCTCAGAAGGCCGCGGGCGTTCGCCGTCCTCGCGCGAATTAGGATTCGCACGGGGCCGCACCTCGCCGAGCGAGCTCAGGCGGTGGGTTCGACCAAGGCGATGTTGGGATGCATGGCCGCGGCGAGGGCGGCCCCCCAACGTCGGGGCGCCTCGCAACGGTCGGCGCATGGCCGCAGAACCTCGGATTCCGGAAACATGGTTCCGGTCCATCTCGTCGACATCATCCACGCCCTCCGCGCGCAAATCGGCGGGGGATGAGGGGGCGAGAGCAGAGCGAATGGGTTCGCTTCTTGCGACAACTCCCCCCGGACACCCCGCCCAGGCTCAAGTTCGGATGGCAGGTCTCCTGGCTCGCGGGTCAGGGCTCCCTCGGTCCTTCCCGGCCAAGTTCATGGCCAGTGGATCATCCGAGTTCGCTCGCCGCTTACAGTTGCGGGGGCAGCCGTGGATTTGACGATTTAGGAATCGCACCACGTTCCCGTTTTAAGCCGCGCAGGACTGAACGAGTCCCTTGAGGCACCATCGCCGCACAGGCTACACGAGGGCGAATGGCGCTGCAACTGCGCCGATCGGCATGCCCGCGCGATCATCCGCGCGTCAGCGAGAGAGAGAAAAGAACGGCCATGAGCCAGTCGGAGCTCGATCAGAAGCACAGCGCCAAGATGGCCAAGATCAAGGCGGCGCGGGACAAGATGATGGCTGGCAAGTCGGACGGCGAGAAGGGCCTCGTCATCGTCCACACCGGTACCGGCAAGGGCAAATCCACGGCGGCCTTCGGCATGGTCCTGCGGTCTATCGCTCACGGGTTGCCGTGCGCCGTGGTCCAGTTCATCAAGGGGGCGTGGGACACCGGCGAGCGAAGGCTGCTGACGACGCAGTTCCCCGAGCTTTGCCAGTTCTACGCCATGGGCGAGGGCTTCACCTGGGAAACACAAGATCGCCAGCGCGATATCGCGGCAGCGGCGAAGGGCTGGGAGAAGGCCAAGGAACTCATTGCCGATCCGACGATTCGCCTAGTCCTTCTCGACGAGATTAACATCGCATTGCGCTACGACTATCTCGATCTCGGCGATGTGTTGTCGTTTCTGCGCGATCACAAGCCGCCGTCGACTCACGTCGTTCTCACCGGGCGCAACGCCAGGCCCGAGCTGATCGAGGCGGCGGATCTCGTCACCGAGATGACGCTGGTGAAGCATCCGTTCCGCGCGGGCATCAAGGCCCAGCCGGGCATTGATTTCTGAGGGTATCGCGACGGTGACCCGCGCGTTGATGATCCAGGGAACGGGCTCGAACGTCGGCAAATCGCTGCTGGTGGCAGGCCTGTGCCGCGCCGCTGTGAATCGCGGCCTCTCGGTCGCGCCGTTCAAGCCGCAGAACATGTCGAACAACGCGGCGGTGACGGCGGACGGTGGCGAGATCGGCCGGGCGCAGGCGTTGCAAGCGCTTGCGGCGCGTCGCGAGACGCTCGTCGATATGAATCCGGTACTGCTGAAGCCGCAAACCGATTCCGGAGCGCAGGTCATCGTCCAGGGGCGCCGGCTGACCACCGTCGAAGCGCGCGGCTATGGAGCGCTCAAGGCGCAGTTGATGGACGCCGTGCTCGACAGTTTCCAGCGCCTGAAGCGAAGCGCCGACATCGTCATCGTCGAAGGAGCGGGCAGCCCGGCCGAAGTCAACCTTCGTCCCCGCGATATCGCCAACATGGGGTTTGCCGAGCGCGCAGAGGTGCCCGTCATGCTGGCGGGCGATATCGACCGTGGCGGCGTTATTGCGCAGATCGTCGGCACGCAAGCCGTGCTCGCGCCCGACGACGCACGACGCATCGAAGGGTTCATCGTCAATCGGTTTCGTGGCGATCCTTCGCTGTTCGACGACGGTTATGCCTATATCTCCGCGCGTACCGGGTGGCGCGGCTTCGGCGTTGTCCCATACTTCGCGCCCGCATCAAGTCTTCCTGCCGAGGACGCGCTCGACCTCGCATCGAACATTCGCAACGGTCCATCGAAGGTGGTGTGGCTCGCGCTTTCGCGCATCGCGAATTTCGACGATTTCGATCCGTTGAAGCTCGAGCCGAACCTCTCTGTCGCGATGGTGCGCGCAGGTGAAGCCATTCCTGGTGATGCCGACCTCGTCGTCATTCCCGGCACGAAGTCGACGCGGGGCGATCTCGCGTTCCTCAGGGAACAAGGCTGGGATATAGATCTACTGGCTCACGCGCGGCGGGGTGGTCGTGTTCTCGGCATCTGTGGCGGCTACCAGATGCTCGGCCGGTCGGTCGCCGATCCTGATGGGATCGAGGGCCCGCCGGGTATGTCCGCGGGGCTCGGACTGCTGAACGTCGATACGATCATGACCGGCGATAAGCGGCTGACCCGTGTCGAGGCACGTCATTGCCAGTCGGGGCTCGGCGTCAGTGGCTACGAGATCCACATCGGCCGAACATCGGGAGCCGACTGCGCGCGGCCTTACGCCGATGTCGGTGGTGTTGCCGATGGCGCGACCTCGCCAGACGGACGCATCGCCGGCACCTATCTGCACGGGCTCTTTACCGACGACGCTTTTCGCGCCGCGTTCCTAACGGGCCTCGGGGTCGTGCCGAGTGGCAACGGTTATGCAGACCAGATCGATCGCACGCTCGATGCCCTGGCCGAGCACCTCGAGCGCCATCTCGATGTGGACGGACTGTTAGCACTCGCACGGTGAACGTTCAGCGCCGGGTCCAACCGAGGGCCGTGTTCTCCTGCCAGCCCGCGCGATCGAGCAGCGGCGTATCGTCTTCGAAACACGGCCAGCCGAGGCAGAGGTAGGACGAGAAGCGCCAGCTCTCCGGAACTTCGAAAATCGCTTCCATGCGCTCGGCATCGAGGATCGACAGCATGCCGAGTCCGACGTTCTCTGCACGCGCGGTGAGCCACAGCGTGTGGATCGCCATCGCCGTCGATTGCTCGAGTGTCGCCGGCAGTGTCCGGCGTCCGAGGCTATGCCCCTCCACGGGATCGCAGTCGGTGAAGACGGCGAGCTGCAACGGGGCCTGATCGAGACCAGCGAGCTTGAGCTGGCGATAGAGTTGCGTTCGCTCGCTGTCATAACCCTTGGCGGCCTCATCGTTGCAAGCTTCGAAGATTGCGCGCACCTGCCGGCGGAGACCTTCGCTTTCGACGCGGAAAACCCGCCAGGGTCGCGAATTTCCAACGGAAGGAGCGTAGACCATCGATTGCTCCAGCCGTTCGACGACATCGTCGGGTATGGGCTCGGGACGAAAGTGGCGGACGTCGCGCCGCCAGCGCATGATATCTCTCAGCGATGCCGAAGCGGTGCTGTCGAACTTCATCGTTCACATCCTGCTCGATTGCACCTGTTCGTGACGCGAGGTGCGGTCGTGCGATTGTTTCAAATCTCGTATGTCCGACGGAGCGATGCGCGGAAAACGGTACGTGTGCGAAGTCCGATCAGTGAAAACCGAGATTCGCTCGGCGGAGCCAACCCCGCTCTAGGCAGACGCGAGTGCGGTCGCAAGCCGCGACCACTCTTCTTCGCACCCAGGCAGGCCGAGGCGCAACCGCACGGGGGACCACGGAAAGCGCCGCGTCCAGATATGATGGCGTGCCAGTTGGTCCTGCGTCGCCGCGGCGTCGACCGTCGTATAGAGGCGGAACAGGTGCGTGCCGCAAGCGTCGCTCCAGCCGGCCCGTTGGGCGAGTGAATCGAGCCGCCGCACGTCGTCCGCGAGGCGTGCTGCGGTTTGGTGTCGCCATGCAACGTCGGCGAGTGCGGCGCAGCCGATGGCGATGGCGGGGCCCGAGACCTGCCAGGGGCCAGCGTCGCTGGCGAGACGCGAGATCGTTTCTTGAGCGCCGATTGCAAAGCCGAGGCGCAGTCCGGCAAGGCCGTAGAACTTGCCGAAGGAACGCAACACGACGAGGCCCGGCATATCGGCGCGCGCCGCAAGTGAAAGCTCGGGCGTCGCGTCGGTGAAGCTCTCGTCGACCACGAGAAGGCCGACCGTCCGCGCGATGTCGAGGAGGGCTTCGGGGCGATGCGCGCGACCGTCAGGATTATTCGGGTTCACGACAACCGCGAGATCCGCGCCCGCGATCTGGTCGACGCTCGTCACCTCGCGTACGCGCCAGCCATGGTGCTCGAGGCTGGCACTGTGCTCGTTGTAAGTGGGCGCCAGGATCGCGGCTTGTCCGGTCCGAGCAAGGCGAGGAACGAGTTGGATCGCAGCTTGCGCACCCGCGAGCGGCAGGATCGCCGCCTGCGTGTCGTAGGCGCGCGCGGCCGCGGCGGTCAAACGGCTCACATCGCTCTGTGTCGGCAAGCGGCGCCAGCTATGCGGCGGTATTTCGGGCACGGGATAAGGCCGGCGATTGATGCCCGTCGAAAGGTCGATCCAGTTGTCGACCTCCCCGCCGAAGCGCGTGATGGCGTCGTCGAGGTTGCCACCATGATCGCGCGCGCCGAGGTGTGCCGGCCGCGAGACGCCGTCGTTTGCATGGCGCACGGGTTGGGGCGAGGACGCGATCATTCCGGTTCTATCGCCGCATGCTGTCGGCACTGTCTCAACCTTACGCGGCAAAGTCGCAGCGAGCGGCGGCGCGCGCGTTCGAAGACGTCATTGCGGGACGCTCCGCTGCTCCGGTGGCTTGACGATCTGGTAGAGCTTGAAGCGGTCGCCCGCGAAGACAGGGGTGAGATAGTTGGGAGCGGGGTCGGGGTCGTCGGGATCGGTGAAGATCACATAGAGGTAATCGAAATTACGGCGCCAGTCGCGCCAATAGGCCGGCTCCGGCCGGTTCCATTCCTCCGCGCTCAGCAGCACTTCGTGGATGGACGGAGGCGTGCCGTCGAGCGTATCGACGCGATCCCTATAGTCCGGCCGGATGCGAAGCACCTGCTTGCCTGAGACGGCGAAGACGGTCGTTACGAGCGCACCACGTTCGATGATGGCGAGGCAAGCGGCGTGTACGAGGCCAAGGTCCACGGCTTCGCTTCCCCCCGTGCGATCGCCGTAGGCCACGAGGACTTTGGCGCCCGGCTTCATGCGGCGAACCGACGATTTGAACTGGCTGCTTGTGGTGGACAGCTCCGACCACGCCACGTCCACTTCGATGACACGAACAGCGACCAGAAGAAGCAGAAGGGCGATGAACCCTCGGCGCACCCGCCGTAGATGCAACTTCACCTGGAAGGTGGCGAGGAAGATGAACAGGATCGCGATCGGTAGGCGCTGGTCGGCGATGTAGCTCGCGAACAAGACGCGGGGCATGGCGAGATAGACGATCGCGGCGATCGCGAGAAATATCCAGCCGAACGGATGAACCCTCAGCAGGTTCTTGCCGCGCAGCCAGATCGCCGCCGCGCCGATCGAGCCGACGAGGACTGCGGCGACGGTATCGGAATAGGTTTCGATGGCATATGCGAGGCCGGTGAACTTGCCCTGGGGCTCCCACCAGAATTCGGACGCGAGCTGCCGCGTCGGGCTCATCAAGAGCAGCGGAATGCAGACGAGGAACGGCAGGCCGCTCACCACCAGATTGCGCAAGACGCGCGGCCACCGCTCGCGCCTCGCCAGCGCGTTCTCGATCTCGATCGCAAGAACGCCCATGCCGTAGATGCCGACGGCGAAGAGGTGGCAGAAGAACAGCAAGAGCACGAAGGCGGTCGAGACCGCGAAACGTGCGAGCCAGCGCTCGCGCAAGACCAGGTAGGCGCTGAGCGCGATGATCGAAAGCCCGACGCCGAACAGGTAGTTCATGAGGCCGAGCAGGAAGATGTGATTGTAGAGGAAGGGGAGGCACAGCAGCGGCAGCGGCGACCACCGTCCGAACAGCGCACGGTGCAGTGCCAGCACGCCGCCGACAAGCAGCACGAACGTAAGGAAGGTGAAAAGCTGCCCGGCGAAGTAGACGCTCGTCCACCGCTCGATGACGGGAACCACCAGGTCCATCATCAGGTTGGGAATGATCTGCCACTCGATCTCATAGTACTTCGAGAGCAGGGCGTCGGAATTCAGCCGCGCGATGATGTGCATGCGGGCGAGATGGTTCACATAGTCCGACTGCGGCGGCAGCACGTGCGTCCATAATGGCGTCGACGTGATGACGAGGAGTACGAGGGCGAGGCCCCCGATCTGCGGAGCCGAGAACCCGGCATGAGAGCGGGCTGCTGGTGACACCATTCGGGCTTCTCTGTCACTGAGGAGAACGGGGACGTGGCGCTGGATAGAGCAACATCCGAC
>CALMPK010000005.1 GCA_937873575.1 uncultured Hyphomicrobiaceae bacterium
GGCCTCGAGGACGCGGAAGATGCAGTGCGTGGAATCGATTCTCTACGCGGAACCATCCGCCTTGCGATGCCCGTCCTCTATGGTACCGGAGTCGTCATTCCGCGGCTGGCGAACTTTCTGCGTGAGCACCCGCTGCTGCGGGTGGAAATGGCCGTGACCGACGAACGCCAGGATCTCGTGGCAGACGGCGCAGACGTTGCGATCCGTCTCGGCAAGCTCGAGGATTCCATGTTCGGCGCGCGCAAGCTCACATCGCTCGAACGTTACGTGGTGGCATCCCCCGCCTACCTCGAGGCGCACGGCGCACCCAAGACGCCTGGAGACCTTGCCGGCCACGAGTGCATTTTCGGGCCTGGCGGTTTCGGGCGCGATAGCTGGAAGTTCACCCGCGCCGGGACGGTCTTTTCGGTCAATGTCCGCGGGCGCATCCACTCCAATTCCGCGCCCGGTATCTACGCCAGCGTCCTCGCAGGGCTCGGCATCGCCATGGCGACGAACCTCATGTGCGCGGCGGATTTGAAATCAGGCACTCTCGTACGGCTACTGAAAGGCTACGCGCTCGAGCCCGTCGACGTGCATGCCGTTTTTCCAGGTGGTCCGCGCCCCTCGCAGAAAGTGCGGAGCCTGGTCGATTACCTTGCCGCAACGCTCAAGAACGCCAAGTGAGACCTGTCTCACAGCGCACTTCTCACAGCGCACTGCACGGCGCGACGTCGACGCCTCGGCCTTGAATGCCGTCCTCGCGCCACCTTGCGGCCGCGCGAGGACTGCTCAACGCTTCTACTCCGCCGCGTCGGCTTCCTCACGCGCCGGTTGGTCGATGCGGTCGATACGGCAGGCGCAATACTTGAACTCCGGAATTTTGCCCATCGGATCGAGCTGAGGGTTCGTCAGCGCGTTGGCGGGCGCTTCAGCGAACGCGAACGGAATGAACACCATACCCTCCGCCGTATCGCGGTCCGCGCGCGCCTTGAGCGTGATCTCGCCGCGTCGCGTCGCGACGATGATCATCTCGCCCGGCTCGATGCCCATGCGCTGCATGTCGCGCGGATTGAGCCCGGCGATGGCCTCCGGCTCGAGCGCGTCGAGCGTCGTCGCGCGACGGGACATGGAACCCGTGTGCCAGTGCTCGAGCAGGCGCCCCGTGGTCAGAACCAGCGGGAACTCGTCGTCGGGCAACTCGTGCGGCGGCATCAGCGACGCCGGCACGATGCGGGCACGGCCCGACTTGGTCGGGAAGCCGCGCGAGAAGATGATCTCGTTGCCGGGCTTGTCTGGCGCGTCGCACGGATACGTCACGGCGCCCTCGCTGACGAGGCGTTGCCACGTGATGTTCTTCAGTGACGGCATCATGTTCGCCATCTCGGTGAACGCCTCCGAGACGTCCTTGTAGCGCCACGGCAGGCCCATGCGATGCGCGATCTCCTGAATGATCTGCCAGTCCTGGCGCGCTTCGCCCGGCGGCGAGATCACCGGACGGCCGATCTGCACCTGCCGGTTGGTGTTGGTGAAGGTTCCCCACTTCTCGGCATGCGCGGAAGCCGGCAGCACGATGTCCGCCTGCCATGCCGTCTCGGTCATGAAGATGTCCTGCACCACGAACAGTTCGAGTTCGCAGAGCGCCTGACGCGCCTGGCGCACGTTGGGATCGGACATCGCCGGGTTCTCACCCATGATGTACATGCCCTTGACGAGGCCCTCGTGGATCGAATGCATGATCTCGATGACCGTCAGGCCGCGGTTGGGATCGAGCTTCGTATTCCAGAGGATCTCGTATTTCTTGCGCGTATCGTCGTCCTCGACCGAGATGTAGTCGGGGAACACCATCGGGATGAGGCCGGCGTCGGATGCGCCCTGCACGTTGTTCTGACCGCGCAAGGGATGCAGTCCCGTGCCCGGCCGGCCGATCTGACCGGTGATGAGCGCGAGCGAGATGAGGCAGCGCGAGTTGTCGGTGCCGTGGGTGTGCTGCGACACGCCCATGCCCCAGAAGATGATCGAGGCCTTCGAGCGCGCATAGAGGCGAGCGACTTCGCGGATCACGTCCGCGTCGATGCCGCAGACCGGCGCCATGCGCTCGGGGCTGAACGCGCGCACCTTCGAGCGCAGCGCGTCGTAGCCGTCGGTGTTGGCCTGCACGTACTGCACATCGACCATGCCTTCCTCGATGATCGCGTGCAGCATGGCGTTGAGCAGCGCGACGTCGTGCGCCGGCTTGAAGTTCAGAACGTGCGTCGCATAGCGCGCGATGCCAGAGTTCTGACCGCGCGGGTCCATGACGATGAGGTTGGCGCCGCGCGCAGCCGCCTGTTTCAGATAGGTTGCAGCGACCGGGTGGTTCTCCGCCGGCCGGGCGCCGATGACGATGATCGTCTCCGCGTCCTTCGCCGCCGTGAACGGTGCGGTCACCGCGCCCGAGTTCACGCCTTCCATCAGCGCCGCGACCGACGAGGCGTGGCAAAGCCGCGTGCAATGATCGACGTTGTTGGTGCCGAAGCCCTGACGGACGAGCTTCTGGAATAGATAGGCCTCCTCGTTCGAGCCCTTCGCCGAGCCGAGACCGGCGAGCGCCGAACCGCCCCACGTGTCGCGAATCCGCTTGAAGCCGTTCGCCGCCTTGTCCAGCGCTTCTTCCCAGGTCGCCTCGCGGAACACTTCGAGGATCTCGTCACGCGTGCGCGGGATGAGGCACTCGCGCTTCGGCATGCCCTCCTTGCGGATCAGCGGCTTGGTCAGGCGGTCGGGATGATGGATGTAGTCGAAGCCGAAGCGGCCTTTGACGCACAGCCGGTTCTCGTTGGCAGGGCCATCGCGGCCGTCGACGTAGAGGATCTTTTCGTCCTTCACGTGCACGGTGGTCTGGCAGCCGACGCCGCAATAGGGGCAGATCGTATCGACGCTGCGGTCCTCGTAGGCAACGCGCTTGCCGGTGGACTTGTCGAGGAGGTTGCCTTCCATCAGCGCGCCCGTCGGACACGCCTGCACGCATTCGCCGCACGCGACGCACGTGGAAGAGCCCATCGGGTCGTCGAAGTCGAACACGACCTTGGCCCCGTGCCCGCGGTAGGCCATACCGATGACGTCATTCATCTGCACTTCGCGGCAGGCGCGGACGCAGAGGTTGCAATTGATGCAGGCGTCGAGATTGACGGCGATCGCCGCGTGCGAGTTGTCGGCGGCGGGCCGCTCGGCGCTCGGCATGCGGCTCACCGGCGCGACGCCCATGCGGTCCACCCACGACCAGAACTTGGATTTCGGATCGTGGCTCGTCTCGCGCGCAGGCTGATCGGCGAGCAGCAGCTCGAACACCATCTCGCGCGACTTCTTCGCCCGCTCGGACGCGGTTTTCACCTTCATGCCGCTTGCCGCCTTGCGCTGGCACGAGGCGGCGAGAACCCGCTCGCCCTCGATCTCGACCATGCAGGCGCGGCAGTTGCCATCGGCGCGGTAGCCCGGCGCCGGGTGGTAGCACAGGTGCGGGATCGACGTGCCCTGGCGCTTGGCTACCTGCCAGATGGTTTCACCCGGCGCAGCCTCGACCTCGACGCCATCGAGCAGGAATTTGATCTTGTCCGTCATGACACCGTCTTTCGCGGTTCTCGTCGTTCAGGTTATCCACGCCACCGGCCTCATCGGCATGTCCGGCGTCGGGATGCGGAATGAAATCAGCCGAGGTCCTCGGGGAAGAACTTCAGCACCGACTGGAGCGGATTGGAAGCTGCCTGCCCGAGACCGCAAATGGACGCATCACGCATCACCTGGCTCAGATCGTCCAGCAGCGGCTTGTCCCACGATTTGGCACCCATCAGCTTCACGGCCTTCTCGGTACCGGCACGGCACGGCGTGCATTGCCCGCAGCTCTCGTCCTCGAAGAAGCGCATCAGGTTGAGGGCGACAGACTTCATGTCGTCCTTGTCGGACAGGATGACAACCGCATGGCTGCCGACGAAGCAGCCATGTTTCTCGAGCTGCCCGAAATCGAGGGGAATGTCCGCCATCGAGGACGGCAGGATGCCACCTGAGGCGCCACCCGGCAAATAGCCCTTGAAGGCATGCCCGTCGAGCATGCCGCCGCACAGCTCGATCAGCTCCGCGGCCGTCGTACCCGCCGCCGTCAGAACGACGCCCGGGCTCTTGACGCGCCCGGAGACGGAATAGGAGCGAAGTCCCTTCGCTCCGTTCTTCCCTTGCGAGGCGAACCAGGGCGCGCCCTTCGCCAGGATCGACGGAATCCAATAGAGCGTCTCGACGTTGTTGACGAGCGTCGGCCGGTTGAAGATGCCGACCTCGGCGACATAGGGCGGACGCTGGCGTGGCAGGCCGCGCTTGCCCTCGATGCTCTCGATCATGGCGCTTTCCTCGCCGCAGATGTAGGCGCCCGCGCCGCGCCGCACCTGAATCCTGGTGTGACGCACGAGGCCCGCCGCCTCCACCTTGGCGAGTTCCGTCGCGAGGATTTCGCGCACGGCCGGATACTCGTCACGCATGTAGATGAAGACCTGCTCGGCCTCCACCGCCCACGCTCCGATCAGCATGCCCTCGATGAAGGCGTGCGGGTTCGTTTCGAGATAGTGACGATCCTTGAACGTGCCGGGCTCGCCCTCGTCGCCGTTGACCGCCATGAGGCGCGGGCCCTTGTAGCCGCGCACGAACGTCCACTTGCGACCGGTCGGGAAGCCAGCACCACCAAGGCCGCGCAGCCCACCATCGGACAGGGTGGTGATGACGCTGTCGACGCTGCGCTCGCCGCCGAGGCATTGCTTCAGCACCCCATATCCGCCGCTGGCGGTGTAGCTCTCGAACGTCTGGTAGTCGGGGATCGTCGCGTGCGAGCGGCCGTGTTCTACCTGCGACTTGATCTTCTCGAGCGTCGCATGGTCGACGTGGGCATGACCGACGTGCACGGCCGGCGCCGTATGGCACGAGCCGAGACAGGGCGCGCGCAGCACGCGCACGTTCTCCATGTCCTCGGCGCCGAGCGCCGCCAGCAGTTGCTCGCTACCTGCCAGCATGCACGAGAGTGAATCGCACACGCGGATCGTGTGCTCGGCGGGGCGCGGCTCGCCGTCCGCGATCACGTCGAAGTGGGCATAGAACGTCGCCACCTCGTAGACCGCCGCCATCGGCATGCGCATCAGCTCGCCCAGCGCCTGCAGATGGCCGACCGGAAGGCAGCCCTCCTTGTCTTGGATCTTGTGCAGGTTCTCGATCAGCATGTCGTGGGTGTGCGGCCCGGGACCGACGATCTGCGCCACCATTTGGCGTTCATCGTCCTTCAGCAGGCGACCCTTCGGGAAGATCAGCGCCTTGCGCCGGCCTGCACCGGGATGGGGAGAACGCTTGCCGCCCTCCCACGGCTCGCCGCCAAACCCGCCAGATCCGTTGCCGGCGCCCTTGGTTTGATTGCGGCCGAAGCCACTCGCGTTGTCGCTCGTCACCGATGATGTCCTTCCGACCTGCATGTTTGTTCTTGGTTGCGTCCCCTCGCCGCCTGCTGGCGCGGACCGGGTCAAGGTGGACGTTTGGCCGCCTCGACGGCGTTGCGGGACGCGGCGGCCATGTCGCTCGCGCTCTGATACGCGACACCGTTGTTGGCGAGAACCGTGGTCGCGAATGACGCGTTGTTTCCGGCCATGCGCACGACGATAGCCGGTTTGTGCGCCGCGCGGCGAAGCGCGATGCCGACGCCCTCCGCAATCGTATCGCAGGGCTGCATGCCGCCGCCGTGAACATTGACGAGGATCGCCCGCACCTTGGGATTGGCGAGGATCAGCTCGACGCCGTAGGCGACATCGAGGCTGGTCGCCGTCGTGCGAATATCCATGAAGTTCGCAGGTTGCCCGCCGGCATCGACGATCGCATCGAGCGTTGCGAGCGCCAGGCCCGCTCCGTTGACGACGAGGCCGATGTCGCCATCCATACGCTGGAAATTGATGTGGTGACGGTCGGCACCGAGAACCACCGCATCCCCCTCCTCCGCTTCCACCGCGGCGGCGAGCGCCGCGAGCGCCGGATGGCGGATGAGCGCGTTGTCGTCGATGGTGATCTTCGCGTCGAGGGCGACGAGGTCGCCGTCCCATGTCACCACCAGCGGATTGATCTCGACCTGCGTGGCGTCGAGCGCCACGGCCAGCGAGGCCATGCGGCGGAAGATGGAGGCGGCCTTCTCCGCGACGCCTCCCTCGAGGCCGATGCCAGCCGCCATTCCCGCGAAATCGCCCTCCGCGCCGTCGCGCACGATCGTGAGCGGCGCACGTCGGATGAACTGCGCGTCCTGTTTGGCCCGCGCCTCGATGGCGGAGCCGCCGGCCGGCGCGGCCATCAGCGAAAGTTGACCCGTCACCCGGTCGAGGAACACGGCCGCATAGAGCGCCTGCATCGCCTCGATCGCCTCTTCAATCAGCACCCAGCGGACCTTTTCGCCGGTGTTCGCATGATCTGACGGCGCGCTCCCAGCACGCGAAATCCGCGAATCGAGCAGCAGGCGTGCCGTCTCGCCGACACCCTCGGGAGAGGCCGAGAACCGCACGCCGCCAGCAGCGAGCCGGTCGGTGGAGCGGACCTGGGCCTTGACGGCGAAACGGGGGAACGAAAGACGCCGCGCGACCCGTTCGGCGTCGGCGGCGCTATCGGCGATCCGCCCCCTTGGAACGGGCACGGCGAATCGGGTCAGGAGTTCCTTGGCCTGGAACTCTTGCAGATTCATGCTCCGGCGCTCCGCTCCCGCGCGGTTCAGAACCGCGCATCTGGTTTCTTATTTTCTTGCGCGCCCGCTTCTACATTGTCCACCCGCCCCCCGCGTCACCCGAACGGGTGGGCACGACAGGCGTCGGCGCAGCGAGAAGGCGAACCGACGTTGCTCGCCGGCATTTTGACCGACCTCGTTGAGGCCGCCGACCGAGGCCCTTCAGAAAACCAGGATCGGCAGCGATTACAAGTCGTCCGCTCTGGTATACCACAGCTCGATGCCGCGGTTGAGGGGCTTCGAACCTAGTCGTAACCATTCTTTGGATGTGCAGATTCCCGCTGCCCTGCACTTTTCGCGGGCCTGCCATGATACCGGCCCATGCGCTCTGCCAGAAGCCCGTGGACTTCGTGTGTATCTCCGCCCCGTCGCCGGCCTCACGACCGCCGACCGCGAAAGGCTGGATGACCCGATAGGCTGATACTATAGTGCTGCTCCTTGCCCGATCTGGTGTTGAAGAGCTTCCCGCCTTGGCATATGGTATGCCAGAAGTGATGCCGCCCACCAGGCCCCCTCACGATCGCACCCGCGCCGTAACAACCGGCCGGATGGATCGCGCCGCGAGCCGAGTGTCAGCGGAGGCGAACCACGGCAACGTGTCACGGCTCACGACTTCCACCCGAACGGGAAGCTTCGCATGGACATGCAGAAGACGAGCCTCAACATCGTCCCGATCGGCGAGAGCCAGAGCCTCAAGACGCGCGCCTACGAGGCGTTGAAGGCCGCGATCGCCGAGATGAACATCTATGACGACAACGCCGTGCTGCGCCTCGATGAGCGCGACCTGTCGGCACGCTTCGGCATCTCGCGCACACCACTGCGCGAGGCACTCGCCCAGCTCGACCAGGAGGGCTTGGTTCGTGTCGTCGCGCGCCGGGGCATCTTTATCGTCAGGAAGACGAAGGCCGAGATCCTCGACATGATCACGGTGTGGGCCGCGCTCGAAAGCATGGCGGCGCGCCTCGCCGCAGAGCACACGCCGCCCGAGAGCCTCGCCGAACTGCGCCAGCTCACCGACCCCTACGATGATGTCGGCCGCCGGATGGGCGAATACTCTGACGCCAACATCCGCTTTCATCAGGCGATCTTGCGAGCCAGTGGCAACACCTTGATCGGAGACATCGCCGACGGGCTCTTTCTGCACGTCCGCGCCATCCGCAACCGCACCATCTTCGAAAAAGACCGCGCCCAGCGCTCGATCGTCGATCACCGTCAGATCGTCATGGCCATCGCCGAGCGCGACGGCGACCTCGCCGAGCGCTTGGTGCGCGAGCACACTCTGCGACTGAGATCCCACGTTGAACAACACGTCGACATTCCCTGACGTTCGCGAAACGCCAGCCGACACGGCACGACACGAACACAACCAACAAAAACAAACAAAAGTTCCGACCTAGAGGAGGATTTAGACATGGCGGCAACCGGTGCAGCCGAGGCGAAGATCGCCACGACGACGGCCGAGGATACGCTGAAGCGCAAGAGCACGGATCCTAACGTCGTCTCGGGTGGGCGCCTGGTCGCCAAGGCCCTCAAGAACGAAGGCGTCGATACGATCTTCACGCTTTGCGGTGGCCACATCATCGACATCTACGACGGCTGCATCGACGAGGGCATTCGCGTCGTCGACGTCCGCCACGAGCAGGTCGCCGCACACGCCGCCGACGGCTACTCGCGCCAGACGGGCAAGCTCGGCTGTGTCGTCACCACCGCCGGCCCGGGCTGCACGAACGCCGTCACCGGCGTCGCAACCGCATTCCGTTCCGAAAGCCCGATCATTCACATCGGCGGCCAGTCTTCGCTGACCCAGCACAAGATGGGCTCGCTGCAGGATCTGCCGCACGTCGACATGATGACACCGATCACCAAGTTCGCATCGGGCGTCTTCTCCACCGATCGCGTCGCCGACATGATCTCGATGGCCGCGCGCGAGTGCTATTCCGGCGCCTACGGTCCCTCGTACCTCGAGATCCCGCGCGACGTGCTCGACGCCGAGATCCATCTCGACAAGGCGCGCATCCCCAAGCCCGGACACTATCGCGCCTCGGGCCGTTCCATCGGCGACCCCGCCGACATCGAGCGGCTGGCCGAGATCATCAACAAGGCCAAGCGTCCCGCCGTCCTGTTCGGTCAGCAGGTGTGGATGTCCGGCAGCCACCAGGAAGCCATCAACTTCGTTCGCGCGCTCGACGTACCGGCCTATCTGAACGGCGCCAGCCGCGGCATGCTGCACCCCGACGACCCGCACCACTTCGACCGCACGCGCAGCCTCGCGTTCAAGGACGCCGACGTCCTCATCATCATCGGCACTCCGTTCGATTTCCGCATGGGCTACGGCAAGCGCATCTCGGTGCCGACGCTGGTGCAGATCGACATGGACTACCGCACGGTCGGCAAGAACCGCGACATCTCGCTCGGTCTCGTCGGGCATCCGGGCGCCATCCTCTCGGCTGTTGCAGCCGCCATCTCCGCCGGCCCTGACGCAGCGGCGCGCCAGGAGCGTCAGCAGTGGATGAAGAAGCTGCGCCAGGCCGAAGGCATCGCGCTCGAGAAGCTGATGCCGCTGTTCAAGTCGAACCAGTCGCCGATCCATCCCTACCGCCTCGCCTGGGAGATCAACGAGTTCCTCGGTGACGACACGATCTACATCGGCGATGGCGGCGACGTCGTGACGATCTCGGCGCAGGCGGTCCGCCCGCGCGGCCCCGGCCAGTGGATGGACCCTGGCGCGCTCGGCTCGCTCGGCGTCGGCACCGGCTTCGCACTTGCGGCCAAGCTCGCGCATCCGAACAAGGAAGTCATGTGCCTCTACGGCGACGGCTCGTTCGGCATGACCGCATTCGACATGGAAACGGCGCAACGTTTCGGCGCGCCTTATCTGGCCGTGATCGGCAACAACTCGGCCATGAACCAGATCCGCTATGGCCAGATCGCCAAGTACGGCGAAAATCGCGGCGACATCGGCAACAAGCTCGGCGACGTCGAGTTCTCGATCTTCGCCAAGATGATCGGCGGCTATGGCGAGGAAGTCCGTGACGCCAACGAGATCGGCCCGGCACTTCAGCGTGCCCGCGAGGCGATCGCCAAGACCGGCAAGTGCGCGGTCGTCAACGTTTGGATCGACCCGCGCGAGTACGCGCCGGGCACCAAGAACCAGACGATGTACAAATAACAGCGCGCCCGCGCGGGCCCGAGGTGGAAGCCGGCACCGGCTTCCCTCTCGGGCTGCGCGAACCGGCCTTCACCTGCTCGCCATAGCGATGCGGGGTTTCTGACACACCGATACCGCGAGAGACAGCGCGGACGCCCATGGAGAACAAACGACAATGAAAGCCCTCGACGGCATCAAGGTCCTCGACTTCACCCACGTCCAGTCGGGGCCGACCTGCACGCAGCTTCTCGGCTGGTTCGGCGCCGACGTCATCAAGGTCGAGCGCCCCGGAGAAGGCGACGCGACGCGCAAGCAGCTCGTCGACGTGCCGGGCGCCGACAGCCTCTATTTCACGATGCTCAATCACAACAAGCGGTCGATCACCATCGACACCAAGAACAAGCGCGGCAAGGAAATCCTCGAACGCCTCGTGAAGACCTGCGACGTGCTCGTCGAGAATTTCGCGCCGGGCGCGCTCGACCGCATGGGCTTCTCGTGGGAGCGCATTCAGGAACTGAACCCGCGCATGATCATGGCCTCGGTGAAGGGCTTCGGTCCCGGCAAATACGAGGATTGCAAGGTTTACGAGAACGTCGCGCAGTGTGCCGGCGGCTCCGCCTCGACCACTGGTTTTCGCGACGGCCCGCCGGTCGTCACCGGCGCGCAGATCGGCGACTCCGGCACCGGACTGCATCTTGCGCTCGGCATCGTCACCGCGCTCTACCAGCGCGAGCGCTCGGGCCGCGGCCAGCGCGTGCTCGCCCCCATGCAGGATGGCGTGCTGAATCTCTGCCGCGTGAAGCTGCGCGACCAGCAGCGGCTCGAGAAGGGCCCGCTCAAGGAATACTCGCAGTTCGGCGAAGGCATTCCGTTCGGCGAGGCGACACCGCGCGCGGGCAACGACTCGGGTGGCGGCCAGCCCGGCCGCATTCTCAAGTGCAAGGGCTGGGAGACAGACCCCAACGCCTACACCTACTTCATCACCCAGGCCGCCGTCTGGGAGAAGGTGTGCGACGTGATCGGCGAGCCCGAGTGGAAGACCAAGCCCGGCTATGCCAAGCCGGTGGAGCGTCTCGACAAGCTCAACGAGATCTTCGCGCGCATCGAGCAGTGGACGATGACCAAGACCAAGTTCGAGGTGATGGACATCTGCAACCCGCTCGACATCCCGGTCGGCCCGATCCTTTCGCTCAAGGAGATCGCGGCCGACGAGGGCCTGCGCGCCACCGGCACGATCGTCGAGGTCGATCACCCCGAGCGCGGTCCCTACCTCTCGGTCGGCTGCCCGATCAAGATGTCCGACAGCCCCGTCGAGGTGACCCGTTCGCCGCTGCTTGGCGAGCATACCGACGAGATCCTGACCGAGGTGCTCGGCTACTCGCAGGAGGAGGCGGCCGAACTCAGGACCGCCGGCGCGACAGAGATCGTCAAGCGCCAGGCCGCCGAGTAGTTGATGGATTAACGGGGGGCGCTTTCGCGCCCCTCGTCGCACCGGGCCCGCGCCGCCGGGCGAACGTCGCAACACCTGCCGCGAGCAGAGGGGCAAACAAAGCCCGCGAAACGGGCAAAACGCGGGGCATCATTCGACGGCACGGCATGCCTCGAGGCAGCGAGCGGTCTGAGGAAGATGCTCTCGGAACTTCGAGATGGAGCGCCGTCAACCGCTCAGGGAAACGCTTGCGGTTCGCTCTGATCGGATAGCGCGCCAGCCAAACAACATCACATGGGGCCGCATCCAACAGGCTCCGAACGGGAGGATCATCGATGCGCATCGTCGTCCATGGCCAGGAGGCCTTCGGCAAGGCCGTGCTCGAGCGCCTGCTCGAACGCGGCGAGAACGTGGTCGCGGTTTTCTCCGCCCCCGACAAGGAAGGCAAGGCCCGCGACCCGCTCGCCGCCTTCGCTTCCGAGAAGGGCTTGCCCGTGCATCAGCCGGCGTCGTGGAAGACGCCGGAAGCGCTGGCACTGATGCAGTCGTTCAAGCCCGATGTCTGCATCATGGCCTATGTGACGCTCTTTGTGCCGCAGCCGGTGATCGACGCGCCGACCTATGGCACGTTCCAGTACCATCCCTCACTGCTGCCCGAGCACCGCGGCCCTTCGGCGATCAGTTGGCCGATCGCGATGGGCAAGACGCGCACCGGCCTCTCCATCTTCTGGCCCGACGAGGGGCTCGACGAGGGGCCGATCCTGATGCAGAAGGAGTGCGACATCGGGCCCGACGAAACGCTCGGCGACGTCTACTTCAAGAAGCTCTTTCCGCTCGGCGTCGATGCCATGATCGAAAGCCTCGATCTCGTTCGCGACGGCAAGGCCCCGAAGATCCCGCAGGACCACTCGAAGGCCACCTACGAGTACCGCTTCAAGAAGGCGATGGCCGAAATCGACTGGTCGAAGCCTGCCGCCGACGTTTACAACCTCATTCGCGCCGTGAACCCGGCGCCCGGCGCCTGGACCCGCCTCAAGGGCGTCAAGCTCGACATCTTTGACTCGCGCAAAGCCGAAGGATCGGGCAAACCCGGCGAGGTGCTCGCCATCTCTCCGGATGGCGTGACGGTTGCAGCGGGTAGCGGCGCCATTCTGGTGAAGCGGCTGCGCGCCGACGCCGGACAGAAGATCTCGGCTGCGGAATTTGCCGCATCGACCGGGGTCAGGGTCGGCGACATCTTCGAGGCGGCAACCCCAGCCGAAGCGAAAGCCTAAAACCAAGGTTCGGACGTTTGAGCCGGTCGGACCATCAATAAACGGGAAGTGCCAGCCAAGACTGGCAGGAGGAGATAAAAACAATGGCCGTGAAATCCGACATCGAGATTGCCCGCGAAGCCAAGATGAAGCCGATCGCCGAGGTCGCCACCAAGGTCGACATTCCGGCTTCCGCGCTGCTCAATTACGGCCCCTACAAGGCCAAGTTGTCGCCCGAGTTCATCGACGGCCTCAAGGATAAGAAGGACGGCAAGCTCATTCTCGTCACGGCCATCAACCCGACTCCGGCGGGCGAGGGCAAGACGACGACGACGGTCGGCCTCGGCGACGGCCTCAACCGTATCGGCAAGAAGGCCATGATGTGCTTGCGTGAGCCTTCGCTCGGTCCGTGCTTCGGCGTCAAGGGCGGTGCGGCCGGCGGCGGCTATGCCCAGGTCGTGCCGATGGAGGACATCAACCTCCACTTCACGGGTGACTTCCACGCCATCACGTCGGCCCACAACCTGCTCTCCGCGCTCCTCGACAACCACATCTACTGGGGTAACGCGCTCGGCCTCGACGCCCGCCGCATCGGCTGGCGCCGCGTGCTCGACATGAACGACCGCGCGCTGCGCTACATCGTCAACTCGCTCGGCGGCACGGCCAACGGCTTCCCGCGCGAGGACGGCTTCGACATCACCGTCGCCTCCGAGGTGATGGCCATCCTCTGTCTGTCGATGGACCTCAAGGACCTCGAGCGCCGCCTCGGCAACATCGTCGTCGGCTACACCCGCGACAAGACCGCAGTCCGCGCGCGCGATCTCAAGGGCGATGGCGCCATGACCGTTCTGCTCAAGGACGCCATGAGGCCGAACCTCGTGCAGACGCTGGAGAACAACCCCGTCTTCATCCACTGCGGCCCGTTCGCCAACATCCCGCATGGCTGCAACTCGGTGCTGGCCACCAAGACCGCGTTGAAGCTTGCCGACTACGTCGTCACGGAGGCGGGCTTCGGCGCCGACCTCGGTGCCGAGAAGTTCTTCAACATCAAGTGCCGCAAGGCAGGGCTGCAGCCGGCCGCAGCGGTCATCGTCGCGACGGTCCGCGCACTCAAGATGCACGGCGGCGTCGCCAAGGACGACCTCAAGGGCGAGAACGCCGCGGCGGTCGCGAAGGGCTGCGAGAACCTCAAGCGCCACATCGAGAACGTGCGCAAGTTCGGCGTGCCGCCGGTCGTCGCCGTCAACCGCTTCATCACCGATACCGACGCCGAGATCGCCGAGGTGATGAAGGCGGCGGAGAGCATGGGCACGAAGGCGTTCCTGTGCACGCACTGGGCCGATGGCGGCAAGGGTACCGAAGAGCTGGCGCGCCACGTCGCCGACGTCGCCAACAGCGGCGAGGCCCGCTTCCAGCCGCTCTACCCCGACGACATGCCGCTGCGCGACAAGGTGCGGACGATCGCCAAGGAGATCTATCGCGCCGCCGATATTTCGTGCGACGCTTCCGTCGAGGCACGCTTCAAGGAGCTGGAGGCCGCGGGCTACGGCAAGCTGCCGGTGTGCATGGCGAAGACGCAGTACTCGTTCTCGACCAACGCCAACCTGCGTGGTGCTCCGACCGGCCACACGGTCCCGGTGCGCGAGCTGCGTCTTTCCGCCGGCGCCGAGTTCATCGTCGTCATCACCGGCGAGATCATGACCATGCCGGGCCTGCCGCGCGTGCCGTCCGCCGACAACATCCGCCTCAACGAGAACGGCCAGATCGAAGGTCTGTTCTGAGACGGACGAGACGAACAGCTAGAAGAAAGGCCCCGCGAAAGCGGGGCCTTTTTGTATGCGGGCATCGATGGGCCTCGGATCAGCCTTGCTGGCTCTCCTGCTGCTGGCGTAGTCGCCGCTCGTCCTCGTGGTCGACGCTGCTCTGGTTCGCAGGCGTCACAGCCGCCTTGGCGACTGGCGTCGCTTCCGCCGGTCGCGCCGCCTTTGCAGCCTCCGCGCGGCGCGCTTCAGCACGCGCCCGGCGCATCTCGATCACCCGCATCGCGTAGGCCTGCAGCAGCGTCGGATGCCCCGCGACGCGGCGCGTGACGACGATGCCCCGGGCCATGGCGGATTGCACCCGCGTCAACTCCTCGACCTCGCCCGAGTAGGCGTGGACGAGTGCGAGCTTCAGGCTCTCGATACCCGTCTGCGACGCATCGTGAACGCGGCGGATGGTGCTGAGCCAGAGCGGACTAAGCAGCAGCGACAGCACGATGACGGAGATGGCGAGCTTGTAGCCCACGGGGTCGAGCACGTGGTTGGCGAGGCCGACACCGGCCAGCACGAACGAGAACTCGCCGAGCTGCCCGATGATGAGGCCGGCCTGATAGGCGTCCGTCCAGCTCAGGCCGACGAAGCGCAGGATGGCGATGTTGGCGAGCGACTTGAGGCCGAGTACCGCGAGCACGAACACGGTCACCAGCGCCAGGTTGTGGACGATGAACTCGCCATCGAGCAGCAGGCCGATGGCGACGAAGAACAGCACCATCAGAACGCCCTGGATCGGCTCCATGGCGTTGATGGCTTCCGTCCGCAGTGTCGTCTTACCGATGAACAGGCCAGCGAGAAATGCGCCGTAGGCTGGCGAGAACCCGAGCACTCCGGAGAACGTCGCGGCCGAGCAGCAGACCGCGAGCGCCGTCAGCGTGACGAGCTCGATGCGGCCGAGGATGTGGTCCTGGAAGGGGAAATGCAGCTTGCCGCGCGGACCGAGCGTGGCGATGAAGAGCGCGAGCCCGCCGACGGCAAGCGCCAGGATCACCAGCGTCTTCGGTTCGAACGTGACACCCTGGCTCCAGGACTCCGCCATGATGAGCATCGGCACCAGCGCAATGTCCTGCGCGATCATGATCGCGACGACGATCCGCCCGAGCTGCGTTCGAAGCTCGCCGATTTCCTCGAGCACCTTCAGCGCCACCGCCGTGGACGACATGGTGACGACGAACGCCAGCAGCAGCGATTGCTGCGTCGTCCAGCCGAGGAACGCGCCGGTCAGAACCATCGCGCCGATCGCCAGAACGAGCTGGCCGACGACGGCGAGCACCGCGGGCTTCAGGTCGGTGATGAACGCCTTCAGCGATATTTCCATGCCGACGAGGAACAGCAGGAACAGCACGCCGAGCTCGGCGAGCAGCGGCACGGCCTCCGCTCGCGGCACGAAGCCGAGCACGGTCGGGCCGAGCGTCACGCCGGCGAGGATGTAGCCGACCATCGGCGGCTGTTTCAGCCGCACCATGACGAGGCCCATCGTGACGGCCGCCAGCGTCAGAATCGCTATGGCCAGGAGATGTGGCAGTTGCTCGTCCATCCACCCCGCTCGCAGTTGGCGTCAATGCGGACAAATTCGGCGAAACTCGGCCGAGGCGGACACGAAAAGCGCCGCCCCGCGCGAGCTTGAAAACAGTAATCCAGTTACATGAAAAAATACAGCATTGCCGAGCACTTCGGCCATGCGAGGCTCGCCTGACAGGCGCCTTAGGAGCACCATCGCAACGTGCCCATAAGATGAGCAGTCCGGCGCGGTTCGAAGGCCCCATCGATGGAACCGTTCAGGCGCCACACGTGGACCGTGTCGAAGCGGCGGCAAGAATGCGCCGCGCGGCATCGCAATCCGCTTGCATCTGCGCCTTCAGCGCTTCGATGGTATCGAACCTGCGGTCAGCGCGGATGTGGTCGACGAACGCCACGGTCAATTCGCGCCCGTACAGGTCACCGCTGAAATCGAGCAGGAACACTTCGAGCATCGGCGATCCGTCATCGAAGGTCGGCCGCGTGCCGAGATAGGCCGCGGCGGCGTGGCGGATGCCGTCGAGTTCAGCCCACACCGCATAGATGCCGTGAGCGAGGGCGGTTCCGGGCTCGAGCGGAACGTTCGCGGTCGGGAACCCGAGGCCGGTGCCACGCTTGAAGCCGCCGGCGACGGTGCCCCTTACCCGCCACAACCGACCGAGAGCCGCCGTCGCGCCCTGCATGTCGCCTTGCGCGAGCTTCAGGCGGATCGCCGTCGAGGAGAACACTTCGCCATCCTCGGCGACTGGCGAAACGACCGTGACGCCGAAGCCCAGCCGTTCGCCCTCGGCCCGCATCGTCTCGGGCGTCCCGGCGCGACCTTTGCCGAAGAAGAAGTCGTAACCGATGACCAGATGACGTGGCGCCAGATGCCCGACGATCAGATCCTCGATGAAGGATTGCGCGGAGCGCGCCGCCATCTCGCGATCGAATTTCAGCACGACGGCGAGGTCGAGCCCCATCTCACCGAAGCAATCGAGCTTCAACGGCAGCGGCGTCAGGTGGAAGTGCGGCTCGGACGGCTGGAACAGTTCGCGCGGATGCGGCTCGAACACGATCACGCCCGAGGGCGCACCCATTCCGGCGGCGCGCCGGCGCACTTCCGCGAGCAGCGCCTGATGTCCGCGATGGACGCCATCGAAGTTGCCGATTGCCAGCACCGCGCCGCGCAGCGCGGATGTCACGTTCGCGGTGTCACGGACAACCTGCATCGGCATCCCCTCGCGGCAGCGGAGCGGGGCGCGCACTCGGCGCGCCACCGCTCTCTCGCGTCGCCGCGGCCTCAGCCGCGCGACGGCACCATCAGCATCGCCTCACCCGTCACGACGGGCTTGCCGTTGACGGCGCAGACGCACTCGAAGCGTGCGCGCTTCTTCTCCGCGATCACCTCGACGACCTTCACCGTCGTGACGACCGTGTCGCCGATCTTGACCGGCGCCTTGAAGGCCAGCGTCTGCGACATGTAGATGGCACCCGGGCCCGGCATCTGCATGCCGAACACGGCCGAGATGTAGGCAGCCGACAGCATACCGTGAGCGATGCGCTCCTTGAACATCGTGCCGGCGGCGTAGGCTGCATCGAGATGCACGGGGTTCTTGTCGCCCGAGACCTCGGCGAACGCGACGATGTCGGCGTCGGAAACGGTCTTCGAGATGGAGGCCTCCATACCGACGGCGAGATCCTCGATGAAGTAGCTTTTCGACGGCGCCATGAAGTTTTTTCCTTGTGATCGCGGCTGGGGTCAAATGATGCCGCACACGTGCGGCGGGCGAGCCAGTGGTGAGCGGCTCGCGCGGCTTGTGCAGCGCGGCGGCACACTAGCGGCGCCTCTCCCAGGCCGCAATCGGTCTTGAGAAGCAACGTGTTCCATGAAGCGGTGAGGGTGCCGCTCAGGGACCAAATGCACCTCGGACACGTCCCTCCAAGGGGGCGGCGCGAAAAGTTCGCAAATTCGACAAAGGCACTTGATCGGCCCGGGCGCCTGACATATAGGTGGCGGCCTTGGAAGCGCTGTCCCGTTCGTCTAGTGGCCTAGGACACCAGCCTCTCACGTTGGGAACAGGGGTTCGAGTCCCCTACGGGGCGCCACCAATCTCCACACATCGCAGGCAAGAAGCCGCCGCTACGAAAGCGCGCGCGGTCTATGCCTACGCCCGCCCCGGCGGGCTGCGACGCGGGGTGCATCCACACCCGCCACCGCGATCGAGTTGTCGCACCGAGTTGTAGCGACGGCCAGACGGCTCCGCCGAACTACTCCGGAAGATCGATCCGATCACGCGTTCTGCTGTGTGGCATGGCGCCGGCTGCGGTGCCATCGTCCCAGCGCTCGTAGCGGACGCCGGGGAATATGACGATCTGCGCCGAACCGCGTGCGGACAGCGATGCCGATCGACTGTGGTTGCGCCTCGACGAGGCCCGGAATTCGACGACGTGTGCCATGGTCAATCCCTTTGTGACCAGATGTGCTGCTCCTCTCCCGGGCGACTCGCTTTCATTCCCAGCCCTTACTGATTAACTGACAGCGTACGCCCGCGGTGCCTAGTCAATATCTGCAACAGTGGCGCTCGCGCTGTTCCCTGTGTTGCATTCAAGTTTCTGATTTGAGCAGCCAGTCGTCGAGGAAGTGTCGCCCGTCACGCTCCTCGACCTCGATGAGCCACATGTCGGAATCGAGCTTCGTCTCCCGCTCGAGACGCGCGTCGGCATCTCGCTCGTCGATCGGCGCCGCCCCTGAGATGCATATCCATCGCCGATCGTAGACAGCCTCATCGAGCCCCGTCGGAGCCGGCGCGAAAATCTGAGCCGTGCGATCGGCGCGCGTCACCTTGAGGAAGATCGCACCCGCATCGTCGTCGCCGTGCCGCACGACGAACGCCTGCGCGCCAGCCGCCGCGCAGATGCGCAGATACGCTTTAACCCAGATCGCCGCCTTGAGACGCATGTTCCGCGCTCCCGCTCGCCAAGATGGCGCACGATGCCACGTCCACGCGACGTGGGGCTAGGGCGCGATCCGCTGAGCCGTGGAGCGGCTCACGCCTTCATCGAAAGGCATAAAGCGCACCCTAGGCCAATGCCTTGAGAGCGCTACTCGCGACTTCGAGGCCACCGCACCCGGTTCCATCGATGTCGGCAGCAACCCTAGTCGCTCGCGGATCGCGACATCAAATTGGCGATCCCATCCGTATCGCCGCCGTAAGCGCTACGCCCAGCAAGCTCGTCCTGAACCGATCGCTTGAACTCGTCGGTCGTTGTGGTGCCGCGCGACGACGCGGAGCGGGCATTACCCGCAGCGGCCGGAACATTCTGTCGTACTGTCGGCGCGCCTCCTGCGAATGACGACGACGTTGCACCCGGCAAGTTGTTCAGACCGCGATAGGCGTGCTCCGGGCGAGCCCCGCGCATGGAACTCGGTTGCATTGCCAAGAGATTGAACGCCACCGAACCGACGATGACGCAGACGGTCGCAAATCCGAGTTTGAGCTGGCGCGAAGACATGACGATCCGGGAGCTGGTTGCGGCTTGGGGAATTATCCGCCGCTCATCTAAACGAGCTGTTAACCGGCGATACCGATCTCTTAATTCGAGCCATGCAATTTTGCGAAAGTTGATGTGCGCCCGCGAACCGTTCCCTCGCCATGGTCGGACAGCATTTGTTGACGTCGTGACGGTAATCATAACGCCTGCAATTTGATGCACCTGACCGAGGGGCAACCCATGTTCTCCATACGCACACTCGCGTTGACGGGATTAGTCGTCTACATGCTCCCGACCGACCCGGCGCAGCAGCAACTGTTCATGGAAAAGGCCATGGCCGCCGCGCACTGGACCAGGACGTATTGCGATCGCAACACGACGAGCTGCGAGATCGCCTCCGGCGTGTGGACCGAGATGAAGCAGAAGGCGTCGTTCGGTTTTGCCCTCGCCTACGACATGGCGACGCGCAAGGCAGGCACGGAGCCATCCGGTGGCACCATCGATGCGAGCAGCGAGCGCCCGCGCGCATGGCCCGCATTGACCAGGCCCACGTCCAACGGAACATTGACCGAGGACGACCTGCGCCCCCTGTGGCGCGGCAATCCGGCCCCGTGACCGGGCAATGACCGAAGCCTAACCGGGATCTTCGCGCCGCCCATTCCGAGGCCCGCCTTCCTCCGATACCGATCGTCCCACATCCCGCGCCACGACCTTGCATCGGCGGGCGGGGTGGCCCCATCTGGACGGTGGGAGAGGCATGAGCGGGACAACCATGCGCCTGGCCCCGGGCCGCCGCCCGCT
>CALMPK010000006.1 GCA_937873575.1 uncultured Hyphomicrobiaceae bacterium
CAGGTCGCCGATCTTGGCGTCGGGGTTACGGCTCTTGGCGTCGTCGAGCGTGATCTGGGTCGAATCGTTCTCGACCTGTTCGACCACTGCCAGAACGCGGGCCAGCCGCGTCTCGCCGGTCTTCGGATCGATCGTGCAGCGGATGTCGTTCTCAGACCCGTAGCGCGACTTCGCCGCCTTCTGGATCGCGTCCTCCATCGACTGGAGGACGATCTTGCGGTCGATCGACTTCTCGCGGGCGACCGCGTCCGCGATCTGGAGCAGCTCGAGCCTGTTGGCGCTGATACCGGCCATCGCCATGTTCGTCTATTCCTCCACCGGGTCCAGATCGGCGCCGTCGTGGGCGGCCGAGCCGGGTTTCGCTAGTTTTTTCGCGCGACTCAAGGCCTCGCGGATCAATTCGTCCGTCAGAACCAGGCGGGCGTCCGAGATCAGCTCGACCGGAAACCCGACAACCGTCTTGCCCACACCTTCGAGATCAACCACGATCCGCGCCTCGCCCGCCTCGTAGCCCTCTACGATGCCACGGTAGCGCTTGCGTCCGCTGACCGGCTGGCGCAGCTCGATCTTCGCCTCGTTTCCGGCCCAGGCCTCGAAATCCGATGGCCGCACCAGCGGGCGGTCGATGCCGGGCGACGACACCTCGAGCCGATAGCTTCCCGACACGACATCGTTGACGTCGAGCAGCGCCGAAACCTGGCGCGAGATCGTCTCGCAGTCGTCGATATTGATCGTACCGTCGGGACGCTCGGCCATGATCTGGACGGTCTTGCCGTCGCGTCCGGAAATCTGAACGCGCACGAGCCGGAATCCGAGATCGATGAGCGCCGGCTCGACGATGCGAGCGACTTCCGCATCCAATCCAGATTCTATCAAAAACCGAGGCTCGTCAGCGCCTTCGCTGCCTGTTTGCATGCGCACATCAGGGGGCTGCAACATCGTTTCGTGGGATGCGCCGATCTCAAAACAAAAAGAGCGGATCTTGTGGATCCACTCTCAGAGTTGAGATGATCATGAGCAAGTTGAAGATACGTTATGACAACGCTCGTTGCAAGCGGGATCTGTCCATTTTCCGCTCATTTTGCCCGCCTGAAACGCAGGAAATAGCAGCGGCGCCCCTCGCGGATCGCCTTGGCCTCGTAGCGGGTGCCGGGCCAGTCTCCGGGACGCACACGCCAATCCTGCGGGCCCGCGACCTGCCATGCGAAATCCGGTGACGACGTGAGGGCGAGGAGCGCAGTGCGCGCATAGTCGCCGATGTCGGTGCCGACCCGGAGCTCGGCGCCGGGCTTCATCGCCCGCGCGAGCAACTCGACGAGAGGCGGCTGCACGAGACGTCGCTTGGCGTGGCGCCGCTTCGGCCACGGGTCTGGAAAGAGGACGAACACGCGATCGAGGGAGGCTGGCGGAAGCGCGCGCAGCAGCGGCCGGACGTCATCGGCGAGAAGCCGCACGTTGGCGAGCTTGCGAGCGCCTGCCTGACGATCGGTATCGATCTCGGAAAGAACCTTGACGACGCCATCCTCGAACGGTTCCGCCCCGATCAGTCCAACATCCGGGTTCGCGCGCGCCTGCCAGACGAGATGCTCGCCACCACCGAAGCCGATCTCGAGCCACGTCTCGCGCACGGGCCGGCCGAACAACCCGTCGAGCGCTCCCCTCGCATCGTCCGAGAACGTCGGAGCGCCGACCGCCACTTCGGGAAGCAGCGTCTCGAGCAGCATCCGCTGACGCTCGGTCGCCTTGCGGCCACGACGCCGTCCAAACGAGCGAAGATCGCCCGCCCCGTCCGCGCCAAGCTCGCAATCGCTCTTCTGATCCGCCGGTGTCGTTTCGTCCGCCATCCCGTCAACCTCGACACGTCGCGCCCGAACAGCGGAGTGCTACGCCCCGCGCGGTGCAGGGTGCGCCCGCCAGGCGCGGCCCGGTATAGGAGCTGGAGCTTTACTCCGCCACAATTTTGAGTTAGCCACCCCGACCATTCGAAGACCCGACGAGGAGAAGAGCCATGACAGCCAACGCAGCGACGCTTTGCCAAGCCGTCCGCGGTGGCGTCATCGCGGGCAACACCTGCCTCTCTTCCCTGGGTTCACATGGGCAACTCCCCCTCGGTGCCGCCAACGGCGCCTGAAACCTCCTCGACCGGCGGCGGCGCATCGCACGCGCCGGACGTTCAACTCTTCACCTCCGACAAATCGTGGATCGAGGGTGCCGCCCTCGAGCAACTCCGCTGCACTTCGCGCCTCGACGGCATGGTGCATGCGGCAGGCTTCCCCGATCTGCACCCCGGCAAGGGGATCGCGGTCGGCGCCGCGTTCGTGTCGCGCGGCCGGTTCTATCCGGCACTCGCCGGCAACGACATCGGCTGCGGCATGAGCTTCTGGGAAACCGATCTCCCGGCGCGAAAGCTGAAGCTCGACCGCTGGGAAAAGCGCATCTCCGGCCTCGAGCTGCCGTGGGAGGGAGACCTTGCGCCCTGGCGCGCGCGGTATGCTCTCCCCGTATCGGCCTCTGACGCCGGCCTTGGCACCATCGGTGGTGGCAACCACTTCGCCGAGTTGCAGGTCGCCGACGAAATCCGCGATGAGCAAGCCTTCACCGCACTTGGCCTCGACCGCTCACGGGCTGCACTGCTGATCCACTCGGGCAGCCGCGGCCTTGGACAGGCCGTGTACAAGGAGCTGATCGACCGCCACGCCGGCGATCCGCTCGACGAGGACAGCGACGACGCGGCGCACTACCTCGCCCGTCACGATCATGCCATGCGCTTCGCCCGCGCCAATCGTGCGCTGATCGCGTGGCGGTTCGCGGCGGAGCTCGGCGCCGAGGCGCGGCCCGTCTCGGACGTTGCGCACAACATGGTGACGCGCGAGGACTTCGTGGGCGCGCCGGCGTGGTTCCACCGCAAGGGCGCGGCATCGACGCGCGAAGCTCTTGCGGCAGGCGCCGTCATGATCCCCGGCTCCCGCGGCACGCCGAGCTTCCTCGTCGCCCCGTTGCCAAGGGACGCGGAGCGCGCCGCGTGGTCGCTCGCGCACGGTGCCGGGCGCAGGTGGCAACGCGGTTACGCCAAGTCGCGTCTGTCGCACAAATACAGCGTCGGCGATCTGGCGCGCACCGAGCTCGGCGGCCGCGTGATCTGTGAGGATCGCGAGCTGCTCTATGACGAGGCGCCGCAGGCCTACAAGGACATCGTGCAAGTGGTCGCCGACCTCGAGCAGGCGGGCCTCGTGCGCACGATCGCCGTCTACCGGCCCGTCCTCACCTACAAAGCGCGGAGGGCGGCCGATGATTGACCGCGCCAACGCCAATGCCAACGCGGCCGAGCGTGTCTGGCTGCAAGTGACGTCGGGGCGCGGCCCCGGCGAATGCCAGCTTGCGGTGGCGCATCTCGCGGGCGTCCTTGTCGGCGAGGCCAAAGCGGCAGGGCTCGCCGCCGAGCTTATCGATTGCGTCGAGGGCGAAGTGCGCGGAGCGTTGCTCTCGGCACTCGTCGCGATCTCGGGCGAGAGCGCCCGCCGCTTCGCAGAGCGCAACATCGGCAGCGTCCAATGGGTTTGCGCTTCGCCTCTTCGGCCGGGGCACAAACGCAAGAACTGGTTCGTCGCCGTCGATGGCCTCGCGCCGCCCGCGCGCGAGACGGGCGATGCGATCCACCTCGCCGACGTCACCTTCGAAGCGATGCGCGCATCCGGTCCTGGCGGGCAGCACGTCAACAAGACCGAAAGCGCGGTGCGCGCAACACACAGGCCGTCGGGCCTCGTCGCCACCGCGCGTGAGGAGCGCTCGCAGGCGATGAACAAGCGCCTCGCGCTCGCACGGCTCGCGGCGATGCTGGCCGCCGGCGTGACCAGCGCGATGGCCGAGGCGGAGCGCGAGCGATGGACGCGCCACGACCAGCTCGAGCGCGGCAGACCGGTGCGCGTGTTCAAGGGCGTGGAGTTCAGAGAGGCGACGTAGAGCGCGCTTTGGGCGTTCGATGAAACCAGAGCGCTTGCATTTCGATAGGGCGCCCCCCAGCGTCCGGCCGTGCTGATCCTCGGACGTGACACCAATGGAAAACGCCCGCGCTCGGGAAAGCGCGGGCGTTCTCATTGCTTCGAATTTCAAGTCGGCCGATCAGGCGATCGCCGCCTTGAGCTTTTCGGCGACGTCGGTCTTCTCCCACGAGAAGCCGCCGTCCTTGTCGGGCTCGCGACCGAAGTGACCGTACGCCGCGGTGCGGGCGTAAACCGGCTTGTTGAGCTCGAGGTGGCTGCGGATGCCGCGCGGCGTCAGGTCCATGACCTTCGGGATGGCGGCCTCGATAGCGGCCTCGTCGACCTTGCCGGTGCCGTGCGTGTCGACATAGATCGAAAGCGGGCGCGCGACACCGATGGCATACGAGAGCTGGATGGTGCAGCGCTCGGCGAGGCCCGACGCGACCACGTTCTTGGCGAGGTAGCGCGAGGCGTAGGCGGCCGAGCGGTCCACCTTCGTCGGGTCCTTGCCGGAGAAAGCGCCACCGCCGTGGGGGGCTGCTCCACCGTAGGTATCGACGATGATCTTGCGACCCGTCAGGCCGCAGTCTCCGTCCGGTCCGCCGATGTAGAAGGCGCCGGTCGGGTTGATGTGCCAGACGGTGTCGTTGGTGATCCAGCCCTGCGGCAGCGCGTTGCGCACATACGGCTCGACGATGTCGCGCACCTGCTTGGACGAGAGGTCCTTCACGATGTGCTGGTGCGAGACGACGATGGGGGTGACGCCGACCGGCTTGCCGTTCTCGTAGCGCACGGTCACCTGGCTCTTGGAGTCGGGGCCGAGCTTGGCGGCCTCGCCCTTGCCCGACTTACGCGCGGCGGCGAGATCGGCGAGGATGCGATGCGAGTAGTAGATCGGCGCCGGCATCAGCACCGGCGTCTCGCTGCAGGCGTAGCCGAACATGATGCCCTGGTCGCCCGCGCCTTCCTCCTTGTTGGTCGGCTGCTTGGCATCGACGCCCGCAGCGATGTCGGCCGACTGGCCGTGCAGCAGCACCTCGATGTTGGCGTTGGCCCAGTGGAAGCCTTCCTGCTCGTAGCCGATGTCGCGGATCGCCTTGCGCGCGATCTCCTGGATCATCTGCACGGTGACGCTCGGCGCCGTGTTCGAGTATTCGCCGGCGATGATGACACGCTGCGTGGTCGCCATGGTCTCGCAGGCCGCCCGGATGGCCCACGGATCGAGATTGGCGGCGAGGCTCTCGCGATAGAAGAGGTCCACGACCTCGTCGGAGATGCGGTCGCAAACCTTGTCAGGATGCCCCTCGGACACGGACTCACTTGTGAAGAGATAGGACTTGCGTGCCACGACGGGCCCCCTCGGGTCAGATCTGAGCTGCTGATTTCGGCAGCCTTGTTGCAAGCTTTCGTGGAGGGGTCAAGACGCGCGCATGCCTCATCCCGGAGCCCTGCGCGCCATGTACGCCATGTCGCAGGCCCCGTGCCGGGCTCGGGGCCCTTGGCTGGTCACGCCTCAGTTCCCGTCCGCCTCTCCGGCGAGCGACTTGACGAGTTCGACGATGGCGCGTCGCACGCGCGGGTCCGTGATGCGGGAAAACGCCTTATTGAGCTCGACCCCATCGCGCGACGACATCACCTCGGTGACGTAGGGCTCCGAGCCGCGTTCAGCGAAGCCGCCGGACGTCGCCATCTGCTCGGTCATCGCCGCGGGGACTTCGTCGTAGAAGTATTGGATCGGCACGCCGAGGACGTGCGACAAATCGAAAAGCCGGCTCGCGCCGATGCGATTGACGCCCTTCTCGTACTTCTGGACCTGCTGGAACGTCAGCCCCAGCATCTCGCCGAGCTTTTCCTGGCTGAGGCCGAGCAGCATGCGCCGCATCCTGACCCGCGTACCGACGTGCGCATCCATCGGATTGGGGCGGCGCGCGTTTCTTTCCTCGGCGTACGAGCCGGACCGAACTTCTTCTTCTTCTTTTGCCATGACCGAGACCGGGTGCCGACTTTTCAATGCCAAGGGAAATGAGATTTCGACATGTCTAGAAGTCGGATAATCGCCCGTCAACATCACCGCATGATCCAAGAGCGCGGAAACCCTCGTCGATCCTCGCCTTCCCGTGCGTCGAAACCGGCTTCACTGCGAAGGATGAGGCGTGCATTCTGAACGATGCTTTTGGAACGCGATTTCGCACTTGCCGTTTCGGATAGACGGGCCAACGATGCGCCCGCGGAAAAACAAGTAGAAAAAACGCACCCCCTACACCGATCATCCGAGGGGAACCGCAGCAAGGGTTTGAACCTTCGTCAGGCGCCGCTCGGTCGCGAGAGCGCGAGCGCTGCGGCAAGCAAGGCGAGAAGCGCCAGGAAGACGAAGTCCCCGGCAATCGCGTAGAGCGGGGGCTCGACGTGGCGCGGCAGCTCCGTGTCGATGACGCCGCGCACGTCGAGGTCGAGCGTCGGGCCTACTCGTCCGTAGGCATCGATGACGGCCGAGACGCCGTTGTTGGCGGCTCGGATGATCGGCACGCCTTCCTCCACCGCCCGCACGCGCGACATGTGGAAGTGCTGGTAGGGTCCAGTCGTCTGGCCGAACCAGCCGTCGTTGGTGACGTTGAAGATGACCGCAGGGCGATCCTGCGCTTGCACCACCTCGGCCGGGAAGATCGCCTCGTAGCAGACGAGCCCGAGAAGCGGCGGCAGGCCCGGTACGTCGATGATGGGCCGCGGCGTGCGCCCGACCTCGAAACCGCCGCGCACCCGCGTCAACTGCTCCAGGCCGATGCTCTCCAGCAGCGCCTGCATCGGCAGATACTCACCGAACGGTACGAGATGGATCTTGTCGTAGACCGCGGCGAGGCCACCCTCGGCGTTGAAAACCATCAGCGAGTTGAACACCCGGGCGCGCGGCGGCGGCACCGCCTCGGCCTGATCGACGGGCTGCTCGGGCCGTTCGGCGCGCAGCGCGCCGGTCAGCAGGTGCGTGCCGTCTGGCAGCAGTTCCGCGATTTCAGAGAGTGCCTGCGGGCTCTCGAGCGGCAAGAACGGCATCGCTGCCTCGGGCCAGACGAGATGCGTGACCCCGGCCATGTCGTCGACGAGGCCCCCGGCGTTGCGACGCGACAGATCGAGATGCAGGTCGAAGATTTCGCGCTGCTTCTCCCGCTGCCACTTTTCACGCTGGGGCACGCTCGGCTGCACGATGCGCAGCTTGACCCCATCGACGGTATCGTCGCTCGCTTCGCCGAGCCGCCATGCGCCGTATCCGAGCAGCGGCGCGAGCAAAGCTACTGCAACGAGAGCGCCGGCACCGGCGCGCACCACCAGCTTCTCGCTCGGCGCCTCTGCCGCGTCCGACAGCGACACGAGCGGCGCGGCGAGCGCGATCACGGCGACGAGGGTCAGACCATAGATGCCAAACATGGCCGCGCCCTGGATGGCAGCGCCCGGTGCGGTCAGCGCATAGCCGAGCACGTTCCACGGGAGGCCCGTCAGAATGTGGCCGCGAAGCCATTCGGCGATGGCGAGCGCCAGTGCCAGCACGACGACCCGCGCCAGTCCGGGACGCCATACCGCGCGCGCTCCGGCCGCTGCGGCGGCGAAGAACAACGCCAGAAACGCGGGCAGTAACGTCACCGCCGCCGGAAGCAGCCAGGCGAACTTCTCGGCCTCGACAAGGAAAGCTTCGCC
>CALMPK010000007.1 GCA_937873575.1 uncultured Hyphomicrobiaceae bacterium
GCCGCCAGTCCGCCGCGATCATCCTCGACAACTGGCTCCAGGGCCGCCGCAAGGCTGTTTGGATCAGCAAGTCTGACAAGCTGATCGAGGATGCACAGCGCGACTGGTCGTCGCTGAGCATGGAACGTCTGCTGATCACACCGCTCTCGCGTTTCCCGCAAGGGCGCCCGATCACGCTGCCGGAAGGCGTCCTATTTACAACCTACGCCACGCTACGGTTCGACGACCGCGGCGAGAAGCTTTCGCGCGTCAAACAAATCGTCGAATGGTTGGGCTCCGACTTCGATGGGGCGATTATTTTCGACGAGGCGCACGCGATGCAGAATGCCGGTGGCGGCAAGGGGGAACGCGGCGATGTCGCTGCCTCGCAACAGGGACGCGCGGGTCTGCGGCTCCAGCATGCCCTGTCGAACGCCCGCATCGTCTATGTCTCCGCGACCGGCGCCACCACGGTCCACAATCTCGCCTACGCCCAGCGGCTCGGACTCTGGGGCGGCGAGGATTTTCCGTTCGGCACCCGCGCCGAGTTCGTGGAGGCGATCGAAGCCGGCGGCGTCGCGGCGATGGAGGTGCTGGCCCGCGACCTGCGCGCGCTCGGTCTCTACACCGCCCGTTCGCTCTCCTTCGACGGCGTCGAATATGAGCTGGTCGAGCATGCGCTGACGCCGGAGCAAACGCGCATCTATGACGCTTATGCCGGCGCGTTCGCCATCATCCATAACAATCTCGACGCGGCGATGGAGGCGGCCAACATCACCGGCGCGTCCGGCACCTTGAACCGGCAGGCCAAATCCGCCGCGCGTTCGGCCTTCGAGAGCGCCAAGCAACGCTTCTTCGGCCACCTGCTCACGAGCATGAAGACGCCGACGCTGATCCACTCGATCAGCCGTGATCTCGATGAAGGCCATTCCGCCGTCATCCAGATCGTCTCGACCGGCGAGGCGCTGATGGAACGCCGCCTGGCCGACCTGCCTACCGAGGAATGGAACGACGTTCGCATGGACATCACGCCGCGCGAATACGTTTTATCGTATTTGGAGACGAGCTTTCCGGTGCAGCTCTACGAGCCCTTCACGGACAGCGAGGGCAACCTGTCATCACGGCCCGTCACCCGAGATGGTCAGCCTGTCGAAAGCCGCGAGGCTGTCGCGCGCCGCGACGAGTTGATCGCCAAGCTCGCCAGTCTGCCACCTGTTCCCGGCGCGCTCGACCAGATCGTCCAGCATTTCGGTACCGATATGGTAGCGGAGGTGACGGGCCGTTCACGGCGTATCGTCCGTAAGGGCGACCGTCTCGCCGTCGAAAATCGCGCCGCCTCCGCGAATCTCGCGGAGACGCAGGCGTTCATGGACGACGCGAAGCGTGTCCTGATCTTCTCCGACGCGGGCGGGACCGGCCGCAGCTATCATGCCGAGCTGTCAGCGCGGAACACGCGGCTGCGCGTCCACTATCTGCTCGAACCGGGATGGAAGGCCGACGCCGCCATTCAGGGGCTCGGCCGGACGCACCGCACCAATCAGGCGCAGCCGCCGCTGTTCCGACCGATCGCGACCGACGTGAAGGCCGAGAAGCGCTTCCTCTCGACCATTGCCCGTCGCCTCGACACGCTGGGCGCGATCACGCGCGGCCAGCGCCAGACCGGCGGCCAGGGCCTGTTCCGGCCGGAGGACAATCTGGAAAGCGCCTATGCCCGCGATGCGCTGCGCCAGCTCTATCTCCTGCTGGTGCGCGGCAAGGTCGAGGGCTGTTCGCTCGACCGCTTTGAGTCCGCCACTGGCCTGAAGCTGATGGATTCGACCGGCATCAAGGATGAGCTGCCGCCGATCATCACCTTCCTCAATCGGCTGCTCGCGCTCACCATCGAGCTTCAAGGCATCCTGTTCACTGCGTTCGAGCAACTGCTGAACGCGAAGATCGAGGGCGCCATCGCCAGCGGCGCCTATGATGTCGGGTTGGAGACGCTGACAGCGGAACGCTTCACCGTCACCGATCGCCAGATCATCTACACCCATCCAGGCACCGGCGCGGAAACCCGGCTGCTCACAATCACGCAGCGCGAGCGCAATCGTCCGGTGACGCTCGATGATGCGCTCGGCCATCTCGATGACCGCCAAGCGAAGCTGCTCGTCAACGAGCGGTCGGGACGCGCTGCCGTGCAGATTCCGACGACGAGCATCATGCTCGACGACGGCGAGATCGAGCGGCGCGTCCAGCTGATCCGGCCGATGGAGGCGCATAATGTTCCGGTGAAGATGATGGGTGAGACCCATTGGCTCGACGCCGATCGGAATGCCTTCGCCGCAGCCTGGACCACGGAGGTCGCCGAGGTGCCGGAATTTGCCGACAGCACGATCCATGTCGTCACCGGCCTGCTACTGCCGATCTGGAAGCGGCTGCCGAACGAATCCACTCGCGTCTATCGGCTTCAGACCGATGAGGGTGAGCGGATCGTCGGCCGCAAGGTCTCGCCGGCCTGGGCGGCGAACGCGACTACGACCGGCGCCTCCTCGCTGACGCCGGACGCCGCGTTCATGGCGCTGATGGAGGGTCGCACGATCCTCGATCTCGCCGAGGGCCTCCAGCTTCGCCGCTGCCGTGTCATGGGCGCCAACCGCATCGAGCTGTCCGGCTTCACCGACACGATGCGCGAACGGCTCTCGGCCTTTGGCCTCTTCCACGAAATCATCGCGTGGAAGCTGCGTATGTTCGTGCCGACCGACACATCCGGCCCGGCGGTGCTCGAGCGCGTGCTGGGCCGCTGGCCGGTCGAGCGCATCGGCGAGCGCGAGGCGGCTTGATGCCCCGTCACAATGCCGCAGAACTTGCACACCGTCTTGGCCGGCAGGCCGAGGCGGTGTGCCGTCACTATCTGTCTGCCGGACGCCGTCAGGGCAATTACTGGCAGGTCGGGGATGTGCGCAACACGCCGGGCCGCTCGATGTTCGTGCGGTTGAAGGATTCGCCGAAAGGTCCGGCCGGCAAATGGACCGATGCCGCGGCGTCGGGCGAGCATGGCGATCTGCTCGACGTGATTCGCGAAAGTTGTGGCCTTGTCGACTTCAAGGATGTGGCCAAGGAAGCGCGCCGATTCCTCGCGCTCCCGCATCCTGAACCGGAAAGGACCAGGATGCTGGCCGGCAGACAGTCCATCAGCGCCGGCTCACCCGAAGCGGCGCGGCGGCTCTTTGCCATGTCGCAGCCGATCGGCGGAACCCTCGTCGAAGCGGTTTTGCGCAAACGCGGCATTACGACTTTGCACGAAACCGGCGCGCTTCGCTTCCATCCGCGCTGCTACTATCGGCCGGACGAGCATAGCCCGACCGAGACCTGGCCCGCGATGATCGCTGCCGTCACCGACCTTTCCGGCAAGTTGACCGGCGCGCATCGCACCTGGCTCGACCCCGGCGGATTCAGCGAGGCCAATCTCGGCCGTGCCCCGATCGAGACGCCGCGGCGTGCGATGGGCGATCTCCTCGGGCAGGCCGTGCGCTTCGGCGTGGGCGGCGAGGTAATGGCGGCCGGCGAAGGCATCGAGACGACATTGTCTGTCCGATCGGTCCTGACGCAGATGCCGTCGATGGCGGCGCTCTCGGCCGCGCACCTCTCGGCCATCCTCTTCCCGCGGATGCTGCGGCGGCTCTACATCGCGCGCGACAACGATCCGGCCGGTGACAGGGCAATGACCGTGCTGATCGAGCGCGCCAGCGCCGTCGGGATGGAGGCGGTCGTGCTCACGCCACGGCTCGGGGACTTCAACGAGGATCTCCGGCTGCTCGGCTTCGACGCCCTTGCGGCCCATCTGCGTCTACAGGTCGCCTCGGAGGACGTCGCCCGCTTCATGTCCCTGGCGGTCTGATCGACTGGCAAGGGAAGGTGCGGCAGGGCGGTGCGTGACAGGCTGCGATCATGGCGCGAGACCTCCGGGGTCGAGAGGCCACACCCACGGCCTTCTGAGAGGGCGATCGGGCGTCAGCCGGGCCGGACAGGCAATGCCTGCGGCCGACGATTTTCCGCCGCGCCCCCGTGGGGCGCTTTGCATCGCGAGGCAAAATCGCCGGCCTCCAGCATCCTCCACAGTGTTCCGGCCCTTCGCTTTGCTGCGGGTGCAGGTCCGGCCCGCCCGTCGCCTTCGTCGCCATGAAGGCCGCGATGGGCGCGGCCACACCGCGAAGGAAAGTCGCCATGACCGATGGACACGACACCGCATACGAGCCGCACCACGATTCCTCTCCGACCGATCACCTGCTTCAGGAACTCCAGCTCTACGGCTACCGTCCCTTCGAAGACGAACCCGACCCGCGACCGCTTCCGGAAGGCCGCGTCATCGCCGGCAGCATCGCCGACATCTTCGACGCCCTCGTGGTGGCGCTCTCCGACACCCGCCTCGAACCAGATCTGGAAGAATTGCTCTGGGGCACGGTCAACCTCTTCCATCGCGCCACCGACCGGATCGAACGCGAACTCGACGACAACGAGATCGCCCAGCGGCGCCTCCAGCGCGAACAGGATGGCTCGGAGGTCAAGTCTGTCGAACTCGAACGCCTGACGGCACAGGGCCAGACCCTTCTCGAACGGCGCAACGCCTTCGAGCTGATGCGCGACCAGGCCGCCGAGCACTTCGAGCGCAACACCCACTCGATCTGGCGGCCGCGCACCGGCTCGATGGTCAACCATCGCAACCTCACCGCCGCGATGATCGACAGCCGCGATTTCCTCGCCGCGAAGCGTCGCACCGAGGCCGAGGTGCTCCTGCCTCCCGGCCCGAAGGTTGCCTTCACCGGCGGTCTCGATTTCAACGATCACCGCCTGATCTGGGCCAGGCTCGATCAGGTCCACGCCAAGCATCCGGGCATGGTGCTGCTGCACGGTGGAAGCCCGAAGGGCGCCGAACTCATTGCCGCCAAATGGGCCGACAACCGCAAGGTGCCACAGATCGCCTTCAGGCCTGACTGGACCAAACACGGCAAGGCCGCCCCGTTCAAGCGCAACGACGCGATGCTCGATGTTCTGCCGGTCGGCGTCCTCGTCTTCCCCGGCACCGGGATTCAGGAAAACCTCGCCGACAAGGCCCGGAAACTCGGTATCCCCGTCATGAAGTTCGATGGCGGCGCATAACGCGCCGCCGCCTCGCGGCAGCAATAATTGTCTTTACGAGAAAAACGCTCTCGTTCAGAATACATCAGCATTCTTGCAGAACCGGCGAAGCAGCATAGTCGCAGGCGGAGCGTATCTCCCGGCAGCCTGTCGTGATCCTCAACCGTTTGCACGGAGGCTTTCATGACGCTGATTCTGCTCGCCATCTCCCTGACGATCGCGTTTTGCGTGCTCGCCTATAACCTCGCGATCTACGCCTTGCCCTTCGCGGCCGGTTTGACCGCGTTTCAATATGCCTATGCGGCGGATGCAAGTTCTCTCATCTCCGGCCTTGCCGCCATCAGCGCCGCGCTCGGCTCGATCGCGTTGGTCATCGCCGTCGTCGGTTTCGCGAAAAATCCGGCTCTGCGTCTTGTCGCGCTGGCGATCTTCGCCATTCCCGCCGTGATCGCCGGCACCACGGTTGTCCACGGCATCGCCAAGCACATGATCGACGGAGGTCTCGTCCTCAATCTGCTGTGCGGCGCTGGCGGTCTATTCATCGGCATCGCGGCGATGATTAATCTCTACGCGGTCGGAACGGCCGTCCTTACGCGCTGAGGCAACGGCCGCGATCCTGCGCTCCCACGAGACACCCCGAAGGCTTTCGCCGCTGGCTTCCGATATCCCGTTCAGAACAAGAACGACCGTGTCAGGGACGCGTTCGCCCGCACGTTCGATCCGCATCGCCCGTTTCGAAAAGCGTCGTCTGACAGCGAATCCCGCAGCCGTAGCGATCACCGCCCCCCGGGGTGGCCTGTCCTATATTAGTGCGGAGATAGTCGTGAACACCTTCATCCCGCCCCATGCAGATCCGCATGCATCTCCTCTTCGCGCTGATACGGTGGGGCAGCGCCATGCGCCCGAAACCCGATAGCTTTACCGATCTCGTCCCAACCTGCCTTTCCTGCAACGACGCATGAGGAGGCTAAGAGGGTTCTGAATGGTGTGTCCGCGTGGCGGATGGGCCTGATCGGGCGCCTTTGCCAGCAAGGCCGATGGTTTGGCTGCGTGTCGTCTCCCGGCTTTCGAGAGGCGCCAATTCCTCCGACTGACTGATCCCCTAAGTCCGTTCTGTTTCCACCAGCAACCCCCGCGGCTCCGAACCGTGTTGGCGCTACGCGCCTGCCCGCACCACTTCGGGCCTTAGGGGTCAAGCTGGCGCCGAAAGCGCCAGTGCAGGAGTCTCCCGACGGCCTTGGCCGGGTCTCGTCGGAGGGAATGGTCCCTCCGGGAAGCAACGGAGACTTACCATGCAGAACATCGTCATTCTCGCCGGCAACATCGGTCAGGCCCCTGAAACCCGCACCACCAACGGCGGCACCGACATCACCCACTTCACACTCGCCACCTCGCGTCCCCGCTACTCGGAAGGCAGGGTCATCCGGGACGTGAACGGCTACCGGGTCCAGGACACCGAATGGCATCGTATCACCGCCTTCAACGGCCTCGGCAAGACGATCCAGCAACATTGCGAAAAGGGGATGAAGGTTCTGGTGCGCGGCCGCATCCACTACACGAAATGGACCGACCAGCAGGGCGTTGATCGCTACGGCTGCGAGATCATCGCCGAGACGGTGGACTTCCTGAGCCGGGCGAAGCAGACCCAGAACGACGACGGCAATACCGTCGATGACGACGAGATCCCGTTCTAACGGGCGGGATACCGGAAAGCCCGGCGGCGAAAGCCGCCGGGCTTTTCCATGTTCGCGTCGGATCGCGGCTGCCACGCGCTTCCCTTTCTGGCCATGGGCGCCGAAGTCCCATCCGGCTCAGGCGAAAAACCGCGCCCGACTCCATTCCCACCATTTCGGCTGCGGACATGCAGCGGCGCCCCATCTCGACGGCGTCGCAACGTCAGGGTGAAGGCAGGGCCACGGCAGCGCCCAACGCGAGGATTTCCGCTCCGGTCGGCGGGCACCATCCCCGTTCTTTGAGGCTGACCCTGGTTTCAATCCCGGCCTCGTGGGGTCAACCCTCATGGGGTCCGCTACGCGAAGCGTGCGGTCAGGTCGGCTTTGCCTCTCTGATGACCCCGGCCGCGACCGAAACACCTCGGGCGCCTGTCGAGCGGGGATGGTCCCCGCCTCCAGACAGGAGCTACGAAAATGTCCCTCGCAGACGCTCACGCCTTCGCCTTCAGCCTCGCCGCCACCCTGATGGTCACGATCATCATCTACCGCGCCGGCGACGGCACCATGAGCGTCATGCCCGCCGCCGAATATGATGGGGATGCCGACACCATCGTCGGCGAGATCGATCCGTTCGCCTGAGCCGGATGGGGCTTCGGCCCCGCCTTCGGCATGGCGGCACGACCGAATCAGTCGTCGGCCGACTACTCTCGTCGCAGCGCTTCGAGGTGACTTTCGGCTGGATGGAGGCGCCAAGAACGACTATTATAGTCGTAGTTCTGGCAGGTGCGTTCGCGTCGGTGGGAGGTGATCATGCATGATCACTTCCCGACAATCGCGGGCCGCACGCGCGTTGCTGGGTTGGACGCAGGAGACGCTCGCTGACAAGGCCCGCATATCGCTGACCGCGTTGAAACGCCTCGAATCCGAAAGCGACCTCGAGGTTTACGAAACGACGCGCGATCAGGTGCGCAGGGCCTTTGAAGCGGCAGGGATCGTTCTGCTCTCCACCGACAAAGGGCAAGGGGTTCTGCTGCATCATGACACGTCTAACCGCCAGGCCCATCGATAGTCGTTCCGCGCCATCGGGCCATGCACCATCATTCCAAGATGCACGCACCGGGCGATGGTTAAAATATCGTAACCATGCCAATGTCCGGCGATGACGGAACCATCGACATTCGCGTTCCTGGATGAGCCGCCGATAAGTCGGCGGCTCACCAGCTATGACCGCGAGCATATGGTTCTCTATTTGCGGCTACTCGATGCGGCGCGTGACGGCGCCGATTGGCAGGAAGCCGTTCAAATCCTGTTCGGCCTCGATCCACAAAGCAATCCGCATCGCTGTCGTCGGATCCACGACACTCACCTTGCGCGTGCCCGTTGGATGACCGAGCACGGTTATCGCGAGTTGGTGCGCGAAAGTCAGTGTCACTGATCCACGCGATGCCGCTGCGGCATCGCCCCCGCCAAACTTCGCGGCTTCAGCATCACAATCGTTCCGGGAATGCTGGCTCCTCCGCAAATTGACGGAGGAAGGACTGACCATGGTACCGGACGCTTCAGGATGGCGCTCCTCGGCGCTCTACCTCCACGTTGACGGGCTTGCTGCCTCTGACATCGCTTGGGAATGGCTCCGTCGCAACGAAACGTATGATCATGATTTCGATGCGTACTCGCGCAACAAGGAAAATCCTCAATCGCTGACCGACAGGATTCGGCAGCGTTGGGGACTGCGATTTCCCGCTTGATCCGCAGCAAGCTCCTCCCAAGGCGCAGGTGTTCTGGCTTCCGCATGCCGACACCAGCACAGTCGTGCTGGCGGCGGCTCCTCCGATCTTCTCTTTGGATCGCGATGTACGAGCCGCATTCGATATCGCTCAATCGATCGAACAGGGTGGCGAAACGCTCCTCCTCTACGAGCTGAGCAAGAATCAGCACCTCCAGCTCATCCTGCCCGCCGGCCATTCGCCTGCGGTTCCTTTGGTTGCCATGGTTCCGATCGGTCTGGAAGGATTTGATCGGGTAGAGTCCATTTACCGCCTTCTTGCATCGCTCTACGGCCGCGCTGTGCCGCCGGACACGCGCCTCACGCGGCAGAAACGCAGACGGATGCGCCATATGCTGCAAGCGTTCGACGGGTTCCGGGATGGCGCCACCCAACAGGAGATCGCCCGGATCATCTTCCGTCTTCCGCGGATGAAGCGGGATGACTGGCAGATATCCTCGGTTCGCCATACCGTCATGGCTTTGCTTCGCGATGCCCACGCGATGGCTGCTGGAGGCTATCGAACGCTGCTGCGCCACCGGCGATCCCAGGGTTCGCGAACCAGGCGAACCGAAAACGATCAACAATGAAGTCACAACGTCGCCGTTGCATGATCGTAGGACTCCTGCGGATGCGTTGCCCGCTTCTCGCGAACCGCTGACGTACAAGGCCGACAGCGAAACGCTTCTCACAAAATTCCTCCCATCCGCCGCGAACACGTCTTTGCTGTCCACCCGCCCCGGGGGACTCGGCGGACGTGATGTGGGATTTCAGGTCCCCCTAAAATCCCACTCCATCTCACCTGTTTCGCTTCGCCATCGTGGTCTTCGCCCGCCGCTGATTTCCAGCGGCTCACGTGAACACCACGAAAGGCCGATCCATGCGACCCGAACTCGCCGTTCTCCCGCCGCGCTTTCTGCGCACCAAGGAAGCCGCCGAATTCCTCGGCCTGTCCGCCCGGACACTGGAAAAGCACCGGACCTACGGAACCGGCCCGGCCTACCGAAAGCTCGGCGGCCGCGTCGTCTATGCCATCGACGATCTCGAAGCCTGGGCCGATCGCGGCGCCGTCACCTCGACCTCCGATCCCCGCGGATCGGTTCTTCCCGCCAAGCGCCAGTCGCCGACGTCGCCGGCGCGCGCAGGACGATACGCACGCTGACGGCGCACGATTTCCCGAATGGCGGCGCGGCATCAGTCCTCTTCGGAGCGCGGACAGCTCAATCTGTTCCGGGCGCTCCCCGGCGATTTCGCGCCACGAGACGCGCAGGATCTCATGGCCTATCCGTTCTTCTCCCTCGCCAAGTCGAAACGCATCGCACCCATCGATTTCAAGGCAGGCGATGTGACCATCCGTGTCGAGGCCGTGCCCGATCACGGCATGGCGACCATCTGGGATGCCGACATCCTGATCTGGGCCGCGAGCCAGATCGTTGAGGCGCGCGACGCGGGCTTGCGCACTTCCCGGCTCATGGCGACGACGCCCTATGAGATTCTCACCTTCGTCGGCCGCGGTGTATCGCTGCGCGATTACCAGCGCCTGAAGGCCGCGCTCGACCGGCTCCAATCCACCACCGTCGCGACCTCGATCCGCCAACCGGCGGAAGGCCGTCGGCATCGCTTCTCGTGGATCAACGAGTGGCAGGAGCGAACCGATCGCGACGGTCGCCCTGTCGGCGTCGAGCTGATCCTGCCGGACTGGTTCTATCGCGCCGTTCTCGATGACGCGCTCGTTCTCACCATCGACCGCGCCTATTTCGATCTGACCGGCGGGCTCGAACGCTGGCTCTACCGCGTCGTGCGTAAACACGGCGGCCGCCAGTCCTTCGGCTGGAGCTTCGACTTCGCCCACCTGCACCGGAAATCCGGCAGCCTCTCGCCGCTGAAGCATTTCGCCTACGACCTGCGCGACATCATCCGCCGCCAGCCCCTGCCTGGCTACCGGCTCGCCATCACACAGCAGGTGGGTGGTCCCGAACTGCTCACCTTCGTCGCAACCGATCCAACCTTTTTCACCCCGCCGCGCCCGCGACGGAAGCCGTCAACGCGCTTTGGGGACAAGCTGTGAATTCACTCGTGCTATCGGGGACCGCCCCTATCGTGCCATCAGGGACCCGATCCTCGTGCTATCGGGGACCGGAATCGACGATTCATCGCCGAGATTCAAAGGCTTGCGACGGCCGTAACTTCTCTAACCTAGATTCCTTCGGAATCTTTCTAACGCCCCCGCACTTTTGCACGCCTGCGGATAACCTCCGCAACGATGGCGCAAAGGCTGGAAACGGCTGGCAATCCGCCGCTGTTTTGCTCCTTAAATCGGAGACTCGTTTTCCTTTAATCGTGAACTGGCTCTGCCGGTTCACGGTCGGAGGCGCGCCATGATCGTGGCGCTCCTCAATCAAAAAGGTGGTGTCGGCAAGACGACACTCGCGCTGCATCTCGCAGGCGAATGGGCCGGCAAGGGGAAGCGGGTCACGCTGATCGACGCGGACCCGCAGGGCTCGGCTCTCGACTGGTCGCAACAACGCGCCCGTGAACGCTCGCCGCGTCTGTTCGGTGTCGTGGGCCTGGCGCGCGACACCCTTCATCGTGAGGCGCCCGAGTTGGCGCGCGACGTCGATCATGTCGTGATCGACGGTCCGCCGCGTGTCGCCGGCCTCATGCGTTCGGCGCTGCTCGCAGCCGATCTCGTGCTGATCCCGGTGCAGCCGTCTCCGCTCGACGGTTGGGCCTCGGCGGAGATGCTCGCGCTTCTGAACGAAGCTCGCATTTATCGCCCCGGCCTTGCCGCGCGGTTTGTCCTCAACCGTTGCGGCGCGCGCACTGTCATCGCTCGCGAGACGGCCGAGACGCTGGCCGATCACGATCCGCCGGTGCTGCGCACGGCGATCGGGCAGCGCGTCATCTACGCCGACGCCGCGCAGTCGGGCCGGCTCGCCTTCGAGATCGATGACGACGGTCCCGCCGCGCGCGAGATCGCCGCGCTCGCCAGCGAGATCGAGCAACTTCGCATCGGGAGGATCGCATCATGACGATCCTCACCGGCGATTGCCGCGACCTTATGCCGGCGCACGGCCCGTTCGATCTGATCCTCGCCAATCCGCCCTATGGCGATACGTCGCTCGCCTGGGACCGGCGGGTCGAAGGCTGGATCACGCGCGCTCGCGAGGCGCTGCACCCGACCGGCACGTTGTGGGTGTTTGGCTCGCTGCGATGCTTCATGGCGACCGCCAACCGCTTCGCCGACGCCGGCTTGCGCATCGCCCAGGAAATCGTCTGGGAGAAACAGAACGGCTCCAGCTTCCATGCCGATCGCTTCAAGCGCGTGCATGAGTTGGCCGTCCAGTTCTATCCAACTGAGACGCCGTGGCGCGACATCTACAATGATGTGCAGACGACGCCCGATGCGACGGCGCGCACCGCGCGACGCAAGCAACGTCCGCCGCATACCGGCCAGATCGATGCCGGCCACTATCTCAGTTATGACGGCGGGCCAAGGCTCATGCGCTCCGTCATCTACGTGCGCAATTGTCATGGTCGCGCGATCCATCCGACCGAGAAACCGTCAGCGCTTCTCGAAATTCTGATCCGCACGAGCTGCCCCGCAGGCGGCCTGGTCGACGATTGGTTCGCCGGTTCCGGCGCGGCCGGTGAAGCCTGCCGGCTCAGCGGCCGTCGTTGTCTCGGCTGCGACATCGATGCCGTCATGGCTGAGCGCGCCCGCGCGCGCATCGCAACCCTGCTGCTGTTCCATGGTGGAGGCGCGGCATGACGGAGCGCGCCGACAAACGCCGGTTTGTGTCCCGGCCGGGCAATCCCGAAAAATGGATCAGAGCGACTGAGCCGCAACCGACCGGCATTGCTGCCGACAATGCGTTCACCGCCCGCCTGACCATCGACATCACGCCTGAGCTGCGCGGTCGCATCAAGGTCGCGGCCTTTCGGCGCGGGATCACCGTTGCGGACATGCTGCGCGAACTGCTCGCGCGCGAATTTCCACCCATCGCGGGAGACCAGCCATGACCGGCAGAGCGGTCCATCGCGCGCATAGCCGTCCGCTGCCGGACGGGCCTGCGCCGTTCACGACATTGGTCGAACTGACCTTCCAGAAACAGAAGATCGAGCACTGGATCAGGTTCGGCCGCAAGAATTACGAACAGATCCTCGACCGTCGCCGCAGTATCGTCGGCTTCGCGCCGAACAGCATCTTCGCCTTCGTCCGCTGGGCGGCGGGCGAGTACGGCACGATCATCTCGCGCATCGACATCGTGCGCG
>CALMPK010000008.1 GCA_937873575.1 uncultured Hyphomicrobiaceae bacterium
CCCCTCTTTCGTGTCTACCCGGGGCCGTGGGCGCACCCCGCCCCCCCCCCCCCCCCGCCCGCCCTTCCCCCCCCCCCGGCCGCGGCAGAGCCTCACACGCCTGTGCCGCCGCAAAGCGCGCCGCGGGTTCGCGATCGCAGCGCCCCGTCTGGTCGCGCGACGACGCAGCCCGGCCCGGTCACGGTCCCGCAACGCACGGCCGGCCCCCATCGGACGTTGCTGATCGGGCTTGTGCTGTTCGTCTTTGGCGGCGTCGCCCTGGCGGCGGCTTGGCTCTCCAATCACCCACAATCGCTCGGCGCGAACGGGCCTGCGCCCACCGAGAGCCCCCCGGTTCGTCGCGAGGCGCCGCCGATTGATCCGGGTGCACAAGCCGCTCGTGAGCAGGCACGAGCGCAGGAAGAGAACGCGCGCAAAGAGAGAGAGCTCGCCGAGACCGAGCGTCGCAAACGCGATGCAGCACGCGCCGCCGCCGAGCAGAAAAAGCGTGACGAGGAAGCGGCGCGGGCGAGTGCGGAAGCGCAAGCGGCAGCGAGCGCTCGGGTTAAATCCGCCGAGACGGAGGACGAGGCGCGCGCGCGGGCCTGGGCCGACCGCAAGGCGCGCGAAGAGTTCATGTCGAAGCGGCAAGGCGGCGGAGGCTCACAATAGCGCGGGGCTTCTCCAGCGGCCGAATATGGCTTCGTCTCCCTCCCTCGGGTCGCCCGTGAGTTCCCTTCCGCTGCTCAGAGCGTGAACGCCGGGAGCCGGCGGGGCACGGCCTCGTTCTTCAGCATGACGTAGCGCGGCAGACCATTGCGGAACGGCGGATAGTCCTCGCCCTGGATCAAAGGCGAGAGATACTCGCGGCACGCCTGGGTGATCGAGAAGCCGTCCTCGCTGATGAAGTCCCGCGGCATGTGTCGCTCCACGTTGGCGACCTGCGACAGCGGTGCCTTGCCGATCTCCCAGGCATAGGGATTGGACGACGTCCTGACGATCGTCGTCATGATGGAGTTCTCGCCAGCGAGCGCATACTCGACCGCCGCCGCGCCAACCGCATACGCCTGCGCGACGTCGGTAGCGGACGCGATGTGGCGGGCGGCGCGCTGCCGGTAATCGGCGGCGGCCCAGTGCATCTTGTAGCCGAGCCCGCGGCGGATCATCTGTGCTACGGCGGGGCCGGCGCCGCCGAGCTGGGCGTGGCCGAACGCATCGCGCGTGCCCTGCTCGGCCAGGAAGGTGCCATCGGCATGGCGCGCGCCCTCCGACACGACAACCGTGCAGTAGTCGTAGCGATCCACCTTCTCCTTCACCTTGGCGAGAAACCTCGCCTCGTCGAACGCGACCTCGGGAAGCACGACGACGATCGGAATATCATACTCGTCGTCCGCAGCGAGCCCGCCAGCGGCGGTGATCCAGCCGGCATGACGCCCCATCACCTCGATCACGAGAACCTTCGTCGATGTCCGCGACATGGAGCGCAGATCGAACGAACCCTCGCGCGTTGAAACAGCGACGTACTTCGCCACCGAGCCGAACCCCGGACAGGTGTCGGTGATTGGCAGGTCGTTATCGACCGTCTTCGGCACGTGGATCGCCTGGACGGGATAGCCGAGCCGCTCGGAGAGCTGGGAAACCTTGAAGCAGGTGTCGGCGCTGTCGCCGCCGCCGTTGTAGAAGAAGTAGCCGATGTCGTGGGCCTTGAAGACCTCGATGAGGCGATCGTATTCGCGCTTGCTCGCCTCGAGATCCTTGAGCTTGAAGCGGCACGAGCCGAACGCCCCGGCCGGCGTATAGCGCAGGGACGCGATCGCATCGTCGCTCTCGACGGAGGTATCGATCAGATCTTCGGTCAACGCGCCGATGATGCCGTTGCGCCCCGCGAAGACCTTGCCGATCCTGTCGCTGTTGCGCCGCGCCGTCTCGATGACGCCCGCGGCCGAGGCATTGATGACCGCCGTCACGCCGCCTGACTGCGCATAGCAAGCGTTTCTCACCATCCTCGAATTCCTCCTACGTCGCGCGGTCCCGCTCTCGCTTCGCGCCCCATAGATTGCGCGAGCGAGGCGATCCCATTCGTTGAAAGGCGGCACGCCGAAGGTGCCGCCCGTGCCGGCAAACATGCTGTGCGAAGCAATCGCACGCATGCTCCAGCAGGTCGAATCGCCCGCGATGACCAGCACAGCCAAAGCGACGCGCGGCACCGCCCGGGCCTGCTCGTTGCGCGCACGTTACCAAGCGCCTACCCGTCGAGGCAGGGGCGAAGGGGCGTTTTCCCGCCTGTGACCGGCGATGCAATCGACGGGCCGTGATCGCGTCGCCTGCCAATCGTGATTGTTGCGCAGAAGCATAGAGGCCCGAGCGCGGCACGCGGCCGCAGTTCGATGGGCACCAACTGCCTTAACTGCGTGCACGCGATGATCGAAGTGCGCTCAGGCCAGCATATTGACAGCCCCCTAACATTGTCGCATCGCATGGATACCAAGCACCCGAGGGACCGACCGTTGAGAATACTGTTCGCCGCTTCCGAGGCGTATCCACTCGTCAAGACAGGTGGCCTCGCCGACGTGGCGGCGGCGTTGCCCGCCGCACTGAATGACATCGGCGTAGAAACTCGCCTGCTCTTGCCCGCATACCCAGAAGCGATGGACGCGGCCCGAGACGTCGACCGCGCCGCCGAACTCGGCCCGCTTCTCGGCGGTCACAGCGTCACGCTCTTCTCGGCGCGCATGCCGGACACGGACCTGCCCCTGCTGCTGCTCGACTGCCCGCCCCTTTTCGCGCGGCGCGGCAACCCCTACACCGATGCGGCCGGCAACGACTGGCCGGACAATCATCTCCGCTTCGCCACGCTGTCGCTCGCCGCGGCGCGGATCGCATCGGGCACGTCTGGCCTCGACTGGCGCGCCGACGTACTGCACGCCAACGATTGGCAGACGGGCCTCGCCCCCGCCTACCTGCGCATGTCGGGCGCGCCGAACACGCGATCCGTCTTCACCATCCACAACATGCGCTACCAGGGGCTGTTCCCGGCAGGCGTTCTTGCGGAACTCGAGTTGCCGCGCCATGCCTTCGGCCTCGAAGGATTGGAGTTTCACGGCCACGTCTCGATGCTGAAGGCCGGTCTGGCGTTCTGCGATCGCATCACGACCGTGAGCCCGACCTACGCTGGGGAGATCCGCCTGCCCGAATTCGGCTACGGGATGGAGGGCCTCCTCACCGCGCGCGCTCACGATCTCTCAGGCGTACTCAACGGCATCGACGAGCGGGCCTGGAACCCTGCAACGGACCCGCACATTCCGGCGCCATACAACGACGGCGACCTCTCGGGTAAAGCCGCGTGCAAGACCGCACTCCAGCGCGACCTCGAACTCGACGAGGACACCGGCGCGCCGCTCATCTCGATGGTGACGCGCCTGACCGCGCAGAAGGGCGTCGATCTGGTGATCGACATCCTCGGGGCCTTGGCCGAGCGCGGCATCCAGGTCGCGATCCTCGGGGCCGGCGACGCGGGATACGAGCATCATCTGCGCACCCTGCCGGTTCCGCCGGGCCGCATCGCGACCCGTATCGGTTATGACGAAACACTGGCCCACCGCTTGATCGCGGGCGCCGACATGTTCCTGATGCCCTCGCGGTTCGAACCCTGCGGCCTAACCCAGATGTACGCCATGCGCTATGGTACGCTACCGATCGCGCGCCGGACGGGTGGCCTCGCCGATACGATCCGCGACATCTCGACGAGCGACCCGACTGCGGGAACAGGCTTCCTGTTCGACGCCAGCACACCCGACTCGCTGCTCGATGCCGTGCTGAGGGCCGTCCGCCTGCGGGCAGACGAAACGGCATGGCGACTTGCCCAGCGGCGTGCAATGCAGCAGGATTTCAGTTGGTCCAGGGCCGCGGAAGCGTATCGCGGGATCTACGGCCGGCTGGCGCCGGCGGGTGCATCGAACGGTCGCGCGGTAACCATTGAACAGCCCGAAACAGGGCGTGCTGGGGAAAGCTCGTGAGCGAGAAGGTTTGGCGCAAGGCGTTGCGCAGGTTGGCGGGCGCTGGCGAAGGCGAGGAACGTTCCAGGCATGCGGGGGCCGATGCGAGCGTTCGCCCCTCCAGTGGCGATGCCGACGCGACGTTCGATCGCACGGTGCTGAACCAGCCGCTGCCGGCGCTGCTCGATCCCCGCTCGCAATCCGACTATCTGGTCGAGCTCAGCGATGCGGCGGCGATCAAGCGTGCGCTCGTCAACTACCTCGTGCACGCTGTCGGCACCGATCCCGCGGAAGCCACCGTGCACGACTGGTTCTACGCTCTCTCGTTCCTGCTGCGCGGCGTGCTCTCCGAGCGCCAGATCAACACCAATCGCCAGTCGCGGGCGGAGAACGCCAAGCACGTCTACTATCTCTCGATGGAGTACCTGCTCGGTCGCAGCCTGATCAAGAACCTGATCGATCTCGACATGCTCGAGAATACGCGCGACGCCTTGGCCGATCTCGGGCAGGATCTCGACGCCGTCGCCGATCTCGAGCACGATCCGGGCCTCGGCAACGGCGGACTCGGCCGGCTCGCCGCCTGCTTCCTCGAATCGATGGCCACTCTCTCGCTGCCGGGCTGCGGCTATGGCCTGCGCTACAAGTTCGGACTGTTCAGCCAGGCGATCGAGGATGGCCGCCAGGTCGAGCATCCCGACAACTGGCTGAAGGATGGCAACCCGTGGGAGTTCCGCCGTCCCGAACGTACCTTCGAGGTGAACTTCGGCGGCACCTGTCTCTGTGAGACGGGAGCCGACGGACGGCGCACCTGCACCTGGACGCCGTCGCAGAGCGTGCTCGCCAACGCCTACGACTTCCCGATCGCCGGTTATCGCAATGGAACCGTGACGAACCTCCGCCTGTGGACCGCGCGGGCCAACGTTGACTTCGATCTGGGCTCGTTCAATCGCGGCAACTACATCAAGGCGACGGAAGAAAAGATCACCTCCGAGGTGCTCTCGAAGATCCTCTATCCCGACGACTCCACGCATGAAGGCCGCGAGCTGCGCCTCAAGCAGGAGTACTTCTTCGTTGCGGCCTCCATCCAGGACATCCTGGCGCAGTTCCTGCTCGACAACGACTCGCTCGACGCGCTGCCCGACAAGGCCGTCATCCAGCTCAACGACACGCATCCCGCACTCGCCATCGCCGAGCTGATGCGCCTGCTCGTCGACGTGCACGGCCTCGACTTCGAGCACGCTTTCGACATCACCTCGCGCACCTTCGCCTACACCAATCACACGCTGCTGCCCGAAGCGCTGGAGCGCTGGCCGGTCGCGATGATGCGCGCGCTGCTGCCGCGCCATCTCGAGATCATTTTCGACATCAACGTCCGCTTCCTCGAAAGCGTGCGCGCCTTCGCTCCGGACAACCCGGGCAAGACCTATGCGCTGAGCCTCGTCGAGGACAAGGACCAGTCCGTGCGCATGGCACACCTCGCCATTGTCGCCAGCACCAAGGTCAACGGCGTCGCCAAGTTGCACACCGAACTCCTGCGCGACAACATGTTCCCGGATTTCGTGCGCATGTACCCGGGCAAGTTCGTCAACGTCACGAACGGCGTGACGCCGCGGCGCTGGCTGAAGCAGTGCAATCCAGGCCTCGCCGCCCTCATCACAGAGCACGTCGGAGAGGAGTGGCCGCGCGATCTCTCGGCGATCGCCGCCCTCGCGCCGCTGGCGGACGACGCGGCCTTTCGCCAGAGGTTCCGCGAGGTGAAACAGGCGAACAAGCGCCGCCTCGCGCGTTTCATCGCCGAGCGCACCGGCATCGCCATTCCCGAGGACGCTCTCGTCGACTCGCAGATCAAGCGCATTCACGAGTACAAGCGCCAGCTTCTCAACGTGCTCGGCGTGATCGCGCGCTACAACCGCATCCTTGCTGGCGAGGTGCCGGCAACGCCGCGCGTCGTCGTGTTCGCCGGCAAGGCGGCTCCCGGCTATTACATGGCAAAGCTCATCATCCGCCTGATCCACGACGTCGCCGCCAAGATCAACGCCGACACATCGATCGGCGACATGCTGAAGGTGGTCTTCCTTCCCGACTACAAGGGCACGATCGCGGAGATCATCATCCCCGGCACCGAACTCTCCGAGCAGATCTCGACCGCGGGCACCGAGGCATCCGGCACGGGCAACATGAAGTTCGCCATGAATGGCGCGTTGACCATCGGCACATGGGACGGCGCCAACATCGAGATCGCCGAGGCCGTGGGGCTCGACAACATCTTCATCTTCGGTCTGCGTGCCGACGAGGTCGTGGCGATGAAGGCGAAGGGATACGACCCGCGGGCGCTCTACCGCACCGACCCCGAGCTGCATCAGGCACTCGACATGATCGGCAACGGCCATTTCTCGCCCGGCGATCCCGGCCGCTACTCGGCCATCTTCCACTCGCTGTTCGACGGTGGCGACCATTACATGCTACTCGCCGACTACAAGGCGTACATGGCGGCGCACGATCGCGTCAGCGACCTCTACCTCGACAGCGAGGCATGGACACGCAAGGCCATCCGCAACGTCGCAGGCATGGGCCAGTTCTCGTCCGATCGCTCGGTGCAGCAGTATGCCGACATGATCTGGAATGTTAAGCCGCTGACATGAGGCATGCCGACCGCCTCATAAACTCTCCGAGGGCGCTTGCGCATGGATAAGTCCGCCGCCGCAGCGATCGCCGCAGGCGACCATCGCGACCCATTCGGATTTCTCGGGGCGCACGCCGAGGACGAACACGGTGCGACGCTGGTGCGCGCATTCCTGCCGGCCGCGCATAGCGCCGAACTCATCACCGAGGACAGCCGCGGACTTGTTGCGATGCGCAAGGTCCACGATGCCGGGCTGTACGAAGCCCTGCTGCCCGCAGGTTCGAATTCCTACAGGTTGCGCATCACGGACCGGGCCGGCGTTCACGAGATCGACGATCCCTATCGCTTCGGCCCGGTGCTCGGCTCGCTCGATCTCCACTTGCTCGCCGAAGGTACGCACTACCGCAACTTCGACAAGCTCGGCGCACACATCATCACGCATGAGGGCGTCGCGGGTGTGCATTTCGCGGTGTGGGCCCCGAATGCACGCCGTGTCAGCGTCGTCGGCGACTTCAACGACTGGGATGGCCGTTACCACGTGATGCGCCAGCACCCGGGCGCCGGCATATGGGAGATCTTCATCCCCGGCCTCGGCGAGGGCGCGCTCTACAAGTTCGAGATCAAGGCCGCCGACGGCACGATGCTGCCGCTCAAGGCCGATCCCTATGCCTTCGCGATGGAGCCGCCACCACGCACCGCCTCTCGCGTGACGCACACGGGCGGCTACTCCTGGACCGACGGCGACTGGATGGGGCATCGCGCGCATCGCAACGCCATCGGCGCGCCGATCAGCATCTATGAGGTGCATCTCGGCTCGTGGCGCCGCCGGGCCGGTGGGCGCCATCTCTCGTATGCCGAGCTGGCCGACGAGTTGGTGCCCTACGTCAAGGAGCTCGGCTTCACCCATATCGAGCTGATGCCTGTGAGCGAGTTCCCCTTCGATGGCTCGTGGGGTTATCAGCCGATCGGTCTCTTCGCTCCGACCAGCCGCTTCGGCCCACCTGATGGCCTACGTCTTCTCGTCGACCGCTGCCATGCGGCGGGCATCGGCGTCATCCTCGACTGGGTCGTCGGACATTTTCCCGAGGACGCGCACGGCCTCGTTCGCTTCGACGGTACGCATCTCTACGAACATGCCGACCCACGCCTCGGCCGGCACGCGGACTGGGGCACACTGATCTATAATTTCGGGCGCAACGAGGTGGTGAACTACCTCATCGGCAACGCGCTCTATTGGCTCGACGAGTTCCACATCGATGGCCTGCGCGTCGATGCCGTCGCATCCATGCTCTACCTCGACTACTCGCGCAAGGCCGGCGAGTGGCTCGCCAACCGCTACGGCGGCAACGAGAACCTCGAGGCCATCGCATTTTTGAAGCGCCTGAACGAGACCGTCTATGCCCAGCACCCCGGCGCGTTCACGGTCGCCGAGGAATCGACCGCCTGGCCGCTCGTCACGCGGCCGACATCGAGCGGCGGCCTCGGCTTCGGCTTCAAATGGAACATGGGCTGGATGAACGACGGCCTGCGCTACATCGCGCGCGACCCCGTTCACCGCAAGCACCATCACAACGATCTGACGTTCTCGCTGATGTACGCCTTCTCCGAGAACTTCGTTCTGCCCCTCTCGCACGATGAAGTCGTGCACGGCAAGCGATCGCTGGTCGGACGCATGCCGGGCGATCGATGGCAGCGGTTCGCGAACCTGCGCCTCTATCTCTCGTACCTGTTCACGCATCCTGGAAAGAAGCTCCTGTTCATGGGGGGCGAACTCGCTCAGGAGCGCGAATGGAACCACGACACGAGCCTCGACTGGCATCTGCTCGACGACGCCGATCACCGCGGCATCCAGACCCTCGTGCGAGATCTCAACCGGCTCTACACCGCACTCACCGCCCTGCACGAGCGCGATTGCGAGGCATCCGGGTTCGAATGGATCGACTGCCACGATTACGAGCAGGGCGTGCTGAGCTTCCTGCGGAGAGGCACGGCACCAGGTGATGTGGCCGTGGTCGTCTGCAACGTGACGCCCGTGCCGCGCAGCGGCTACCGCATCGGCGTACCTCGACCCGGCGGATGGCGAGAGCGGTTCAACTCGGATTCGTCGTTCTACGGCGGCTCGAACACCGGCAATGCCGGCCGCGTCGAAGCCTCGCCGCGCGCGATGCATGGTCACGCGAATTCACTCGACCTCACGATACCGCCGCTCGCCGTTCTCGTCATGGTGCCGGAATAAGGGTTCGCTCGGGAATGGATAGCATCACGCGCTCGAAGCTCTCTGCGGGGCGGCCCTTTCCCCTCGGCGCGACGTTCGAGGGCGATGGCGTCAACTTCGCGCTTTATTCCGCCCATGCCGAGCGCGTCGAGCTCTGCCTGTTCGACGCGAAGGGCTCGATCGAGACCGATCGCATTCCTCTCGCCGAGCGAACCGGTGATGTCTGGCACGGCTTCGCCCCAGGCCTTCGCTGCGGCCAGCGTTATGGCTGGCGCGTGCACGGTCCCTACGCTCCGGACGCCGGTCACCGCTTCAATCCGAACAAGTTGCTGATCGACCCTTACGCGCGCGAGTTGACGGGCCCGATTGTCAACCACGATGCCAACTTCGGCTATGTCCGCGGCAGCCCGCTCGAGGACCTGAGCTTCGATACGCGCGACAACGCGGCCTTCATGCCGAAATGCGTCGTCGTTTCGAGCGAACGCGATGATGGCACGGGCATCCCGCCGCTGACGCCGTGGCGCGACACGATCATCTACGAGTTGCATGTCGCTGGCATGACCCGCCGACATCCGGATGTTCCGCCGGCGCTGCGCGGCACCTTCGCCGGGCTCGCGAGTGACGCCGTCGTCGGCCACCTCAAGAGCCTCGGCATCACCGCTGTCGAGTTGCTTCCGGTTTTCGCGTTCGCCGACGAGCCTCATCTCACGGACAAGGGGCTCACCAACTACTGGGGCTACAACCCCTATGCGTTCCTGGCACCTGATCCCCGTTTTGCGCGCGGCCCCGCGCGCGCCGAGATGCGGGCGCTGGTCCGCAGGCTGCACGACGCCGGTATCGAGGTGATCCTCGACGTCGTCTACAATCACACCGGCGAAGGCTGGCATCTCGGTCCGACGCTCAGTCTGCGCGGCATCGACAACGCCAGTTACTACCGCCTTCGCCGCGATGCGCCGCGCTACTATGTCGACGACACCGGTTGCGGCAATACGCTGGCACTCGACCGCGAGCCGGCGCTCGCGCTCGTCATGGCGTCGCTGCGTCACTGGATCGACGACATGGGCGTCGATGGATTCCGGTTCGATCTGGCCACTACACTCGCGCGGCGCGACGACAGCGTCGATCTCGATGCGCCACTGATCCGCGCCATTCGCACGGACCCCGTGTTGTCATGCGCCAAGCTCATCGCCGAGCCGTGGGACATTGGGCCCGGAGGTTACCATCTTGGTGGTTTCCCGCCGCCGTTCGTCGAGTGGAACGATCGCTATCGCAACGGCGTGCGCGCGTTCTGGCGCGGCGACGAAGGCCGTATCGGCGAGATCGCGACACGCCTCGCCGGCTCGGCCGACATCTTTGCAGGCCACGCGCGGGGACCGGAGGCGAGCCTCAACTTCGTCACAGCGCACGACGGTTTCACTCTGCGCGATTTGGTCAGCTACGCGGCCAAGCACAATGATGCCAACGGCGAAGAGAACCGCGACGGCACGAACGACAACGTCGGTGCCAATTGCGGCATCGAGGGCGAGACAAACGACCTCGAGATCCGCGCGACACGCGTTCGCCAGATGCGCAATCTCCTCGCCACCCTGTTGCTGTCACAGGGCGTGCCGATGTTGCTCGCCGGCGACGAGATCGGCCATTCGCAAGGCGGAAACAACAACGCCTACTGCCAGGACAACGCGACGACATGGATCGACTGGTCGCGGCGAGACACCAATGAGGGCGGCGCGCTCTTGGCCTTCGTGCGCGAGGTGATCGCGTTGCGCGGGCGGACCGCGGCATTTCGGCAGTCGTCGTTCCTCACAGGCATGCCGCGCGACGCCGCTTCAGACAAGGACGCGAGTTGGTGGTCTCCCGAGGGACGCGAGATGACCGCCGCCGACTGGAATGAGCCGCTCAACCGCACACTCGGACTCCATCTCGCGGCGAGCCCAGCGGTCGAGGGCGAAGACGCGCACGTTCTGCTTCTACTCAATGCCGACACGCGCGAGGTCGCCTTCCGCCTGCCGGACCTGGCGCACGGGAGCCCCTGGGCCAAGCGGCTCGACACCGCCGAGAACGCCGCGACATCGCCCACGGAGGAACGGTTCGCGGCAGATGCACGCGTGACGCTCGCCCCGCGCAGCTTGATCGTGCTCGAAAGCGTGGGGCAGCCAGCAACCGTCCATCGGCCCGCCCGCTCGCGCGCTGTCGATCCAAGAACGCTCGACCTTCTCTCGACGCGCGCCGGCATCGTTCCCTCGTATTGGGATCTGCAGGGCCGCGAACAGGTCGCTTCTTTCGAAGCGAAACAAGCGCTGCTCGCCGCGATGGGGATCGACACGCGCTCCGAGCATGTGGCCCGCGACGTGTTGCATCGCCTCGACACCGAGGCATGGCAGCGCCCGCTCGGCCCGGTTACCGTGCTGCGCAATGGGCGCGACGCGAGCCTCTGGCGAATTTTGGTCACGCTACCGGCCGAAGCACTGGCGTCGACGATCCGCTGGAACATCACCTATGAGCATGGCGGGTCGCGCAGAGGGGAAGTCCGCGCGCGCGATCTCACGTGCCTTCAATCGCGACGGCTCGACGGCGCAACGTACATGCGCATCGCCCTGCCCGTGTCGCGCGATCTTCCTTGCGGCTATCATCGCCTCGACATCGACGTCGGCGCCGTTTCCGCCAGCACGTCGCTGATCGTCGCTCCCGATCGGAGCTACGTGCCCGAGTGGCTTGCGCGCGGAAAACGCACCTGGGGCCTTGCCTGCCAGCTCTACGGCGTACGCGCCGCGCCGAGCGCAACGACCCGCGGCCGCGATCTCGGCATCGGCGAGCTGTCGAGCCTATCGGAGATCACAAGCAAAGTCGCAAAGGCGGGCGGCGCGGCCCTCGGCATCAACCCGCTGCACGCGCTGTTCCTCTCCGAGCCTGATCGCGCCAGCCCTTACTCGCCATCGAGCCGGCTTTTCCTCAACCCGCTGTATATCGATGTCGCCGCCGTGCCCGAGCTTCCTCTGAGCGCGGCCGCGAGCGCGATGCTCGGCCAGCTTGGTGTTGCCGACGCGCGCAATGCCGCGCGCGAAGCGGGCGATCTCGTCGCATACGGCGACGTGGCGAAAACCAAGCTCGCCGTGCTCGATGCGCTCCACGCGCAGTTCGAAATCCAGCGCACGGCCGGTCACTGCGATGCGCGCGGCCGCGCCTTCGACGCCTTCGTCGCCTCGCGCGGAGCATCGCTCGAACGCCTGACCACGTTCCAGGCGCTCGAGGAGCGGCTCGGGCCGCCGTCCACTTGGGGCACCGCTTATTCCCGCCCCCACAACCCCGCGGCGATCGACCTCACAGAAAGGCTGCGAGACCGCCGCCGCTTCTTCGCCTATCTCCAGTTCGAGGCCGATCGCCAACTCGCTATCGCCGCTGCCGCCGCACGCGATGGCGGCATGGCGATTGGCCTCTATGGCGACCTTGCCGTCGGCGCCGCGCCCGACGGCGCGGAGGTTTGGGGGGCGCCCGACGACTTTGCGCGTGGCTGCCGTTTCGGCGCGCCGCCCGATCCCTTCTCCGACAGCGGGCAGGACTGGGGTATGCCGCCGATGCATCCGCACCGGCTCACCGAGACCGCCTATCGCTCCTTCACCGATCTTCTCACCGCCAACATGCGCCATGCGGGCGCACTGCGCCTCGACCATGTCATGTGGCTCGAGCGGATGTTCTGGGTTCCACCCGGAGCGACCGCGCGCGATGGGGCCTACGTCCGTTATCCACGCGACGACCTTCTCGGCGTGCTGGCACTCGAAAGCCACCGCCACCGCTGCCTGATCGTTGGCGAGGACCTCGGCACCGTGCCGGACGGTTTCCGCGAGCGCATGGAGGAACAGTCGATCCTGTCGTATCGCTTCGTCCGCTTCGAACGGTTCCCTGACGGCCTCTTCCGTCGCCCCGACACGTACCCGCGGCTCGCACTTGCGACACCCGCCTCGCACGACCTCGCCACGCTCCGCGGGTTCTGGGAGGGGCGCGATGTCGACGCGATGGCAGCGGCGGGGCTCGTCTCCCCGGCCGACGGCGAAAGCATGCATGCGACGCGCGCCATCGAGCGCCGTCAGCTCGTCGATGCGCTCGCCGACCAGCAGCTTCTCGATACCGATTTGGCAACGACGCGCGTTCTCGACGCTGATGCCATGCAGGCGCTGGTCGATGCCGCCCACCAATTTTTGGCGCAAACGCCGGCGGCCCTGGTGATGATCAACATCGAGGACCTGCTCGACGTCGCGGACCAGTCGAACCTGCCCGGAACCGTCGACAGCTATCCCAACTGGCGCCGCCGATTGCCGCAGACGATAGACGCTGCTGCCCTCGCAACGCGGCTCCGCGAGACGGCCGCCATCGTCGCCCGCTGCGCACGCTCGGCCGCAATCCGTTGAGACGAGAGGCGCTGCGCGCTTCCATCGACAGCGAAATTCGCGCTCGCGGCCCAGCGCGATGCGAGCCGTTCAATCGGCGAGGCGGTCGATCATGTTCTGGGTCACGAGCGAGATGCCATTTGCCGTGCGATGGAACCGGGCGGCATCGACCTCGGGGTCTTCGCCGATGACGAGGCCGGTTGGGATTGTGACACCGCGATCGATGATGACATCGCGCAGGATGGCATCCCGGCCGATCTGAACATCGGGCAGGATCACCGCGTTCTCGACGCGGGCGAACGAATGCACGTGCACGCCGGTGAACAGCAGCGAGCGGCGCACCGACGAGCCCGAGACGATGCAGCCACCCGAAACCAGCGATTGCACCGCCGAGCCGCGTCGCCCCTCGACATCGTGCACGAACTTGGCCGGCGGCGTGATGAGCGCATCGGTCCAGATCGGCCAGCTCTTGTCGTAGAGATCGAGCTCGGGCACCACTTCGGTCAAATCGATATTGGCCTGCCAGTATGCATCGACCGTTCCGACATCGCGCCAGTACACCGGCAGCTCGGGCGAAGCGCGCACGCAGGATTGCGAGAAGTGGTGGGCGACGGCCTTACCGTTCTTGACGAGGTAGGGAATGATGTCCTTGCCGAAATCGCGTGTCGATTCCGGATCGGCCGCATCGCGCCGCAACTGGTCGATGAGACGGGCCGTCGAGAAGACGTAGATGCCCATGCTCGCGAGACACATGCCGGGCCGGCCCGGCATCTCCGGCGGGTTCTTCTGCTTCTCGATGAAGTTGACGATCCTGTAGTCGGCATCGACGTCCATCACGCCGAAACCTTCGGCGTCGGCGCGTGGCACCTCGATGCACGCCACCGTCACGTCAGCGCCCGACTGCACGTGCTGCTCGAGGATCTTGGCGTAGTCCATCTTGTAGATGTGATCGCCTGCCAGCAGCACGATGTATTCGGGATCGTAGCCCTCGATAATGTCGATGTTCTGGTAGACGGCATCGGCCGTGCCCGCGTACCAGTTCTCTCCCGCGACGCGCTGGCTCGCGGGCAGGATGTCGAAGCCCTCGTTACGCTCGCGGCGGAAGAAGTTCCATCCGTTCTGCAGGTGGCGGATGAGGCTGTGCGCCTTGTACTGAGTGGCGACGCCGATGCGCCGGATGCCGGAGTTGAGGGCGTTGGAGAGCGCGAAGTCGATGATGCGCGATTTGCCGCCGAAGTAGACGGCGGGCTTGGCGCGCCGCTCCGTCAACTGCATCAAGCGGCTACCGCGTCCGCCGGCCAGCACGTACGCCATCGAGGCGCGCGTCAACGAACCGACCGCCGAACCGCTTTCCGACATTCACCTGCTCCCTTGCTGCTTCTGCGCACCGTTCTGACACCCCACCCGCCAGGCGTGCGGTGCAAGGCCGAACAGTGATGCCTCGAGGCCTTCGGCTCCGTCCGACAACATTTGCAACCATAGTGCTCGCCTGCGGCTGCACCAACATTGCGCGAGATTAATTTTTTTGGGTTTCCGCCATCCGTCGCCGTCGTGCGGAGCACAACTGATCAAGCCGGTCCCTACTGTCCCTGGGCCTCAACGCGGTAATGCCGACTTCAAGCTGCACACACAGATTTCGCAAGAGGTCGCATCGCGTCATGTCACACGCAACGCCCGCGCAATGCAGCAAGAGGTCGAAAGGGGCGGCGCTTCGGTTGAGACGGCGCCTGATCTGGCCGTCGGAGTTATTGGTGATTGCGACTTGAGTAGTGCCCTCGCCACTCGCGTTGCCTCTCGCCCTATAACCGCCGCAAGATCGCCTCATGTAGGCTCGTGTTGCCTTGCTGATACATTATGCATCGGGGCCGCTGATCCGTTTACGGCGTTGGCAGATCGACGTTGGCAATTTGGTCCGCAAACATTAGAACCGATGCATTCGCTCGAAATTTGAGTGTCGCCCCCCGCGCCGGGCATCTCTGCTGGAGTGTTCTTATGGTATTGCGTGCGTCTTCGTTGGGCGGCCTGCTGGTCCTACTCCTCGGTCTAGCCATCCTCGAAACACCGGCTTCCGCCCAGGGCGCCCAAACCCGTGCATCGACCAAGCAAGTGGTCGTCCAGGTCGATAAGGTCCGCCTCAACAGCAACACCGTCGGCATCATGTCGGGCAAGTCCGACAGCGCCCATCTCGCTGCGGTCGAGGACATGGCATCGGTTCTCGACTCGGGCACCGATCTGCGGATCATCGCCATGATCGGCAAGGGCGCGCTGCAGAACGTGCAGGACGTGCTCTCCCTGCAGAACACCGACATGGGCGTGACGCACGCCAACGTGCTCTCCTATTTGCAGAAGACGAACCTTCTCGGCCCCGACATCCGTGACCGCCTGCGCTTCGTGACCAAACTCTACAACGAGGAAGTACATATCGTCGCGAAGTCGAACGTCACCGACCTGCGCGGCTTGAAGGGCCAGCGCGTGAACACCGGAGAGCCAGGCAGCGGCACGGCGCTCACCGCGCAGCTCATCTTCGAGGCCCTCGGCATCGACATCGTTCCGGTCGGCATGGTGCAATCGGATGCTTTGGTGGCCATCCAAAACGGCGAGATCGCCGCCACCGTTCTGGTCGCCGGAAAGCCCTCTCCCCTGTTCGACATTTTCCGTCTCAAGGGCGACCTTAAGCTGCTGCCGATACCCTACGAGGAAGCGCTCGAGGCCGAGTATCTGCCGACACAGTTCACCCACGACGACTATCCGACGCTGGTGCCGGAAGGCGAGACCATCGAGACGGTCGCCGTGCCTGCGGTGCTCGCGGTCTTCAATTGGCGCAAGGGTACCGACCGCTACCGCCGCGTCGCGACATTTACCGAAGCCTTCTTCAGCAAGTTCGACGAATTTCGAAAGCCGCCCCGCCACCCGAAGTGGCGCGAGGTGACACTCAACGCCGACGTTCCGGGCTGGACGCGCTTTGCCGCGGCGCAAGAATGGCTCGACCGTAATGCGGCGCAGATCTCGAAGGCGGCGCCCGCCGCGCCCGCCTCAGCCAACATCGACGCCCAGCGCCGTTCGTTCGTCGAGTTCCTGTCGGCGCAGCCCGGCGGAGCGAGCGCCAACGCGGCCGACAAGGAAGCGCTGTTCCGTCAGTTCCTCGACTTCATGAACCGCCAGGGCGGCGGTGCTGGAGCGGGCACGGCGGCGGCTCCAACCAAGCCCGGCGCAACCCCCGCCGCCGGTGGCGCGGCCCCGGCTCCCGGCCAGCGCCTGTGGTGAGGCGACATCGCGGAACGGCGTGCGCCGTTCCGCATTTCCAGCGATTGTTTTCGGTTCAGTTGGAGTTTCTATCGTGATGCGTACCCCGGTGACCCGTCGACAAGCAGCGGATCCGCGCCGTGCCAGCCGCTCCGTCCTCGGTCGCCTTTCCTCGGCGCCAATCGGACGGTCCGCCCTGGAGGCCGGCGTCGCCGCCATCGCCCTGGCGCTTGCGGCCACCGCACCCGCTGCCGCCGCCGTCGATAGCGAAGCCGCCGCCAGTCCGAACGTTTCGCGTCCCACCTTTTCCGGCCAGCCCGCTTTTTCCGGACAGAACGAGCCGGTGAAAGTCGCCCAGACGACCGCGGCCTCGGTTGTGATCGACGGTCCCGTTCTCGGTGCGCCGGGCGATTCCGCGGCGCTGCCGGTTCGCATCGCCCCCGGCGCCAAGGCCCGCGGACGCTACGTCGTCGTGCTGAAATCGCCCGATTGGCTGAGTTTCCGCGGTGGAGAGCAGATCGGCTCGGGCATGTGGCTGCTCGAGCGCGACAAGCTCGATAGCGTCCGCATGGTCTTCTCGTCGAAGGCAGCAGGAGAGGCCGAGCTCTCGCTTGGTGTCGGCGGCAAGACCGGCGCTATCGACGGCGTGGTGGCACTGCGTGTCGCGGTCGGCCCGACGACGAGCACGCCCGCCCCGGCGACAGGCACCGTCGGCGAGCGCAGCGACGCGATCCAAGCGCCGGCACCCGTTGCCGCCACCCGTGTCGCGCAGGCGGCGCCAGCCGATCCTCCGGCGCCCGTCGCGCCCGGCGGCTTCACTTGGGAGAAGTTGATCGGGGGCAACAAGCCCGGGACCGCACCCGCACAACCCGCGCCTGCCAAGCCAGCAGCGGCGGCGAGCACCAAGTCCGAGGCGGATCTCATCCAGGACGCTAAACCCCTCGTCCGCGAGTGCACCACCTGCCACAACCTCTATGGCCAGGACGTCGGCATTCCCGTGATGGTCGGCCTGACAGTCGACCGCTTCCTCGACACCATGGACCTCTATCGCCGCGAGAAGCGCGATCACAAGCTTATGCAGGTGATCTCGAAGAGCTTGAGCGAGGAGGAGACCAAGGCACTCGCGTTGTATCTGAGCCGCATCAAGCCCGCCTCGCCGACCGACACGTCTGGCGGGGGTGGCGCCATGGCGCGCATGCCGGCGGCCGAGACACAGGCCACCTCACAACAGCCGATGTCCGTCGCCAAGCGCGACCTCGACGACAAGACGCGCGATCGCCTCGGCCGCTGGCTCAAGCGCGGCGAGGCGATGCTCAACGCCGGCGACATCGCCCAGGCCCGCCTGCTGCTGGAACGCGCCAGCGAGTTCGGCGACGCGCGCGCGGCCTTCTTGCTCGGCACGTCGTTCGACCCGAACGCGCTGCCCTGGCGCTCCAATATCGGCATGGTCGCCGAGCCGCTCAAGGCGCGGCGCTGGTACCTGCTCGCCAAGTCGCTCGGCGCGGGTGACGAGGCGGATCAGAGACTGGCAGACCTGCCGGTGCCGCGTTAGCGCCAGCGTTTCCAACCCACCACGCGACCCCCGCCCGGCACATCCGGACGAGGTTCCAAGACGGCGACAGCCTCCAAGACGGCAAAAGCCCCATAGCTGAGTACGGCGCGGCCCGGCCCGCCATGGAACGCAACAGCAGACGGCCGTCGGGACAGGACGGACTGAGCACGACTGAAGGTAAGGCGGAGGAACTTATGGTGGAGTTCGACAGGCGGCAGTTCGCCAAGCTCCTTGGCAGCGCAGGCCTCGCGGCAGCGTCGGGCACCGGTGCGCTGGCCCAGGTTGCCGCCCCCAACGTCAACCGCGGCGCGCGGGCGCGCATCGTCATCATCGGTGGCGGTCCCGGCGGCGGCACGCTGGCCCACATCCTGCGCCGTGGCTCGCCCGAGATCGACGTGACGCTCATCGAGGAACAGCAGCTCTACACCACCTGCTTCTTCTCTAATCTCTACCTCGGCGGCTTCCGCAGCTTCGAATCGCTGATGCACGACTACTCCGGCCTCGAGACGGTCGGCGTCCGCATGGTCCGCGACCGCGCCACCGACATCAACACCACCGCCAAGTCCGTGACGCTGCAGAGCGGACAGCAGGTGCCATACGACCGCCTCGTGCTCTCGCCCGGCATCGACTTCAAGTACGAGGACGTGCCCGGCTACTCCGTCGCAGCGACCGAGGTGATGCCGCACGCCTACAAGGCCGGTCCGCAGACGAAGCTGCTCTTCGATCAACTCCGCGCGATGCCGGACGGCGGCACCGTCGTGCTCGCCGCGCCGCCAAACCCGTTCCGTTGCCCGCCGGGCCCCTACGAACGCGTCTGCATGATCGCGCACTACCTCAAGACCAGCAAACCGCGCTCCAAGATCGTGCTTCTCGACCCGAAGAAGTCCTTCTCGAAGCAGGCGCTGTTCATGGAGGCGTTCAACAAGGACTACGCCGGCATCGTCGAGGTCCACCTGTCGAACGACATCGACAGCTTCGCGATCAAGAGCGTCGACGCGAAGACGAAGGAGATCGAGACGGTCTCCGGCCTGAAGATCAAGGCCGACGTGGCCAACATCATTCCCCCGCAGCGCGCCGGCCGCATCGCCAGCGTCGCCGGCTGCACCGAGGGTGATTGGTGCCCGATCGTCCCGGATACCTTCGCCTCGGCCAAGGTGCCGGACGTCTATGTCGTCGGCGACGCCACCGACGCCGGCGACATGCCGAAGTCCGCGTTCTCGGCCAACAGCCAAGCCAAGTCGGTCTCCAACGACCTCGAGGCCCTGTTTGCCGGAAAGCCTCGCTACCCGAGCCGCTACCGCAATACCTGCTGGTCGATGCTCGGCCCGGCAAACAGCGTCAAGATTGGTGCCTATTACGAGCCCAAGGACGGCAAAGTCGCGGTGAAGCTCGGCTTCGTGTCCGACGGCACCGAGGACACACGCACCCGCGAGAAGTCGTTCAAGGAAAGCCTCGGCTGGTACGCCGGTATGATCGCCGAGGTTTTCAACAAGCGCGTCGACAAGATATAGCAGGACGCCATTCCTATGTCGGTTTGATTGGCGACAATTCGAACCAACATGAGGTCAAGGCGCGCAAACCGCCGAGCCCGACGCGGCAATGCGCCCTAGACACTTCCGCACACGACATGTGGCAGGAGTCGTTCGGTAGGCCGGGCCGTTGGCCGGCGCTCCGCGGTGGCAGCGGGCAGCGGAGCGGAACCTCGGACGAACGACGGCAAGACGGGGCAGATAGACTGATGATCGGGAAGCGGATGCGGGCCGCGGCGGTCGCGATGACGGGAAGGTGGTTCGAGGCCACCGGCGCCCACGCCGAGCAGGAGGGCGACGCTTTGCGCGGCCGCCACGTATTCCGCAAATGCGCCGTCTGCCACGTCATCAATCCGGGCTCCACCGCGCTGCTGGCGCCGCCGCTCAACGACGTGATCGGCCGTCCCGCCGCGACGACGCCTGGCTTCGAGTACTCCGACATCATGAAGGTCGCGGGCCAGAAGGGGCTCGTCTGGACCAAGGAAGCCCTCAACTACTTTCTCGATCGCCCCGAGCAGTTCATCCCCGGCACCTACATGGCGTTCGCGGGCCTCGAGACGCAGGAGCGTGCCGACGTGATCGCCTATCTCGGCACACTGTCACGGGCGAACGCCAAGCAGGCGCAATCCGATACGCCGCCGAAGGCCCCCGAGGCACCGCCGTCGCCGCCACCGTCGCGTTCGCGGTCAAAGCCGTAATTCGGCGCCGGCCTACGATTGGCCCGCTATCGGCGCACTCCTGCCGAGACGCATGTTTGCGATGCCCCTTGCGCGACGAGGAAGCTTAAGCCTCACGTTCTGCTCTACAGGCTCGTGACCTTGAGCGCGGAACTTCGAGCGCGCGGTCGCACACCGCCTCTCGAACCCGATTGATTCAACCGGGCCCGTGCGATCAGAGCTTCGGGCAACCCGCGCCAGAGCACTGCACGCGCGCGGCGTCGAAGCTCATCGGGCCGACGTTCGGTGCGACGATCACATATGTCTTGCCGTCGAAGCTCTGCAGCGATCCGCTGATCTCGAATTCGCTCCCCTTGACGCGCAGCGTGATGCTTTTCGCCGCCGCGTCGGCAACCGCCTTGCCGTCGGTGCCGGGAGACTTCATCGCCGGGTCCATCTTTGGCGGCTCTTCTGCGGTTGCCGGCTTGGCGGGGGATGCGACCGCCGCAGCGGCCGGTGCGACCTGCTGTTGCGGCCGCACTCCTTCCTTGGCCTGACGCTTGAGGACGCTTTCAGCCGCGAGCCGCAACTGTTCCGTTTCCGCGCGCAGGCGCTGCAGTTCGCCATCGACGAAACGTTTGGCTTCTTCGGCGGCGGCGAGCTTGCGCGCGGCATCGGCGAGCGACTCGTTTGCCTTTTCGAGCGCCTCCCCACCCGCACGCGCGCGCTGGGCCTCCGCCTCGAGCGCGGTGCGCTGGCGCGCGATCTCGGACTCGGCCGCCGCGAGCTTTCCTGCCAGAGCACTGTCATCGGCGCTGCGCTTGCTCTCGGCAGCGAGACGATCGCGCAGGCTCGCCGTCTCGGTCTCGAGGGCGGTGACCCGCGATTGCGCCGACGTCTCCACGCCACGCTTCGATTCGATCTCTCCGGCGAGACGGAGCCGCAGCCCTGTCGCTTCCTCGCGCAATTGAGCGATGAGAGCCACGTCCTGCGTGTTGCGCGTCTGCTCGCCCTTGGTGACCAAGTAGGTAACGCCCCCGGCGAGTGCGAGCGCGACGGCGAAACTGAGGCCGAATGCGCGCTGGATCCGCGAAGTGTCGCTGGAGACAGGAGCATCGCGCACCGAGACCTGGCGAGCGAGAACCTCTTCCGCCGAGCGTTCCTCCCGGCTGCGCCGGAGCTGACCAGCGGAGTTCGGAAGTGCGTCCACCGCGCTGCGCTGCTCTCTTCCGCCGACGCCGGGCTCATGCTTCGCCTCGACGTCCGGGATGGGCGGCGGCGCGGCGGTCGATGCTCCCGTGGCAGTCTCCGGCGCAGCCTTCACCTCGGACGCTTCGATGGGCTTCGCCACCACCATTTCAGTCTCGGGAAGCGGCGGCGGCGACGCATCGCCGGGCCCCTCCGCACCCTTCGAGACGCTTGCGGGCGGCACCTCGGGCGGCCTGTCCAGCGCCTTCTGGATGAGGGACGAAAGTTCGAGATCAGCCGAGCGGGTCACGACGGGCTGCGTCTTCAGCGCTGGCACGTTGCCAGCGGCGGCGTCGCTCTCGGTCATCCGGCGCGACGCCAGCAGCGCAAGGGCCGCCGCCTCCTGCTCGCGCTCGGCTTCGATTCGCGCTGCCCGGATCCGCGCAAGCTCGACGCGTTGCTGCTCGGCCCGCGCGGCGATGTCGGCGACGCGCTGCTCGCCCGTGACCACCGCGGCCCCACGCCGGCGCGATTTCGACAGAGACAGGCTCGGCCAGCGCAATTCGTCACGCACGGAGGCGCCTGGAACGGAGATCACCACGGGCGTCCCCGGCAGCAGCCTAGGTGCATCGACCACCTCAGGGCCGATCAAAAGCTCGACACCCTTGGCCCCGACGCGCGTCGAAACCGGAGTGAGCTCGCCCGCTGGCCAACCGGCGGACGCCGATGCGGCCTGTTCCTCGTCGAGCGGCTCGATCACGAAGACCGTGCGCGACGGCACCTCGAAAACCCCGTCGAGACGGATCACCGCCTCGCCCTCGCGCACGACTTCGACCGAAACGCCGCTCATAGCTCGACCTCGAGATGACTGATCGGAAGCTGGGCGAGCAGCCGCCCAAGATCCGAGTTATGGCCCGTTGCATGGTGAAAACGTGACGCGGCGACATTCGCCTCGATCAGGTGAGAAAGGGCCGCACACCAGCGGTCGGAGAGCCGGGTCGCGAACATCGCCGGGTCCTGCCAGACGATTTCCGGAATGCTGCCGGGTCCAATCTCCCCTGTCGCGCCGGAGATCGCGGTTGCGCCATCGCTGGCGCCGGCCCCGATCTGAAGAGTTTCGACGAATCCGTTGAGAACCGGCCCGACCGCACTCGCGAACAAGCGCTCGCCGAGGTCGGCTGCATCACCCGGCAAGCCGGTGCCCGGTGCGGCGTGGAAGTGCGCATCGCCCGCCGCCCCGTCGGCGATCCCTGCGGCGCAGGCCGCGAAGCCTGTCTCGATGGCGTCCGCCACGCTGCGCACCAATCCGAGGCGAACGGCGGCGATGCCGATCTCGTCGATGATATGCTCGATCAAAGGCTCGCCGAGCCCGATCGCGCGGCACAGCCGGCTCGACCGCGCCGAGCGACGCATGGCCGTGTGCCAATGGGCAACCGCCGCCGCCGCGAGGCGAAGCGCGCGCGATTTGCCGATCCCGCCGGAGGTATCGACATCGTCGGAAGCGTCGGGTTGTAGCGGCAGCGCGGCGAGGTCCAGCAGGTGGTCGCCGTCCAATTCGGTTGCGACGTCGAACGATTGGCGCAGGCAGCGGCGATAGACGGCGTGCAGCTCGCGGTCGCCGATCATCAGTGCCTTGAGCAGCAAACCGAGCCGGCCGCCACGGACCACCCGATAGAGGCGATGGTCGATCGTCGCGCCGACGCGCTGGCGCCACTCGACGAGGTCACCGTCGCCATGGAAACGAAGAAAGCGCGAGCGTAGCCGGCGATGCAGCTCCCCGAGCTGACGGCGGAGCTGGCGCTGCTTGTTCGAAGTCTGGCTGGCCTCGGCGACGGACCGCAGCACGGCATAGGCACTCGCGTCGTGGGGGGCGGTCGCGGCCGACACCGCACCGTTGGCGCCATCGTGACCACCACGTTCCGAGTTCCCGCGAATTCGGCGCGCCGCCGGCTGGCGCTCGCCGCGCGCCGATGGGCGCACCGCGACCACGTTGAGGAACGGGCGTCCGGGGGTCCATTCCCGAGGCCACACCTCCTCGCCCGCGACCACGTCGCAGAGGTCCGCCGCCATGCCGTTCTCGTCGATCAACGGGCCGCGGTTGGAGCCACTCGGCCCGTTCTGGCGGCCGCTCGCGTCCGTCGCCACCACGAGCAGGCCAGTGCGGCGCTGCTCGCGCTGATAGGGATCGAAGCCTTGAGCGAAATCGATCCAGTCCGCGATCGCGGGCTGCAAGGTGTCGTTGACCGGCGCGTCGGGATCGACGCAGACGACAAGGCTCGTCACCTCGTTGCGCTGGCAGGCCCGGTCGAACAGGTGAGCAAGCTTGGCGTGTGCATAGAGGCGCACGAGCTGATCGCGCGAGCAACCCTTCGGCTGGTCGTCCGTGGCATGCGCGCCGTGATCCGCCGGGCCCTTGCCCGCGGGGATACCATGTTCGGCGCCCTGCATGCCGAGGCCCAGCGCCAACTCGCCCGCCGGCATGAAGCCCGGGAACTCGATGATCTCGGTCGGCTTCATAGCCGCAAGCGGGCCCGACGAGACGGCGAGAGAAAGATCGGAAATGAGCGCGGCCATCGCGGCGCGCGTCACAGTCGATGCCTGGCCATAGCGGCCGACGACGTGAAGGGTCGAGCCCTTGTCGTCGCCGAGCTGCGAGAGCGTGGCGATGTCGAGGATGCTCTCCTTGTGCGGGCGAAGCCAGCCGGACGTGCCGTCGAGCTCGATCAGCGCTTCGCGCGGGCAGAACGCCTCCGTCACGAAACCGAGGCGCGCGAGCGCCTCGCCGAGGTGGGTGAAGAGGTGCGTGATCTGCGCCTCCTCGCCCCATAGTAGGGAGAGCACTTTGAGACGCTCGGCGTCTGGAATGTGGGCGGCAACTTCTGCGAGATCGTTCCAATACCCGGCGGCGGAGAGGAGCTTCAGCGACTCCGCCTCTGGGAACTGCGAATCGAGCGTATCGCGGAGTGCGAAGACATCGCGGTCGGTGAAACCCGGCACTGTGCCGGCCTGGAGGTTGCGCGAGACCTCGTCGTAGATCGCTGCGACGCGATCGAGCCGGGGAACGGAAACGCGCGCCT
>CALMPK010000009.1 GCA_937873575.1 uncultured Hyphomicrobiaceae bacterium
CGCGTCTGCAGCATGAGCAGCGCATAGGCCAGCATGCCGAGGAACGAGTAGATGACGCCCGGCGGTATGTTGCCGAACCCGGGACGCACCGCGATCAGGATGCCGGCAAATCCGACGAGGATGGCCCCGAGGCGGCGCCAGCCGACCCACTCGCCGAGCAGCGGCCCGGCGAGCAGCGCGACGACGAGCGGGGCGAGGAACACGATGGTGACGGTCTGGTCGAGACGAAGGGTCTGGAGCGCCAGGAAGTTGAACACCGTCGTCGCCGCCATCAGCGTCGAGCGCACGAGCTGCTGGCCGAGCTTGCGCGTCGCGAACAGATTGGAGACCTTCATGACGCCGAGTGCCGGCACGAAAACCAGGAGCAGCACGAACTGCACCACGAAGCGCATCCAGGAGAGCTGTGCGACGGGAATGTGATTGGACGTGAGCACCTTGGCCGTCGTGTCGAGGCATGAGAAGAACACGAGAGCGAGCAGCATCAGCCCGATCGCACGGAGACGGTCGCGCGCGGCCGATGGTGCGGCGGCATGGGGCTCTGCCATCGTGGTGCGCCTCTCGTATGGACCATGCACCGGCCGGCATGATGCCTTGGCCGGCTCGGCGTGCGAGCTTGGGACGGATCGGGGCGCCGCCCGGCTGCGGCATCGACCGGCACGGATACCGGCAGCCCGCGGGGAGGCTTTGGAGCGAGTGCTTATAGCGGCTGACTGGCGGATGCGGAAGGGATGGCCGCCGCGCCTTGGACGCGGGAGAGCGAGGCGGTGGGAGTAGTGGACGGAATGTCGTGGCAGACCAAAATCTTCCGCTACTGCGAACGTGGCGGCGATCCGTCGTTCTGGGCGGAGCCGCTCAACGCGGTCAGCAACGCCGCGTTCCTCATTTCGGCGCTCGCTGCGGCTGTCATGCTGGCGCGCTCGCGGTCCGCGCGCGAGGCATTGGTCGAGTGGGCGCTGGTGCTTGTGCTCGCGGCCATCGGCATCGGCAGCTTCCTGTTCCACACCTTCGCCACGCGCTGGGCGGCGATCGCCGACGTCGCTCCCATCGGCATATTCATGCACCTTTATCTTGCTTACGCCTTGCGGAGGCTACTCGGCTTGCCCTGGCTGGTTGTCGGGGCGGGGCTTGGCGCTTTCGTGCTCGCCATGCAGTTCGCCGATGGAGTCGAATGCCGCTCGACGCTGTTGAGCGTGACGGCGGCGGCGCGCGGCCCTTGCCTCAACGGTACGGCAGGCTACGTGCCGGCGTTCGGCGCCATGCTGCTGGTCGGTGTGGCGGCGTTGGCGAAAGGGCATCGGAGCGCCGGCTGGCTGCTCGGCGCGGCGGCTGTATTCCTGGTCTCGATGTTCTTCCGCACCGTGGATTGGGAGTTCTGCGCGTTGACGCGCGTCGCGGGGCGGGCGCTCGGCACGCATTTTCTGTGGCACCTGCTCAACGCGACGACGCTCTATCTGCTGATGGTGGCCGCGATCCGGCATGGCCGCCCGGTGCGGTAGGTTGCGGGCCGAGCGCCGGAGGAACACTCCCCCTGTCAGCCGCCTTGGCGGGCTCAGCGCGCAAGTCGCGCCGGCGCGAGCGCCTCACGAACGATCGCTCCCCTTCAGCCCGCCTTGGCGGGCTCAGCGTGCAAGGCGCGCCGGCGCGAGCGCCGCACGAACCATCGCGCACCGCGCGATGGTTCCAAACAGTGGTGCACTCAGACATAACTACATCGAACCAACTCCTCGACACACTGGCCGAGTGGAACGCTATGCTGAGTGCGAACTCTATTAGTTACGAGCCCGATATATAGGGATTATTCCGTGGGCTGTCAATTTGCAACTTGGGGATTGGGTAAAATGCGCCTCTCATGGCGTGACAGATTGGACAAGTTACCTCGGGAACAACGGCTGTCCCTGTGAAGTTCTACGCCTTGATCCGTTCGATCAGGACTGGGGTGTAATGTCGTGCTTACAGAAGACAAACAGACGCTGCTTTCGGTGTTGGCGGCAGCCACGCTGTCATTCGTGGTGGTCGGAGTTGCCCTCTTGTCCACCGTGGCGCTGACGGACCGCCCCAGGCCAATCTTGGAACCAGTGCTTGATGGTCGCTTGGAGCCGGTACGTGGTGAGGTTGCTTGGCACGGCTCACGTTACGTTGGCCTACACTAAGACTACATTTCGAAAGCTGTGTGCTGAGTAAAGGGATTCTACCGCCTATGCGGTGTGCGCAGTTAGCAGCGCTTTCAACACGGCGATAACGTCCGTAATTTTTGAGTGCTTCGGTCCAGGACCGAAGCCTCCTCCCGAAGCCGCCTTCACAGACGCAACTGTGGGGGCGGTTTTATTGTGACCAGAAGTCATCTCTGTCAGGGAAAAACCTCACAGCGACTTATCAAGCCGATCAAACAGTCGGATGCGTTACTTCCCGGCAGCGACGAAAATGGCATTTGTCGGGACATCCCAGTAGATCGGAACGCCCTCGGTATCATCGTCAAGTGCTTGATCGCAGGGAGTGATGATCTGACATTGACCCAGGCCGATCTCACCCTCGTCCAGCTTAGAGACGACTACGCTTTTTGCGAGCGTATACCCAGACTTTGCAGCTTGATTGAAGGTAGCTCGCGGTTCCTCGGCTTTTGTTGTGGCGCGGTCTATCAGGTCGATTCCCACCATTAAGCCGAATGCCACCAAAGCGAGCACTCCATTTTCTAAGTTGAAGGGCTCGAAGTCACGCTTGCGCCGCCATCTGTGCTTCGCATGACGGACGGCAGGTTTCAGCTTGAGTGACTCTGACTGTGCCATTTCAAGGAACACTGGAGATCAATCAAAGTTTCATCCAGAGGCGTCGATTTCAAACGGGTAATCTTGACCGGGTTGCAGGTGAAGAATTTTTCGTTTGCATTATCACCGCCCTGGCATCGGGCTTGCCCTCTGCGGGAAGAGGATGGTCATCAGCAGGCTTGAGTCCTCAACGCCCGCGATGGAGTAGTCTTCAGACTGGTCGAGGAAGACCCATTCGCCTGCCTTGAGGTCGATGTCCCCATCGCTCAGCCCGAACCGCACATGCCCCTCCAAGCAGTGGAGCATGATATTGCCCGCCACCTCGTGCGTCGGGATTGTCGATCCCGCATGAAGGATGAGCCGGATTGCTTCAAAATGCTCATCCTTGATGATGGCGCTGGTCTTTGCGCCCTTGAGTTCGTCACCTAGCGGCCTGAGATTGA
>CALMPK010000010.1 GCA_937873575.1 uncultured Hyphomicrobiaceae bacterium
TGAAGCAGTAGGCGCGGAAGCGGCCTTCCCGGGTGGCGGCTCGACCTGGGCAGAAGGACGGTGCGCTGGCGGCGCTGCTGGACCGGACGTGCGCGGTTGTGCGGCCTGTGCCGCAGGCGCCTCCGGTCCGCCAGCGGTCTCGCCCGGCTTGGGCCCGCTGACATGGTCGGCACGCCGAGACGATTTGCGCGCGGGATCGAGCAACGCGAATACGATGGCGATGAACAACAGCAGGAACGGTGCGAGGATCGCGCTCCAGCCTGCCGCGCCCTGCAGATCGAACAGCGTCGTCAATGGCATGGTCGCCCCCGTGACCGTCAGTCCCCGCCGCCTCGGCCGCAGCGGCCCCCCGACGCGTCCTAGAAAGGGCTAGCGCATCGGAACCGCGTACATCAATCCACCTTGCGACCAAATTCGATTCTGGCCGCGCGGCATGGCGAGCACAGACCCCGCGCCGAGCGTGCGCTCGTATACCTCGCCGTAGCTTCCCACCTGCCGCACGACCCGATAGGCCCATCCCTCGTCGAGCCCGAGCGCGGCGCCGAGGTTCGAGCCGATGCCGAGGAACCGGCGCACGTCCTCATGCTGCGTCTGACGGCGGGCCTCGACGTTGTCGCTCGTAAGCTGCAATTCCTCTGCCTCGATCAGCGCCGAGATCACCCAACGCACGACGGCGAACCAGCGGTCGTCGCCGACCCGCACGACGGGTCCTCGCGGCTCCTTGCTGATGATCTCCGGCAGAAGCATGTGATCGCCGGGCTTGTCGAGGGCCGCGCGCACACCCGCCAGCGCCGACAGGTCCGCCGAGATTGCGGTGCACCCCCCAGCGGCATACGTCGCGACCGTACCGCTCCAGCGCTCCGACGTGACGAGCTGGTGGCGCATGCGCTGACGCGCGAAGAATGCCTCTGCGGCCTCGACCGCGCGCGTACCGGAGGCGACACAGATCGATGCGCCGCTGAGTTCGAGCGCGCTCGCCAGGCCATGATGGCGCGTCACCATGAAGCCCTGGCCGTCGAATAGGAGGGCATCGACGAAGCGGACCTGGAGTTCCGTATCCCGGCTGAGCGTCCACGACGCCGTTGCCGAAAGGAGATCGATTTCGCCGGCCGCGAGCGCCCTCAATCCTTCCGCACTGCCGAGGGGACGCAGGGCGACAAGGCTCGCATCACCGAGCACCGCCGCTGCGACGGCGCGGCAGAACTCGACGTCGAAACCGGCCCAGACCTCCGGCTTCTTCTGCACTGCGAAGCCGGGCACCTCGTCGCTGATGGCGCAGACAAGTTGGTTGCGGGCCTTGACGCTTTCGAGCGTCGCCGACGAGGCCGGCCCGGCACAAACATGCGCCCCCACGGCAAGCGCCAGCATCAGCACCACGACATGGCGCAGCGCCCGCGGAGAAATCAAACCTTCGAGCACTGAGGATTTCACGGCCCGGTCCTGGGCTGCGCGGTGTGCAGTCGAAGAACCTGACGCTGTCGAAGCTAGTGGCACTTGCAATGTCTCGTCGATCGAGCGGCTTGGAACGTCGGGCGCAAAGGCCCGAACGTCGTCGGACAGTGGTGCTGCCCGCAATCGTGTTAATCAGGGCTGACGATGGCCGGTTGTCTCGCGCGCAGACTTGGCCGGTCCGGAAGCGGCGGTCAAGCCCTTGACCCCGGCGCGGATATGCGTCACAGGCGCCCTTCCACGGCATCGGCGTGCAGCCCCCCGAGGATCAGATGACGACGAAAAGCAAATTCGAAGATGCGACGGGCGCCGTGCATCTCGGACGCGATCCCCACGCCAACGCGGGCTTCGTCAATCCGCCCGTGTTCCGCGGATCGACGGTGTTGTTTCCGACGCTCGCGGCCCTCAAGGCACGCTCGCAGCCCTACACCTACGGACGACGGGCTACACCGACCACTGTCGCGCTGACCGACGCCCTCGCCGCGCTCGACGGAGCGGCGGCGAGCGTGCTCACCTGCTCGGGCCTATAGGCCGTGACGGCGGCTCTGCTCGCCTTCGTTCGCGCGGGCGACAGCATCCTGATGGTCGATACCGTCTACCAGCCGACACGCAAGTTCTGCGACACCACGCTGAAGAGTATGGGCGTCGAGACGATCTATTACGATCCTCTGATCGGCGCCGGCATCGCCGCCTTGATCCGCGCCGATACGCGGCTGGTGTTCACCGAGAGCCCGGGCTCGCAGACGTTCGAGATGCAGGACATCCCGGCGATCGCCGAAGTGACGCGCGAAAAGGGCATCTGGCTCCTGATGGACAACACCTGGGCGAGCCCGCTGCTCTTCAAGCCGCTCGCACACGGAGTCGATGTCTCGATCCAGGCGGCGACGAAGTACATCGTCGGTCATGCCGACGCGATGCTGGGCATCATCTCGGGCAACGAGCGCGCCGCACCCCACCTCGACCGCGTGAAGGAGGCGTTCGGCCTCTGCCCGGGATCGGAGGAAACCTACCTCGGCCTGCGCGGCCTGCGCACCCTCGACGTGCGCCTGCGCCGCCACCACGCCTCCGGCATCGAAATCGGCGAGTGGCTCGCCCAGCGCCCGGAGGTCGCGCGCGTCATCCACCCGGCGCTGCCGAACCATCCGGGGCACGCGATCTGGAAGCGTGACTTCAACGGCGCGTCGGGCCTGTTCGCGTTCACATTGAAGCCCGTGCCGGAGGCTGCGCTCGCCGCATTTGTCGATCACCTCGAGCTGTTCGGAATGGGCTTTTCCTGGGGTGGCTACGAAAGCCTGATCCTGCCGTTCGATCCGCGCAGCTACCGCTCGGCGACGACATGGAGCGAGCCGGGGCCGGCGCTACGAATCCACATCGGACTCGAGGCCGTCGAGGACCTGAAGCGCGATCTCGCCGCCGGTTTCGACCGCCTCAACGCGGCCCGCTGACAAGCGCGATGCACCGCGCCTCGCGTCGCGCTCATCCCGCGCCGGTGAGCTGTCTGTTGAACTCCGCCACGGCAATCTCGACCGCATTGGCGATGAGCCCCGCGACTTCGGGCATCGCGCCGATAGCGCCGGTGTAGGCGACGGGCCCGACTGCCGCCGCCATGGCCTCGGGAACATCCTCGCCGGCGTGCAGTCCGTCGCCGTTGAAAAAGCCGACGATCACCGTCGGCGTCGCATCCGCTGGAATGACCTCGTCCAGGAACGGTGCCTCTTCGAGATAAGCCGTCACCACCGTGGCAAATCGTGACATCGCCCTCAACTCCGCACCGACCGCCTCGGTCGCTTCGGCCGAGGCTCGCGACACCTTCGAGCCGTGTCCGACCAGCAGCAGGCGGCAGGAACGCGGTGCGTGACCGAGCTCGGACTCGGCCACGGCAACCGCCTTGCGCATCACGAGCGCCGGCAATCCCGGGTCCGCGCCGAGTGGCGCGAGCACACGGCAGCGACCGGCATACCCCGCGTTGGCAATGCGCTTGGGTATCTTGGTTCCGACGAAGAACCCGGCCGCCATGAAATACGGATAGACCAGGATGCGGTGCGCGCCGCTGTTCGCGACCGTTGCGAGCGCCGCTTCGATGGTCGGCAGGCCACTCAACACGCCGGCAGAAACCGGCGTCCCCGGCAGCGCGGCGCCGACCGCCTTGGCGTGACCACGAAGGATGGCGTTGGAGAAGTCGCGCCCGCGTTCACCATGCCCGACGACGATTACACCCACCTGTCTCGGCAACGTTGTCATTGCGTCCTTCTCGACCTTCCAGCGCTCCGCCTGCAGTGGCATCACTGCGCGGGGACGCGTGGCACCAAGCGCCGGCCCATCTTGCCGCGACAACCCCCGGCCTCGTCTCGACGGGTGTCACTACGACGGACGCCCGTGCAGCAGATCCCTGTTCGACAGATGTCGGCGTGCTTGGCGCAGTGTGCAACCGTCCGGCGCCGATTGAAACGCGGTGTATGCGACGCCCCCATGACAAGGTTGTCAGGCACGCGCCAAAACATGACGTTTACGTCAACGTCAATTTGGTTTAGTGTCACACTCGGATTGGGGGGGGGGCGGCTTTTTCCGGCCGATAGCGTCCTCCAGATGCGGTAGCGCTGTCGCAACGGCGTGGCGAATTCCAATAGCGGTGGCGAGGACCCGGCACAGGAGCGAAATGAACTGACGGGGCCGGCGCGCACCGACGCGAACACTCGGCGGCGTCGGGCGCCATCGCCACCCTGGCCTTCGGCGCCTCGTATCTGGCGTTCGGCCGGGCCAGCCGCAGTCGGTTCTTGCGCGGCAGGCATTTCGCCGTGCAATGAATGGCAGTCAAGAAAATCGACCCGGAGCATCGCTCGCGATGCATCCAGGGCTGAGGGAGGAAAGAGACCGATGGCAGGCGCGTACGTATTCGACGCGGTGAGGACGCCGCGCGGCAAAGGCAGGTCCGATGGCAGCCTGCACCAAGTCACCTCCGCATCGCTGGCGAGCCAGACGCTGGCGGCCCTGCGCGACCGCAATGGCCTCGATACCCGCAAGGTCGACGACGTCATCCTCGGCTGCGTCATGCCGGTCGGCGAGCAAGGTATGAACATCGCGCGCGCCAGCGTTTTTGGCGCGGGCTTCGGCGATCAGACCGCGGGCGTGCAGATCAATCGCTTCTGCGCCTCGGGCCTCGAGGCGGTGAACATGGCGGCCGGCCAGATCGCCGCCGGCGCCGCCGACATGGTGATCGCGGGCGGCGTCGAGAGCATGTCGCGCGTGCCGATGCTTTCGGACGGCGGCGCGTGGCCGGTCGATCCGACGTTGTCGATCCCGTCCTATTTCATGCCGCAGGGCGTTTCCGCCGACCTCATCGCCACCAAGTTCGGCTTCACCCGCGACGACTGCGACGCCTACGCGGTCGAGAGCCAGCGCCGATCGGCCCAGTCGTGGGCAGAGGGGCGCTTCGCGCGCTCGGTCATTCCGGTCCGCGACATGAACGGCATCACGCTGCTCGACCGCGACGAGACGGTGCGCGGCGAGACGACGATGCAGAGCCTCGGCGCGCTGAAACCCGCGTTCGTGCAGATGGGAGCGGAGTACGGTTTCGACGCCGTCGCCGTGCAGGCCCACCCTGAGCTCGAGGACGTCGAGCACGTCCATCATGCCGGCAACTCGTCGGGCATCGTCGACGGCGCGGCCGCGATCCTGCTCGGCTCCAAGGAGGCCGGCGCTGCGCAGGGGCTGAAGCCGCGTGCGCGTATCCGCGCCTTCACATCCATCGGCTCGGAGCCCGCGCTGATGCTAACGGGGCCGGTGGACGTCACTACGAAGTTGCTGGCCCGCGCCGGCATGAAGACCTCCGACATCGACCTTTTCGAGCTCAACGAGGCCTTCGCCAGCGTCGTGCTGCGCTACATGCAGGCCTTCTCGATCCCCCACGACCGGATCAACGTCTGCGGCGGCGCCATCGCCATGGGTCACCCGCTCGGGGCCACGGGCGCCATGATCCTCGGCACCGTTCTCGACGAACTCGAGCGCCGCGATCTTTCGACGGCGCTGGTCACGCTCTGCATCGGCGCCGGCATGGGCACTGCCACCGTCATCGAGCGCGTCTAGACGCTCGCGCCCTAACGTCCGCCGCCTCCCTCACATCCGGAAGCACTCGCAAGGGTTCCTTCGCCATGAAGAACGTCACTCTCTCCGTCGACGCCGACGGCATCGCGCTGCTCACCTGGGACATGCCCGGCCGATCCATGAACGTGCTCTCCGAAGAGTCGATCCGTGACTACGGCGCGGCGGTCGAAGAGGTGATCGCGTCGCCCGCGATCAAGGGCTGCGTCGTCACCTCGGCCAAGCGCGATTTCATCGCCGGCGCCGATCTCGCCATGCTCGGCGGCTGGTCGGCGAAGGTCGCGGGGCTGCCACCCGTCGAAGCGGCGAAGCAGATCTTCGGCTGGACGATGTCCCTGCAGACCATGCTCCGCCGCCTCGAGGCGTGCGGCAAGCCCGTCGCATCGGCGATTCCGGGAACGGCCCTCGGCGGCGGCCTCGAAGTGGTGCTCGCCACGCACCATCGCGTGATGGCAGCGAACGACAAGGCGCAGCTCGGGCTGCCCGAGGTCAAGCTCGGGCTGATGCCCGGAGCCGGCGGCACGCAGCGCGTGACGCGCATGGTCGGTGTGATGGCGGCGGCGCCCTTGCTGCTCGAAGGCCGCTCGCTCGGCCCGGCGGAGGCGCTGAAGCTCGGCATCGTGCATCAAGTCGTGGCGCCGGGCGACATCGTCGAGATCGCGAAGACGTGGGTGCGCGCCAACATCGCCGAGGCCGAACGGGTCGCGGCGGCGCGCGCGGCCGGTGACAAGAAGGCCGTGCCTGCGTTCGCGCCAGCCTGGGACCAGGCGAAGTACAAGCTGCCGGGTGGAGGCCCGCAGACGCCGACGGGATTCCCCGTGTTCATGGGCGGCGGCGCGCAGATCCGCAAGAACTCCTACGGACTCTACGAGGCACCGAAAGCCATCCTCGCCGCGGTCTACGAAGGCGTGCAGGTGCCCTTCGATACCGCACTCAGGATCGAGACCGGGTATTTCACCAAGCTCGTCCTCGGGCCGCAGTCCCGCAACATGATCCGCTCGCTGTTCGCGTCGAAGCAGGCTCTGGAGAAGGGCGCGCACCGCCCGGCCGGCGTTGCCGACATGAGCATCAAGAAGCTCGGCGTGCTCGGCGGCGGCGGCTTCATGGGGGCCGGCATCGCCAACGTCGCGGCGGGTGCCGGCATCGAGGTCGTCGTGCTCGACCAGACGGAGGAGGCAGCCGCCAAGGCCAAGGCGCATGCCGAGAAGGAAGCCTTCGCCCGCGTCGCCAAGGGCCGCATGACGGAGGAAGCCGCGAAGGCCCAGCTCGCGCGCATCACGACCACCGCGGATTACGCGCAGCTCGCCAGCGCCGATCTCGTCGTCGAGGCCGTATTCGAGCACCCCGACGTCAAGCGTCAGGTGATCGAGGCCGCCGAACGCCACCTGCCCGAGACGGCGGTGTTCGCTTCCAACACCTCGACCATTCCGATTTCCGACCTCGCCGAACGCTCGAAGCGTCCGGAGCGGTTCATCGGCATCCATTTCTTCTCGCCCGTGGAGAAGATGCCGCTCGTCGAGATCATCACCGGGCGCAAGACGGGTGATGAAGCGCTCGCCAAGGCGCTGGATTTCGTCCGCCAGATCCGCAAGACGCCGATCGTCGTGAAGGACGCGCGCTTCTTCTATGCCAACCGCTGCGTGCTCCGATACATCGAGGAGGCGCACTACATGCTCAGCGAAGGCGTGAAGCCGGCGCTGATCGAGAACGCGGCGCGCATGATCGGCATGCCCGTCGGCCCGCTCGCCTTGAACGACGAGACGGCGCTCGACCTGGGCGTCAAGATCGCGAAGACCACCAAGGCCGCACTCGGCGCCGCCTACAAGGAGCACCCGGCGGAAGCGCGCATCGAAGACATGGTGACGCGCCTCGGCCGCCTCGGCCGCAAGGCCTCGAAAGGGTTCTACGACTATCCCGAGAAGGGCAAGGGCAAGAAGCGGCTGTGGCCGGGGCTCGCAGAGATATTCCCGCTCGCCGCCGAGCAGCCCGATGTCGAGGAGCTGAAGCTGCGTTTCCTCACCGTGCAGGCGGTGGAAGCCGTGCGTGCGCTCGCCGACGGCGTGATCTCGGACGTGCGTGAAGCCGACGTCGGCGCAATCTTCGGCTGGGGCTTCGCGCCTTGGTCTGGCGGACCGATCTCCTACATCGACACTCTCGGGCCGGATCGGTTCATGCGCCACTGCGACCGCCTCGAAGCCCGCTTCGGCGAGCGCTACACGCCGCCCGCGCTGCTGCGCGACGTGGCCGCCCGCGGCGAGACGTTCTATGGGCGCCAAGAGGGACAGGCTGGCGGCAAGGCCGCGTAAGGAGCCACTCTCCAGCCACCAAGATGCGCCTCCCAGAGCGCGGTCGGTTGAGGTGGAAGCGCCTTGTGCTTCCATCGAAAGCGTGTTCGCACCATGGCCCACGATCGGCAATGCGATCGACGCCTTCGATGGATCGCGCATGCGAGGCCATCGAAGGCGATAGCTCCCAAGCGCCGTTCAGCAATGCGTGCGGCGTTGATGACGGCGTTCAGCTCCCGCAGCCGCAGGCCCCCTCA
>CALMPK010000011.1 GCA_937873575.1 uncultured Hyphomicrobiaceae bacterium
CTGGCACTCACGCTCTTCCACTTCGAGGGCTTGAGCCAGATCGAGGTTGCAGCGGAGATGGGGATCAGCGACGAGGCGGTCGAATCGCTGCTTGCCCGCGCGCGGCGCGCATTGAGGGTTGCCCTCGCCAGCGACTGGCGGGAGCTGGTCGGCACGGATGAGGACGTCTAGGGATCGGATACGAGCCATGACCGGGTCGACGAAGGACCAGCAGGATCTGGAGCTTCTCCCGCACATCCTGGACATCCACGGCGCTGATCGCGACCGCTGGCCGGCGACTGACCGGTTGCGCCTCGCGCGGATTGTCGCGGAAAGCCGCGAAGCGCGGCGCTTGATGGACGAGGCCGCGGCGCTCGATCGCCTGCTCGATATGGCGCCGGCGGTATCTGGCGCGCGCCAGGCGGCGCTCGCGGAGAGCATCGTCGCCCGTGCTGCATCGCAGCCGCGGTTGGTGCGGCCACAACAGCCGCAGGCAAGCAACCTGGCGCCGCCGCCGCGTGCGGTGAGGCCGTTGTCGCGTCCGCGGGCGTTCGGAAGCTTTGGCCGGGTTGCCACAGCCGCGTCCCTGCTCGCAGCGGCACTGATGCTCGGCATCTTTGCCGGCTGGCAGACCAGCGACCTCTATCCGGGCCTGCAAACGGCGACCGTCGAGACGGCCGATGCCCGGGATACCACCGAGCTGCCCGACATGGTCTTTGGTTTCGGGGATAACGACCTCATCGAGGAGGAGCTTCTATGAGCCCTGACACTGCTCCGCAGGCTCCGGCGCCCAAGTCGCGGCGGTGGCTGTTCGTCGGCCTCGGCGCATCCCTCGTCGTCAATATGCTGCTGATCGGCCTCTTCGTCGGAGCGAGGCTGCATCATGGCGGCAGACACGACTTCAAGGGGCCGCACTCTGAGTTCATGCGCTCGCTGCCTGCTGAGCGGCGCAACGAGTTGCGCAAGGACCTCGAGGCGCTCCGCGCCGGCATACACGAGAGTCGCGAGACCTCGCGGGCCCTGCGCGCGGCGGCGCGCGAGGTGATCCTCAAGGAACCGTTCGATCGTGCGGCGGTCACCGCCGCGGTCATCGCCGTGGGTGCTGCCAAGATGGAAGCCGGGCGCGCCGCGGCAGAACGGTTCGTCGATCTCTTGTCGCGCATGACGGTGGAAGAGCGGAAGACGTTCTTGAACCTGCTTGATCGCCGCCGGGGGCGGTTCCGCGATCGCGGCGATCGCGAGGACATGTGATGTTCGAAGGGTCGCGATCGGTTGAGATGGCAGCGCGGAGCGCGCTCATCTGAATCGTGAATCGCCCCCTCATCGGAGGGTCGCGATCGGTTCCGAGGATTGTGCACGCCGGTGACGGATCGCCAGCGCAGTTGCATCGAAATGCGATGGTGCTCTCGGCCGCTGAAAAGCGGGCGTCGAGATCCGTTCGGGCGCTCAGTCGCTTCAGAATGCGGTGCCGTCCGCCAGTGAACGCATTCAGTTGAGGTGTGCCGCAGCGGGCATGTCGCGGCGCGGCGAAATGAAGAAGTCGGGCTGCGCGGCGCGTTCGAGCAGCGTCGATACCTGCCAGCGTCCCGCCTCGTCCTGGCTTTCGAGTAAACGCCCACCCGACAGTTCGACGAGGGTTCGCGCGATGCAGATGGGAAGCGACGCCTGATCCACTCTGGCGCCGCCTGCGTTGGCATCCGTCACCGCCACACGAACGAGCACCCGGTCGTCGGTAACGTCCGCAGCCATCGTGATCTCGCCGGAAGCCTCGGCCCGGACGAGGCCTTCGGACATGAGGTTGACGAGGATTTGACGCAGCGCGCGGCGATGCGCCAGTACCGAGACGTCAGGGTCGATCTCGAACACGATCCGCACGTCGCGCTGACGGGTCTCGGTGGCGATGATCTGGCGCGCGTCGCGGGCGAGAGAGGCGAGCGCTACTTCCTCGATCTTCGGGCTGTTCTCGACGTCGGTGAGCAGCGACGTGATCGCCAGCGTGTCCTCGGTTGACTTGAGCAGCTTGCGCCCGCTCTCGCGGATATACCCGACGTATTCTTCGTAGCGGGGATGGCCGAGCGGGCCGAACATCTCATGCCCCATCAGGTCGGAGAAGCCCACCACGGCATTGAGGGGGGTGCGTAGCTCGTGGCTGACGCGCGCCATGAGGTCGTTGTGCGTGGCGCGGGAGACGCTGGCGGCGGCGGCGCGTTTCACGGACGGCGTGGAAGCGCCAGTGGGCTGGGGGACGTGCGTTGCCGAAGCGGTTGCCGCGACGGCGATGGAAACACCGGCCTCGGCGGCCGCGACGGAGTGGGGCGTCGCCGGGGCGAGGCCCACGTCTGGCTGGCTACAAGCTTCGCTCGGCAGAGCCCTGCCCATGTCTGTCTCGCGCACCGCTGGCGTGCGGCCCAATACGACGACGGCGACCGCAACGGCGATGCTGCCGAAGAGCGTCAGCACCACCAGTGCCGGTTCTTCACCTATGAGGGGCGCCACGGCCGTGAGCGTGGCGAAATGGCCGCCGACAACGGTGCCGAGCGCCAAGGTCCGCCCTTGAGGCAGCGGGCTTGTGAGTGCCGAAAGCGCCCGGAGGTTGATGCGCGCGGCTGCCCAGGCCGACTGCGCAAAGTCTCCCCGTGGGCCGGCGGACGTCGTCCAAGCCATCCCGAAAATCCCCGCGAGATCTTTGATAATTTTGCCCATCCAGCGATTCGCGCTCGTTGCCCCCGATGCGAATCACATGCCCCAATTTCGCCGGAATTCGCCGGGGCTGTCGAGGGAGTTTAATTCGGCCGGCCGACGTTACCAGCGTTCAAGGAAGCATTTCCGCCGGATGTGGATTTTTGAGGACAGCGGCAGCCGAAACCGGTCGCTGTGTAGCCTAGCGGGTGCCGCGATAGTGGCCCGTCAACCATGTCGACGACTTGTCGCGCATGGTTGCCAATACTGTGGGGCCATGAAACCGTGGATAAGCATCGCTCGGAGCATATTCTCAGTCCAATTGCGAGCGCGGCCGGGCCGCAGAGGGAACGGTGTTCAAATCGTATTGGCCAGCGGCGTTCAGCGGTGGAATTCCGGCGGCAGTGGCACTTGGCGTCGCGGGGGCGCTGCTGGCAACCTGCTGGCCAGCCAGGGCCGACGTCCGTCTCGAACGTGCCGGGCTCTATCCCCCCAGCATCAAAAAGACCGTCATCGGTCGCAGTCGCCTCGGAGTTCGAACGTCGCCGCCGGCAGCGCGGTCGGAGCGCCGAGACGGCGGGCCTGGTGAGGAGTACGGCCAACGCCCGCGCGGGGGCGGGGCGAGGGGGGGCGTGGTCGCCGATGGTGCGACGCCGACAAGAGCCGAGGTCACCGCCACACTCGGAGAGGCCGCGGCGGCGGCGTTCGTCGTTGCGCTCGCGCTCACCGCCCGTTGGTCCGGAATTTTGTCCGGCCTGCTCGCGCGTTGGCGGCTTTTGCCCGTCGCTGGCCGCCTTGCGCCTTCAGGAGCACGCCACGCCGATCGCACGCCCGGTTCGTATCCCGTGGCGGCGACGAAGCGAGTTTTCGCTGCGCTGCGGTCTACGGGTAAAAGGTTCCGCAAAATCCATGCTCGCCGCGATGGCGCCATCCGCACCCGGCGCGAGGAAGTCCAACAAATTTGAGGGGTTGAGGCCGACCTTTGGTCTAGTATAAACTTTAGTGGAAAGCCGTGATCCTTTCGCAAGGTGCTCAATGACGGTCAAATTGACTGTACCGCTCGGCGTCGTCGTGATGAGGGAAGCCGGGAGCCGCCCTTGGGAGGATTTCCGCTGGCGCACAGTGAGGGTCGTGCTGGACCCGGTCGAGAAGACGGACTGGCACAACCATCCGACCGCGACGGCCCGGGACCTGATGGCGACGACGGAGCAACTCGTGCTTCAGCACGAGGAAGCGATGTCCTACCGGGTGAACCTCGCCAATGGCGAGCCGTCGGTTTACGTTGTCCTGCGCCACGATCCGCATGGACCTGAGAAGCCGGTGGCCGTGCGGCAGGTGACGGCTTCGCCGTTCGAGGCCCGCTCCAAGGGCGATCCGGTGCTCGATTGGGTTGACCGGGTGCCGATGCCCGCGCGGCTCGTCACGCTCATCGAAAGCTTCATCGCAGCGTCCCATTCCGAGGGCATGCGCGGCACTTCGGGCCTTTCGGCGAGCGCGGGCGGCTCGTTCGAGCCTTGAGCGCGGAGCCCGGCCCGGGTCGCGCGCTGCACATCGATCCGATCCCGGCGCCCCTGATCCACGGCAATCGACCTGCGACGCGCGGAGCAGCCGGCAGTGCTTCGTTAGCGGTCAGGCACGGTGCGGCATGCTTCCTTGACGATCTTTCGCACGCTACGGCACGCTACAGCGTGAATAGGGCGTCTCGGGGCGAGGTCTTACCGGCACGGAGGACCGCTAAGCCATGGCCTTGTCGCCCCAGTCGTGGCGCCTCTCCCAGTCGAGCACCCGCGAGGAGGATCAAACCAGCATGGCAGCGTCCGAGCGTGAGGCCGATTCCACGGGCGGGCAGACCGAACGGGCGACGATTGTGAACGGGGCCGCGCACATCGGTCACGAGTCGGCGGGCTGCATCGGGGCCGCGTGTGGGGCGGTCGTCAGGCTCGAGGAGCAAGCTGCGCTCGACGACTACGAGGCCGATGTAACCGCCGGGCGGGCGGCCGCTGCCAGTTCCGAGGGCCAGTTCCGAAGGCAAGGGCAAATCTGATGAATGAGCCAAAGCAGTCGGGTGAAACGCTGCCGGTTGGCGTGTTGCTCGCCGGCGGGCAGTCCCGCCGTATGTTCGATGGGGTACCCGGTGGTGGCGACAAGGGGCTGCTGGCGCTCGACGCGCGCCCCATGCTCCTGCACGTCGCCGAATGTCTGCGCCCGCAGGTCGGTGCACTGGTCATCAATGCCAACGGCGATCCGGAGCGGTTCCGCGCGTTCGGCCTCGATGTCGTGCCCGACACCCTCGGCGGTTTCGTCGGGCCGCTGGCGGGCGTCCTCGCCGGCATGCGGTGGGCGGCGGCCAACGCACCTTCGGCGAGAGACATCGTCACGGTCTCGACCGACGCGCCGTTCCTGCCCGGCGACCTGGTCGCCCGGCTCACCGCCGCTCGCAAGGCCGCACCTGCTGGCGAGAGGATCGCCATGGCCCGCTCGGGCGGGCACTTTCACCCGGTCATCGGCCTTTGGCCGGTCGATCTCGCAGACGATCTGCAAGCGGCGTTGACCAACGGTGTGCGTAAGGTCCTGGCGTGGACCGACCGCCATGGTACGCTGGGGGTCGATTTCCCGAGCCGCGTGCTGGCCGGGGAGGAGGTCGATCCGTTCTTCAACGCCAACACACCGGAGGAACTGGACGAGGCGCGGCGTCTTGTGGCCGCAGGTCTCGCGCATTAGAGCAATATCTGGACGGGCAGCGTATCCGGAGGCGATGAGCGGTCGGATCGAGTTGCTCTGGAACTCGAGGACGGGGTGCTTACATCCACCCATGAGAACCTCGCTCGGTTCCGACTGGTCGGATGGTGCTCTCACGTGTGAGGTCAGGGTGCGTTTCACGCATTCGATAGAAGCACGGAGCACCTCGATCTCGACCGAACGTACCCAAGCCATCAAGCCATAGAAAAAAGCGAAGGCGGCCCCAGTTGAACCGCACATTGTCTCGATATCCGGTGCCGATCATCGGCATCGCGGGATGGAAGAAGTCCGGCAAGACGACGCTGACGACGCGGCTCGTCGGGGCGTTCACTCGTCGTGGCTTGAAGGTCGCGACCGTGAAGCACGCTCACCACGCCTTCCAGATCGACGACGGCGAGACGGATAG
>CALMPK010000012.1 GCA_937873575.1 uncultured Hyphomicrobiaceae bacterium
GCCCGCGGCCACCGCCCGGCGGGATCGGGCGCACAACCGCCGGTTCCACTCCGCGGCGCAACTCGATTTCGACGCGACCCTCGAAGCTCGCCCGCGGTGTCATGTGCCCTCCCGCGGCAAAGCTCGCCCACCGAGGAACCCGCGGCGGGTCAAGGCCACAGACACTCCGGCAGGCTCCTTCGCCTCACTCACGTTCGATGCAACGGTGCCTTCGGTCTCTGCCCCTGCGGCGGGCTTCTCGCCGCGCCAGATCATGGCCATGCCGGCGTCGTCGACCGCTGTGTCCGTATCGTCACCGGCAAGCAAGGCTTCCAGCGCTGCTGCGGCCGTCGCAACCGCCGCGTCATGATCCGCGAACTCCAACATCGGCGAAAACAGGGAGCACATGCGATAGGCGCCGAGCGATGGCTCGTGACCGCAGATGAACTCGAAGCGGCCCGACGGGAAGGCGGCACTCTGCTTTGTTCCGACCGGCGCCACCACTTCCACGGGCCGATCCGTCTCCCCATCTTCGATGCGCGGCATCAGGACGATGCTCATGAACCACGGCGTGACGAGCACGCTTAGCCATTCGTCTCCCCACACACGCGTACCGACCGCCGCGACAGCGATGGCACGATTGAGGATGGGAATCCCCGCCATGCGCTCGCGCTCGATCGCCTTGAAGCAGCGCTCGAGACGGCCTGAAATGTCGCTCGCGGTTTCGGCTGGCATGCGCCTCGGCTCCACCTGCGGGTTGCTCAATCGCCTTCGACCACCATGAAGTCTTCCCGCCGGCCATCGCAATTGGGGCAGCTCCAGTGCTCGGGAAGTGACGAGAACGGCGTGCCGGGTGGTATCTGCCAGTAGTCGCAGCCGACTGCCGGATCGTAGATGTGCCAGCAGATCTTGCATTCGAGCCGCGCCGCCGCGTCGCTCTTCGCCGCATCACCGCCGTAGGAGCATTCGAAGAGAGCGTCACTCATCGATAGACCTCCAGGATCTCGCGCAGCCGGGCGGCGGAATCGCTCATGTCCTCCGGTGCCGCGCGCACCACTTCCGGGATCGGCGTGATCTCGATGGTATTGAGGATCAGCGCGTCCTGCGAGTTATAGAACTGCACCCACCAGACGTTCCGCGTCATCGTGCTCGAAACGCGGCAATTGCCATAGCCGCGCGACAGAACCTTGAGCCAGCCCTGTCCGAGTTGCTGGGCAAGCAACGCAAGGTCCTGCTCGGTGTGCGGCAGCAGCGACAGGTTGATGACGTGAGGATCGCGAGCCTCATCCGATCCGGCAATGCGATCGTTGATTTCGGGAAAGAGCGGCGGCGCATTGAAAACGCCGGGGCCGAACGTTTCCGGCAGCTCGACCCTATCGCGCGCGCCAGCGAAGACGATGCTCGTAACGGTCGAGGGGAAGGCCGCTACCTCGATGACATCGGATGCGAGGACACCGTCCGCCGCGGCCGTGCGCACACGCCACACGCCGGCCAGGACCGATTCCTGCGCCTGTACCGTCGCGCCACCTATCACCGCGACTTCGCCTTCGCCGAGGGCCTGATCGACGAACTTGAGGCTCTCCGCGTCGAGATGGCGGAGATCGACGACGTTCGCGGCCCCGTCACGCTCGTGGCGCTCGAGCAACGCCAGAACCTTGTCGAGCACCGCGAGCCCGCCGCCGATGCCAGCAACCTCCTCGGGCTCGGGCAAGAGTGGCGCGCGGTAGGTCATCATGCCCGATGGCATTTCCATGTACGCGAGGCTGGCGCCGTCATCGTCGGCCGGCTGGCTGCCAGGACCGATCGGCGTGGAAAAGAACGTGCTGGACATGGGCTCGTTGCCTCTGTTGCGTCGGCTCTCGTCGAAGCCGGATCAACGATGGTCGTGGCCGGGATGATCGTGATCGGGGTCGAGCTCGGGATCGCGCTGGCGAGCGGCGGACGCCACGGGATCAGGGAGCTTGAACGGCGGCGGCTCGCTCGGCTCGTGTGTCAGGATCTCCGCGATCTCTTCGAGGTAGTCAGACCAGTCGCGGATGCGCGAGATGGCACCGAGGTACGCGCCGCGACGGAGGAAGACGAGCGCAGGGAACGCGGCAAACCGATAGGTGCGCTGGAGAACACGCTCGTCCTCGCGGCGCACGACGGCGGCAGCGATGCGACCGCGGAACGCCGCGATCAGCTCGGGCAGGACGACGGCGACATCGTCACTCTCGGCGAGGCGCTCGGCGTCGCCCGCAAAGAAGAGCACCGAATGCTCATGGGACGCGGCGAAGCTCGCGACGTCGCCCGCGGCGAGCACGGGAAATCCCGTTCGCGAGATGATCGACGAGAGCAAGGGCGAGAAGGCAGGCGGGGCGAGCATGGAGAAGGCTCCTCGGGTTCACGCGGATGGGACGCGGGGTGTCGTGGGTGTCTTCAGGTGAGCGGGAAGCTCCGGCTCGCGGCCGACGAGATCGGCGAAGAGATCGTCGAACCCGGTCTCGCCGCTCATGGCGCGGCGCAGCGCCTCGAGCGCGTCGATGGAGTGGCGCGCCGCCTCCTCCGACATCACCTCGCGTGCGGCGCCGAGGAACACCATCAGCCAGGCCCCCGGCGGCGGCGTGCCGACCAGCGTCGTATCAATGGTGTGCTCGCCGTCGGTGGACCGGCAGCGGGCAGTAAAGCCTTCGGCCTCGATCACCTGCATGGGCGTGCCAATGCACATCAGGCGCCTCCCGCCGGACCAGAAAGCAGCCGCCCGATCTCCGCCTCGAAGTCGTCGGGGCCTTGCCAACGGCCGTCGGCGAGAACCCGTGCGTCGCCGGTCCGCATCGCTTCGGCTTCGTCGGGCCGGCCGGCCTCGTAACCATCCATGATCGTCTCGGCCGTGGAGATCGTCTCGGCTGGCGGCAGCGGCGTCGCACGCGCCACGGCAGCGACACCGCGCGACGCAAGGAAGGCCAGCGCGGCCTCGATCGCGGGGCCGATCTGCGCCTTCACCTCGGGGCGGAGGCTGCCGCCGTAATCCTCGAGCTCGACCGGCTGCACGCCGATGAGCAGCAGATCGCGCGGGTAGTCGCCAAGCATCTCGGCCAGCGCCAGGACTTCCTGAAAACCGGTCTGGTGGAGCGAGATCTTCTTGGCGCCAAGGAACTTCGGCACCTCCTCGCCCTCGACCAGCTTCATGGTGCCGGGCACGAGGCCGTAATCGACCGCGTCGAACACGATGAGGACGTCGGCCTCGCGGATGTGCTGGACGAGGTAGATGCCTTGCGTACCGCCATCCATGAGGCGGACGTTGCGCGGGAAAACGTAGCGGCGATGCAGGTCCTCGACGGCGCGGACTCCGATGCCCTCGTCGGCCCAAAGCAATTTGCCGATACCCAGGATGAGCACCGTCGGCGACGCCACAGTCATGGCCGCCCCTCCTCGTCAGTTTCCTCAGTCGCAGCGCTTTTTGCGCTGTCGTTAACCGTTAAAAAGCAACCCGCATGCCAACCCGAAGCCCTAGCCGAGCACTTGGAATTGTTGACTTTTTCCCTTCCGCTCGCACATCGCATGGTATGCATCCATCCGAACTGACCATCAAAATGGATAGTAACTTGCCACCATAGTCGAGGCCAGATCACCCGGCCCGCCAAATCGCAAAGCCCGCAGTCGGAAAGCTGGGTGCCGCCGCGATGCCAGATGCGCTCCGGTCTCCATGAACGTGGCTTCCACACAAGAAAAAGCGGGACCGCCGGGGCCCCGCAGTCTCAGAGAAAAGCAGTCTGGGAAGGAAGAGCGAGACGGGGCCTGCTGGACCACCGCGGCCGGCATGCACCGCGGCGGTCGCCGATAGGTGGCAAGGGCCGGTTCCAGTAGGGGCCGGCGGCCAGAGCACCATCCGACCACTGGTCCCCATGCGGTCCCATAAGGTCAGAGGGTGCTGCAGAGTGCTGCCGACATGGAAGTGCTAGGGGCGATTCATCAGAGCGCCCCTAGCACTCTATCCGTGGCCGTCCTCAGGCGCGCGGCCGTCTCGGAACGTTCGCCAGCCCGAGAACATCGACGAGATGATCGACTGACGGGACATGATGTCCTCGCGCACCGCCGCATAGATGTGAATGATGGCGAAGCAGATGATCAGCCACATGCCGAGATGATGCCACGTGTGCACGTCCTGGCTCTGCCCGAACAGCGGGATCACCCAGCTTGAGAACAGCGTGTGCTGCCAAGAGCCCATGCCGGTGCCTTCGCCGTAGAGCGCGAGGCCGGTGACGATCATGAACACGATGCCCCAAACGAACATCACGTGCATGACGAGGGTCGCCAGCGGATTGTGCCCCGAGTACTTCATCGGCTCCTTGACCAACATCGCGTACCATTTCACCTCGTGCAGCAGCTCGTGCCAGAAGCTCGCCTTCCACACCGGCGGCGCGAACACCTGCCGGGCGTGCGAATTGCCGACGAAGGCCCAGTACACGCGCAGCAGGAACCCGACGAGCAGGATGTAGCCCGACGCGAAGTGGATGTAGCGTATCCAGCCGAACAGGAAGCTGTTCGAAGCTTCGCCGCCGACCGCGGGGAGCGGCGAGCCGATGAGATAGCCGGTGATGCACAGCGACAGGATCGCGAAGGCGTTGACCCAGTGCCACAGCCGCACCGGCGCCTCGTAGACATAGACCGCTTCCTCACGATGGGCCGCGTGGGCCTTGTCGGCGGCGATCGGTTGGGTATCCATGGCCGCCCCCTATCCTGCCGCCAGCACGGCGCCCGCCGCCGCGATCGCCAGACCTGCCACCGGCACCGCGAAGCGGATGCGTGAGAGCATCGATCCGGCAACATAGCCGCTGAGGTGCAGCGCCGCGCTCGACGCCAGGAAGCCCGCCATGTAGCCAGCGACCGCCCCGGCCGCCTCGGTGCCGTGAGCGTGGCCGTGCAGCAGCGCGAACGCTCCGATCATGGCGAGGCCCGCCGGCACGGAGACCACGGGCGCAGACGCGATCAGCGCACCGAACAGCACGACAGACGCCACGATGCCAGGCTCCACGAACGGCACGTCGATGTCGGCCATGCCGATCAGCGCACCCGCTGCCAGCATGGCGACGAACACGGCCGGGCCGGCCCAGGCCTTCCGCGCCGGCTGAAGCGCGGCCCATACGCCGACCGCCGCCATCGCCAGCAGATGGTCGAGGCCAGCGAACGGATGTGCCAACCCTTCGTGCAGCCCCGTCGAACCGTGTCCGGTGTGGGCCAGAGCAGGGCCCGCGAGCGCCCCGGCCGCGAGGGCGAG
>CALMPK010000013.1 GCA_937873575.1 uncultured Hyphomicrobiaceae bacterium
CTCCGAGAGCTTCGAGCGGATCATCGCGCCATATCTGAAGAACCTGAAGGCGATCGGCGTCGATGCCTCGATGCGCCGCGTGGACCCGGCACAATACGAACGGCGCGTGAAGTCGTTCGATTTCGACATGGTCACCCAACGCTACTCGATGCGACTGACGCCCGGCGTGGAACTCAAATCGTTCTGGGGCTCCGAGGCCGCGCGCACCGATGGCGCCTTCAACCTCGCGGGCATCGCCGATCCGGTCGTCGACGCCTTGATCGATCGCATCATGGGCGCAAAGACGCGCGCCGATCTCGATGCCGCCGCGCGAGCCGCCGATCGCGTCCTCCGCGCCGGCTACTACTGGGTGCCGCATTGGTACAAGGCGGCACACAATCTCGCCTACTGGAACAAGTTTTCGCGTCCCGCCGTGAAGCCCAAGTATTCTCGCGGCGTGATCGACACATGGTGGTACGATCCGGGGAAGGCGAAGCAGCTCGTGATGCCGTGAGTCGGGCCATCGCGCCGACCATCCGTCGATGCCGGGCGACCGGCCGCACAGCAATGGATACGTGAACCGATGGGCGCCTATCTCCTCAAACGCCTGCTGCTCATTCTCCCGACGATGATCGGGATCATGGCGATCAGCTTCGTCATCGTGCAGTTCGCACCGGGCGGCCCCGTCGAGAAGGTCATCGCCGAGCTGACAGGAACGGGCGTCAACGCCACCGAACGCATCTCGGGCGGAGGCGGTGACGGGTTCTCCGGTCAATCAGGCCAGAACCAGCCGGGGCAAGGCGCGGCCGATCCGGCGAGTTCGAAGTATCGCGGCGCGCAGGGCCTCGATCCGGAGTTCATCAAGAGCCTCGAAAAGCAGTTCGGCTTCGACAAGCCGGCACACGAGCGCTTCTTCCTGATGATGAAGAACTACCTGACGTTCGACTTCGGCAAGAGCTACTTCCGCGACGTCTCGGTGCTCGAGCTCATCAAGGAGAAGCTGCCGGTCTCGATCTCACTCGGCCTTTGGATGACACTCATCACCTACCTGATCTCGATCCCGCTCGGCATTCGCAAAGCCGTCAAGGATGGTGAGCCGTTCGATACCTGGACCAGCGGCGTGCTGGTGCTCGGATATGCCGTTCCGGGCTTCCTCGTCGCGATCCTGCTGCTCGTCGTGTTCGCGGGCTCGGCGTTCTTCCAGTGGTTCCCCTCGCGCGGCCTCACGTCCGACAACTGGGACCAGCTTTCGCTCGTCGGCAAGATCGCAGACTATTTCTGGCACCTGACGCTGCCGCTGATCGCGCTCGGGCTCGGCGCGTTCACGACGATGGCGTTCCTCACCAAGAACTCGTTCCTCGACGAGATCCGCAAACAGTATGTCGTCACCGCGCGCGCCAAGGGCCTGTCCGAACGTCAGGTTCTCTATGGCCACGTGTTCCGCAACGCCATGCTGCTGATCATCGCCGGCTTCCCCGCCCAGTTCATCTCGGCCTTCTTCTCCGGCAGCCTTCTGATCGAGACGATCTTCTCGCTCGACGGTCTCGGTCTGCTGAGCTTCGAATCCATCATCAACCGCGACTACCCGGTCGTCTTCGCCAGCCTTTACATCTTCGCCCTGCTCGGACTCGTGGTGAACATCGTCACGGACTTCATCTACACACTCGTCGATCCGCGCATCGACTTCGAGAGCCGGGAGGTCTGAGGCATGGACGCTGAGGCCACGCGCGACGCTGAAGATACTTTGGCGACCAACCGGCCGCTCCCGCCGGCAGGGCGTCCGTCGCGTTTCCATTTCTCGCCCGTGAACCAGAGACGCTGGGAGAACTTCAAGGCCAATCGCCGCGGCTTCTGGAGCTTCTGGATTTTCCTCGCGCTGTTCCTCGTCTCGCTGTTCGCGGATTTCATCGCCAACGACAAGCCGATCCTCGTCCGCTACAAGGGCGAGTTCCTGTCGCCGGTCCTGGTCGAGTATCCCGAATCGAAGTTCGGCGGCTTTCTCGCCATCACCGACTACAAGGACCCGGTGATCCTCGACGAGATCAATTCGAACGGCTGGATGATCTGGCCGCCGATCCGCTACTCCTACGACACCATCAACAAGGACTATCCGCGCCGCAAGGGTGCGGACGGGCTCTGCCTCGGTTACCCGGCGCCGCCGCCCTGGGCATCGAACGCGCCGCTGTGCGATGCGCCAGCCGAACAGGTCGCGCGCTATAAGGCACTCGGGAACACCAACTGGCTCGGCCTCGACAACCAGGGCCGCGACGTCGTCGCCCGCATCATCTACGGGTTCCGCATCTCCGTTCTGTTCGGCCTGCTGCTGACGATCTTTTCCTCCATCGTCGGCGTCGCGGCGGGCGCCGTGCAGGGCTACTTCGGTGGACGGACCGATCTCTACATGCAGCGGTTCCTCGAAATCTGGTCGGCGATCCCGTCGCTCTACGTGCTCCTCATCATCTCGTCGGTGCTGGTGCCGGGCTTCTGGACGCTGCTCGCCGTACTTCTGCTGTTCTCGTGGACCGCGCTCGTCGGCGTCGTCCGCGCCGAGTTTCTTCGTGCGCGCAATTTCGAGTACGTGAAGGCCGCGCGCGCGCTCGGCCTCACCGACTCCAAGATCATGCGCAAGCACTTGCTGCCGAACGCGATGGTGGCGACACTCACGTTCCTGCCCTTCCTGCTGTCGGGTTCCATATCCGCGCTGACGGCGCTCGACTTCCTCGGGCTTGGATTGCCGCCCGGCTCGCCCTCGCTCGGCGAACTGCTGCTGCAGGGCAAGAAGCATCTCGAGGCGCCGTGGCTCGGTCTCACGGGCTTCTTCACCGTCGCCGTCATGCTGTCGCTGCTGATCTTCGTCGGCGAAGCCGTGCGCGATGCGCTCGACCCGCGCAAAACATATCGATAGGGGCTGCGATGACGCGCGTGATGGAAACGCTGATTCAGGCCCGCAACCTCTCGGTCGCGTTCGGGCGCGGCGAGCGCCGCACGCTCGCCGTCGATCGCGTCTCGTTCCGCATCGGCCGGGGCGAAACGGTGGCGCTCGTCGGCGAGTCGGGCTCGGGCAAGACCGTCTCGGCCCTCTCCATCCTGCGGCTGCTGCCCTACCCTGCCGCGTCGCACCCATCGGGCGAAATCTATTTCGACGGCATGAACCTGCTGCGCGTGCCGGAAGGCGAGATGCGCAAGGTGCGCGGCGACCGCATCTCGATCATCTTCCAGGAGCCGATGACATCGCTCAACCCGCTCCAGACCATCGATCAGCAGGTCGGCGAGGTGTTGAAGCTGCATCGCGGCCTGGATGACGAAACGGTGCGCCGCCGCGTGCTCGAATTGCTGGCCAAGGTCGGCATCCGCGATCCTGAAAAGCGGCTCGGCGCATTCCCACACGAGCTTTCGGGCGGCCAGCGCCAGCGCGTCATGATCGCCATGGCGCTCGCCAACGAGCCCGACCTTCTGATCGCCGACGAGCCGACCACCGCACTCGACGTCACCATCCAGGCGCAGATTCTCGAGCTGCTGAAGGAGCTGCAGCGCGAGATGGGCATGGCGATGCTGCTCATCACCCACGATCTCGGCATCGTGCGCAAAATGGCCGAGCGCGTCTACGTGATGAAGTCTGGGCGCATCGTCGAGGACGGACCGATGGAGACCGTCTTCACCAACCCGCAGCATCCCTACACGCGCCACCTCGTCAACGCCGAGCCAAAGGGCACTCCGCCGAAAGCCGACGACACACGCCCCGCGGTGCTCGAGACCAGCGACCTCAAGGTCTGGTTTCCAATTCGGAAGGGGCTTCTCAAGCGAACCGTCGATCACGTCAAGGCGGTCGACGGCGTGTCGCTGACACTTCGCGCCGGCCAGACGCTCGGCGTCGTCGGCGAGTCGGGCTCAGGCAAGACGACGCTCGGGCTCGCGCTGCTGCGGCTGCTCTCGTCCAACGGGCCCATCACCTACAATGGCACGCGCATCGATCTGCTCGGTGCACGCGAGATGCGACCGCTGCGCAAGGAGATGCAGGTCGTCTTCCAGGACCCCTATGGATCGCTGTCGCCACGCCTCTCGGTCGGCCAGATCATCGAGGAAGGGCTCGTCATCCAGCGCCCGGAACTCAGCTACGACGAGCGCCGCCTCCGTGTCGGCGATGCGCTCGAAGAAGTCGGCCTCGACCGTGACGCGCAGGACCGCTATCCGCACGAATTCTCCGGCGGCCAGCGCCAGCGCATCGCCATCGCCCGCGCCATGGCGCTGGAGCCGAAATTCGTGGTGCTGGACGAGCCGACCTCGGCGCTCGACATGTCGGTGCAGGCGCAGA
>CALMPK010000014.1 GCA_937873575.1 uncultured Hyphomicrobiaceae bacterium
TTGCGAAGACCGCGGTAGGGACCTTGAGCGCTCGAACGAGCGTGCGGGGGCTCGGGCTGCGGCCGCGACGCTTTATGCGCGGACGCCGGCCATGCCGCGAGCCGCGGCGAATGCCTCGCTTGGCCGCCTCGCCGCCGCCGTCCTTGCCCTCATCGCCTTTTCGTTCGGTGGCGCCGCTCCGGGCGCCCTCGCGGCGGGCGCGAAGACGTACAATCCCACAGAGGACGTGGCGACGTCGAAGAAGGCGTTCCCCGCCGCCAAGGGTGGCATGTTCGGCAAGCTCAAGGCGCCGGACAAGACCCAGCCCCTCTATCTCCAGGGCGATCAACTGGTCTACGACAACGCCGGCACCAGCGTGACCGCGCGGGGCAATGTCGAGATCAACTATTCGGACTACGTGCTGACCGCCGACGAGGTGATCTACGACCAGTCCGCGCAGACGTTGACGGCCGTGGGCAACGTCGTGCTCAAGGAGCCGAACGGCAACATCATCCGTGCCGACCGCTACACGCTGACCGATGACTTCCGCGACGGCTTCGTGCAGTCGTTGAGCGTCGTCGCGCGCGACGACACGCGCATCGCCGCCGAGCGTGCCATTCGCCGCGAGGGCAACGTCACCGAGTTCGTCAACGGCAAGTTCACCCCGTGCAAGAGCGAGGGCGGCATGCCGCCGCTCTGGTGCATCAGCGCGAACCGCGTCATCCACGATCAGGGGGCGGCGACCGTCACCTATCAGGACGCGCAGTTCGAGCTGTTCGGCCAGCCGATCCTTTACCTGCCCTATTTCGAGCACGCCGATCCTTCGGTGAAGCGCAAGACCGGTCTGCTTCCGCCAAGCTTTGGTGTTTCGAGCAGCAGCCTCGGCTTCTACACCGAGGTGCCGTATTATTTCGCGCTGTCGCCGAGCTTCGACTTCCTGTTCCATCCGATGTACTCGGCCAAGCAGGGCGTGATGTGGCAAGGCGAGTGGCGCCACCGCCTCGCCACGGGCTCGTACACGGTCAAGTTCGCAGCGATCGACCAGGACATCAGCTCGCTGCCGTCCACCACGAACAACCGGGCGGATCTCGAGGGCTGGCGCGGCTCGATCCAGACACGAGGCAAGTTCTCGCTCGGAAGCTGGTGGCATCTCGGCTGGGACGCGACGCTCGAGAGCGACGATACCTTCCGCCGCTTCTACAAGCTCGACAGTGTGCTGCTGACGGACCGCATCAACGAGGCGTTTCTCGAGGGCATTTCCGAGCGCAATTACACGAGCATCCGCCTCTATCACCTCGGCGGCCTGACCTTCGCCGACGACTCCGACACGTCGAACGCGCTCGTGCACCCGGTGATCGACCACAACTATGTATTCGCGGAGCCGGTGCTCGGCGGCGAGTTGCGCTGGAATTCGAACGTCCTGAGCCTTTCCCGCGACGGCGACTTCAATACCGGTGGTGGGCGGATCAACGTACACCACGACCTGACGCGCGCGGTGACGGAGCTCAAGTGGCGCCGCCAGATGACCGACGCCATCGGCATCAGCTACACCCCGTTCGCCAACATTCGTGCCGACGCCTACAGCTACGGCGGCTACAATCAGGCATCGACGACGGTGGACGAGAGCACCAGCTTCCTGCGTGGTGTCGCGGCTGGCGGCGCGACGGTCAGTTATCCGTGGGTGGCTGCCAGCGCCGGTGGCTCGCATGTCGTCGAACCGATCGGTCAGATCATCGTTCGTCAGGCTAAAGTTCAGCAAACGCAGCTTCCGGTCGAGGATGCGCGAAGCCTGATCTTCGACGACACGACGCTGTTCGAGGTCGACAAGTTCTCCGGCTACGACCGCATCGAGACCGGCACGCGCGCCAACGTCGGCCTGCAGTACACGTTCCAGGCGAACAATGGCGGCTATGCGCGCTTCATCGCCGGACAGAGCTTCCATCTCGCCGGCGACAACCCGTTCCAGAATCCGGGCATCAACTTCGACGGCCGCGAGAACTATTCCTCGACCAGCGGCCTCGAGACGAGCCGGTCGGATTACGTGCTCGGTGCGTACCTCTCGCCGTCCACCATCTTCCGCATCATCGGTCAGGCGCGCTTCGACGAGGATACGTTGAGCATGCGCCGCACCGACCTCGCGGCTCAGTTCGACATCGGACCGGCGTTCGCCTCGGCGAGCTATACCTTCGCGGCGTTCGATCCTCAGTTGCTCGATGACGACCAGCAGGAGGTCACCGGCCAGCTCGGTTTCCGTCTCACCGAGCACTGGAGCGTGCTTGGCCAGATGCGCTACGACATCGACGACCGCCAGCGCCTGACGGACGCCATCCAGGTCAAGTACTCCGACGAGTGCTTCGTGCTGACGGCGACGTATCAGGAGACGTTCATCACCGACGTGCAGCGCGATCTCGTTCCGGACCGCACGGTCATGCTGAACTTCCAGTTCAAGCACCTCGGCGGCTACCAGTATAAGACCGACGCGCTGCTCGGGTTCGGCCCGGAGTAAGTCTCCTCCGCCTGCGAGCCACCGCCTACCCTGACGTCTTTCCGGTTCGGCCCGCTGGGACTAGTCCCGGGTGTTTTCTCGCCGACCGGTCCCCGTCGCGCGAGTGAGCGCCGGCCACAGCTTCAGCTCGCTCGCTGAGCACGGGACGAGTATCGGGAGCTAGAATTCCCATGGCGCGCGGCAACACCAACGGTCGACCTGAGGTGGCTGCCCTGGGGGGGGCTGCCTTGGGCTCGTCAAGGTTCGTGTGGATAACCGATACAGCGATGCTGGCGTCGATCCGGCGCCAGCGCCACGGAGCGTGCCCTAGGGCGCTGTTTCGCCTCGTGTAAAGACGGCTGCTGGCCTCCCGACCGATTTCACCCTGCCAGAGCGCGCCGGCGCCACGATGCTCCGCGCCGCTTCCGGCGGAGTAACATGCGAACCCATGCGAGTCGCACCGACACCGACAGGAATCCGATACATGCCGCCCATCGCGCCGCCCGCCGGGACGTTCTCTGGACCGTTTGCTACCACCCTTGCGAGCGCGCTGCGCGCCCGCCGCGCGGCCTGTTCTCTGGCGATGGCCCTGCTCGGCGTCTTGGCACTCTCGGCCCCGGCCCCCGCTGAATCGAGCAACCAGATCCTCGTGCTGGTCAACGACGAGCCGATCACCGCCTATGAAGTGGAGCAGCGCCAGCGGCTCATCGGTCTCAGCGCCGATGTCGGCAGCTACATCCGCGACAACGCCAAGAAGCGTTGGGAATCGATCGTCAAGAACCCCAAGATCAACGAGGAGTTCCGAGCCTTCGCCGTGAAGCGCAATCCCAAGTCGAAAGAGGACCTGCAGAAGATCCAGCAGGAGTTCGTCAAGGGAAAGCAGAAGGTGATGATGGATCAGCTCCAACAGGAGGCCCGCTCGCGCGCGCTCAAGGGCACCGACAAGATGGCGCTGAAGGAACTCGTCGAGGAACGACTGAAGTTGCAGGAGGCGAAGCGCAACAACGTTCTCGCGACCGACGAGCAGATCTCGAAGATCATTGGCGGTATCGCTTCGCGCAACAAAATGAATGAGGATCAGTTCGCCAAGCATCTCGCCGGCATGGGCGTCGACATCTCGACGATGAAGCAGCGCTTCCGCGCGTCGATCTCCTGGAACGAGGTCGTTCGCCGCCGCTTCGGCTACCAGATTTCGATCACCGAGCGCGACGTCGAACGCTTCGTCGATCAGGAGGCCACGGTGGACGACGGCAGTGCCGGTACGGAACTCTCGGTGCAGCGTGTCGTCCTGGCGGCAGCGTCGCTCGACCAGAAGGCGATGGCGGAGCGCCTCGCCGCGGCCGAGCAGATCCGGCAGAAATTCGCCGGCTGCAAGAGCACCGAGAAGGTCGCCAAGAGCTTCGGTGCAACGTTTGAGGATCTCGGTTCGCGATCCGCCGGAAGCATTCCCGATCCCGCGCGCACGATGCTTCTCGGGGCCAAGGAGGGCCAGATGATCCCACCCAATGTCGGCGCCGATGGTGTCGAGGTGTGGGTGCTGTGCGGGCGCAAACAGTCGGCGAGCGCGGGCAAGACGGGGGCGCCGGGTGCCGGTGGCGGGGCCCCGTCCGAGAAGGACGAGCGGCGCCAGAAGGAGCTCGAAATTCTCGCCAAGCGCCACATGAAGGACCTGCGGCAGGACGCGACGATCGACTGCCGCGCCGACGCCAAGAGCGGGCTCTGCCAAGCGCTCTGAGGGTTCGGGCCGGGTGCGGGCCGGAAGCGGGGCGGTAAGCCCGTCGGCTTGAGCCGCCCCGGCGTTGCTCGACAAGTCCACCGCGAGCCTGTTCGACCACGCGCCGGTATCCTAGAATGCCATCGCTATGATGGGCGCCGTCTTCGCCGATCCATCGAAGCCGCCGATAGCACTCCCGGCAAGGCTTGGGGTGTCGGTCGCGCTATCGAAGAACGCGCGGAATGCCCGCCTTACGACTGACCGTACCCCAGGACAACGAAGCACGATGGCGCCGGGCGAAATTCCACCGCTGGCTGTGACGATGGGCGATCCAGCAGGGATCGGGCCCGAGATCACGCTCGCCGCATGGCAGCGGCGCCATGCGGAGCGCTTGGCGCCTTTCGCTGTCCTTGGCGATGCGCCGATGCTGACGTCGCGCTCGGCCCTCCTCGGCCTCGAAATTCCAATCGTACGGATCGCGAGTTTCGACGAGGCACCGGCCGCGTTCGCCAGCGCACTTCCCGTCCTCGACGTGCCTCTAGCTAAGCCCGCGGTACCCGGCCAGCCCGACGCGGCGAATGGCGCGGCGGTCATCGCCGCCATCGAGCGCGCCGTTGCCGCCACCCACGCAGGTGAGGCCGCAGCCGTCGTCACGAATCCGATCGCCAAGAGCGTGCTCTACGCCGCGGGCTTCCGCCATCCGGGCCACACCGAGTTCCTCGCCGAACTCGCGCTTCGCCATTGGCCGGGCGAAGCGGCCGATCCCGTCATGATGATCGCGTCCGACATGCTTCGCGTCGTGCCGCTGACGATCCATATCCCACTGGTTCGTGTTCCAGGCGCCGTCTCGACCGATGCGATCGTCAGGACGGCGCGCATCATGGCCGCGGCTCTCGACCGCGACTTCGGCATAGTGCGCCCGCGCATTGCCATTGCCGGTCTCAATCCGCACGCAGGCGAAGATGGCACCATGGGACACGAGGATCGCGACATCGTTGCACCGGCGGTGGCGGCACTTCGCGCCGAAGGTCTCGCCGTCACCGGTCCACACCCGGCCGACACGCTGTTCCATGCCGCGCGCCGTGCCACCTACGATGCGGTGCTGTGCATGTACCATGACCAGGCGCTCATCCCGGTGAAGACGCTGGCGTTCGACACCGGCGTGAACGTGACGCTCGGCTTGCCATTCGTTCGAACCTCGCCCGACCACGGCACTGCGTTCGACATCGCCGGACGCGGCGTCGCCTCGCCGTCGAGCCTGATCGCGTCGCTGCGGCTGGCGGCCTCGATGGCGGAGCGGCGATATGGGCGAAGCCGGGACATTCTGTCATGAGTGCGCCGGAGAACGAGACCGATACGGCGACGACAGGCGCCAGTCCCGATGGCTTGCCGCCGCTGCGCGACGTTATCCGCACGTATGAACTCGCGCCGAAGAAGAGCCTCGGACAGAATTTTCTGCTCGACCTCAACCTGACCCGGAAGATCGCGCGCGCCGCGGGGCCGCTCGACGGGCGAACCGTCATCGAGGTGGGCCCAGGACCGGGCGGGCTGACCCGCGCACTGCTGCTCGAGGGCGCGGCCCGCGTCGTCGCCGTCGAGCGCGACGATCGCGCCGTCATGGCTCTCGGCGACGTCGAGCGCCGCTATCCGGGCCGCCTCGACGTGATCGGCGCCGACGCCCTCGCCATCGACTGGCCGGGCGAGTTGCATAAGCGCGGAGTTGCCGGCAAGGCGATCATCGCCGCCAATCTTCCCTACAACATCGCGACGCTGCTGCTGGTCGGATGGCTTGAGACGGAGCCCTGGCCGCCGTGGTTCTCGGCGATGCTGCTGATGTTCCAGAAGGAGGTGGCCGAGCGAATCGTCGCCGCGCCAGGAACGAAGGCTTACGGGCGGCTCGCTGTCATCGCTCAGTGGCGCTGCGCGGCGCGGATCGTCATGACGCTGCCGCCGCAGGCCTTCACGCCGCCGCCGAAGGTCTCCTCCGCCATCGTCGAGCTTGTCCCGCGCGTGACGCCGCAGCCCATGTGCTCCGTCAAGACGCTCGGCCGGGTAACGGCGGCCGCCTTTGGCCAGCGCCGCAAGATGCTGCGCCAGAGCCTCAAGACGCTGACGCCGATGCCGGAGTTGCTATTGGCGAAGGCCGGCATCTCGCCCGAGGAACGCGCAGAGCGCCTGACCGTGGAGCAGTTCGCGCTCCTCGCCTCGCTGGTCGACGGCTGACCGGCCGAGGCGCTTGTCGATTTCACTCTCTGGAATGACGGCAACGCATCCCTACGGCGACGTCGCCTCGATGGCGCCCGCGGTCGCCTCGTCGATCATCGTTTCGAGATTGGTCGACTTGGTTTCCTTGCTCAGCAGCAGTGCGATCAACGTGAGGCCGGCGAGGAACGAGAGATAGTATCCGACCGCGCCGGCGCCGTGGTTCAGCACGATCCATGTCGCCGCGAACGGCGTCAGAGCCGCGCCGATGATCGATGCCATGTTGTAGGCGATCCCCGAGCCCGTATAGCGCGTGTTGGTCGGGAACAGCTCCGGCAGCAGCGCCGACATGGGCCCGAACGTCAGTCCCGTCAGAATCATGCCCGTGCAGAGGAACGCGAGCATCCGGCCGCGGTTGGCGTCCGCGCCCGAGCCCATGACGCCCGGCTCGAGGAAGGCGCCGAAGCTGAAGCCGAAACCGATGATGGCGAGGGTCACCAGGATCAGGAATTTGCGTCGCCCGAGGTGATCGGCGAGATGCCCGGCGACAGGTATGAATACCGCGAACAGAACCACCGAGATGAGCTGAAGCACGAGGAAGTCGCGGTAGCTGATGCCGAGGAATCCGAGTTCCACCTTGCCGATGGCATAGGAGAGGATCCACGTCGTCATCAGGTAGAAGAGGCCATAGGTCGCCACCATCGCGAACGTGCCGATCACGAGTTCGCGCGCGTGTGAGCGGATGACCTGCAGAAGGGGTGATTTCAGCTTTTCACCACGCTCGACGGCACGCGCGAAGACCGGCGTCTCGTGCAAGCGAATGCGCACGTAGAGTCCAACCAGCACCATCACGATCGACAGCAAGAAGGGAACGCGCCAGCCCCAGACGAGGAAATGATCTCCCGCTTGCGCGGACGTCGAGTTGAAACCGAACAGCACGGTGAGGACGAGGAAGAAGCCGTTCGCGAGAATGAAGCCGAACGGAGCGCCGAGCTGCGGCCACATGGCGGCGCGCGCCCTTTTGCCGGGCTCCGCCGTCTCGAGCGCGAGTAACGCCGCGCCCGACCACTCGCCGCCGAGGCCCAGCCCCTGGCAGAACCGCAGAACCGTCAGCATCGCGGGCGCGAAAAGCCCGATCTGGTGATAGGTCGGCAGCAGGCCGATGAGGAACGTAGCGAGCCCCATGAGCAGCAGTGAGCCGACGAGTGTCGCCTTGCGTCCGGCGCGGTCGCCGAAGTGACCGAACAGGATCGAGCCGATCGGCCGCGCGACGAAGGCGACGCCGAACGTCGCCATCGAAGCGAGCAGCGCCGCGGTGCCCTCGCCCTTGGGGAAGAACAGCAGCGGGAAAACGGAGACCGCGGCCGTCGCGTAGATGTAGAAATCGTAGAACTCGATGGTCGTGCCGACCACGCTCGCGAAGACGATGCGACGCCGCTCGGCGGCGCTCAATTGCGCGGGCTGACCCATCGACATCCCCCTCCAACCGCTCCGCCGCCCGATGAATCGATCCGGTGCGTCCCCTGAGGTCCGGCTCCCCCGAGCCCAGCCCCTCGCGGCAGCCATCAGGTGTCGCGCGGCGGCAAGAAGCCGTCAAGGCGCTACCTGAGGATCGGCAAACCGGCATCGATGCGCGCGATGAACTGCTCGGCGTCGAACAGGTAGCCGTCTTCCTTCGACTCCGGCCAGACAGCGCGTGCGGTCGCGGCCTCGTCGTTGCGGGGCGCGACTGCCTGCGCGGGCGTCGCCAGGCCGCCGAGCGCCACGCATGTGCCCACTCCGTAGTCCATCACCGCGCCGTCTCCGACTTCCGCGGCGATGTCGCAGCCGATGAACAGGCGCGTGCTGAGACCGCCGCAGACGACGAGCGAGGAATCGTGGAACCCGGTGATGACCGCTTCGCGGGCTTCGATGTCACCATCGATGAAGACGCACTTGCCGTATTCGCCGATCAGTCGGTTGCACGACACGTTGCCGAGTACGACGAAGAGGCCGCCTTCCTCGATACCGGGATTGCGAAGGTCGAGATCGCCCGAAACGTCGAGCTGGCCGTCGATCAGCGTGCAATACGCGGGGACCTTGAGCGAGCCGGAGATCGTGAGGTCGCCGTGGTGCAGTGCTGCCTCGAACGCGATCCAATGATCGAATGATACGAAACGGCGGAGCTGCTCCTTGAGCCGCTCGGAGGATGACGCGGCGAGTGCCGCATGGAACTCGGCGAGCGTCGCTTTCCCGAACACCTGCCCGCCGGCGGACATGCCTAGAGCTCGCGCTCGATGTCGCGCACGAAATCGCTGAGGCCGGTTTGGCGCTCACGCTTCAACCGCTCGGCGGTGAGGATGGCGGTCAATGCCCGGTAGCTCTCGTCGACGTCGTGGTTGACGATGACATAGTCGTACTCGGGCCAATGGCTGATCTCGTCTGCCGCCTTGGCCATGCGCTTGGCGACGATCTCGTCGGAATCGGCGTTGCGCGAGCGCAGCCGCTCCTCGAGCGCCCGGCCCGACGGGGGCAGGATGAACACACGAACCAGATCGTGCGGCATGCGCTCGGCCAGCTGGCGCGCACCCTGCCAGTCGATGTCGAACAGCACGTCGTGGCCGCGCGCGATGGCGGCTTCGATCTGGCTGCGCTCCGTTCCATAGTAGTTGCCGAAGACGACCGCCCATTCGAGCAACCCGCCGGAATCGCGCAGCGCCGTGAAACTGGCGGCATCGAGGAACGTGTAATCGCGTCCGTCGACCTCGCCGGGGCGCGGTGCGCGCGTCGTCACCGACACCGACATGTGCAAGTTCTCTTGTTCTGCGGCCAGCAGACGCTTGGCGAGCGTCGTCTTGCCGGCGCCCGAGGGCGAGGACAGGACCAGCAGCAGGCCACGGCGCTTGAGTTTTTCCCGGTTCATGATCGTCTCGCCCTGGTCTGTCGGTTGCGTTGCCCATCGCGGGTCGCGCAACGCCGACGCCGATCTTCAGTTGCAACGCGCCATTTCGGAAGGCGCGTTCGAGGCAGTCGCGATGCCTCGACGCCCTCCATCACTCGATGTTCGCCACCTGCTCGCGCATCTGGTCGATCACCACCTTGAGGGCGAGGCCGGCACGGGTGATCTCGGTGGCGTTGGCCTTCGAGCAGAGCGTATTGGCCTCGCGGTTGAACTCCTGCATCAGAAAATCGAGCTTGCGGCCGACGCTCCCCTCTTCCTCCATCAGTCCCCGCGCAGCGACGATGTGGGAGGCGAGCCGCTCGAGCTCTTCCGCAACGTCGGCCTTCGTCGCCAGCAGAACAGCCTCCTGATGCAGGCGCTGGGCATCGAGAACGGCGCTTGCTTCGACAAGCCGGCGCACCTGATCGGCGAGGCGCTCGGCGATGGCTTCGCGCGTGCGTAGAGGGCTTTCGCGGACCTCCGCGACGAGCCGCCCGATCTCGTCGAGCTGGCCCGAGATCACCACCGACAGTCGCGCGCCCTCTTGCGTGCGGGCGCGGGCCAGATCGTCGAGGGCGTGCTCCACGCTCGCCATCATGGCGTCGAGGCGCGGCTTCTGGTGCGCCTCGTCGTCGACCGGCTCGACGACCTCGAGAACGCCGCGCATGGAGAGGAGCGTTTCGACGGGTGGCCGCTCGCCTCCCGCCAGCGCGCGAATGCGGTCTGCTGCGACGAGGACCTGAGCCAGCGCCTGCTCGTTCAAACGGATCTCGGTGACGCCGCCGGTGCGCTGAACGGCGAGATTGATGGAGATGCTGCCCCGGCTGAACCGGCGCGCGACGGCATCGCGCACACGAGCTTCGAGGGCGTCACTACCGGGTGGAAGGCGGAGCCGCACGTCGAGACCGCGGCCGTTGACGCTGCGAACCTCCCAAACCCAGCTCTGGCCCTCGTAGGAGCCTTCGGCGCGGCCGAAGCCGGTCATGCTGTTCAGGGACATCGGAGTTCCAACGGAGGCAGAAAGGGGATCGGAATCGGCCGGACCTTATCTGCTCGCGGAACGCGCAACAAGCGGCACGGCCAAGGCCGACGCGCTTGGCCCACGGGACGTCGCCTGGGGCAAGGAAGATCAGCGCTTGGGTTTACGCGCCGGCAATGGCACGTCGCCGTCCGGCGCCGAATCCGAGGCCGCGGCGGCGGGCGCCTCGGCGGTGGCTGTTTCGGGCTTGGCCGCCTTCACCCGTGTCGCGCCACCAGCGGCAGCGTTGAGGTGGATGACCTGCGGCAGCGCGGCCGCCTGGCCGGAAGTCGCGGCGTTTCCGGGTTGCGGAGCAGGACGCGAGACGGCGCGTGTTCCGGGCGCCGCTGCCGGGGCAACCGGGATGGCCCCCTCGGCCGCGCCCTGCGCATTCGGGGCGGTCGTCGGTGCGGCTTGGGGTATGGGTGCCGAAGTCGGTGCAGCGCTCGGTTGGCTCGCGGCTTCCTCGCGCGCCTGCTTCTCGACCTTGCGCCAGTTCGAAACGGCGGCGTTGTGCTCCTTCAGCGACTCGGAGAAAGCGTGTCCACCGCTGCCGTCGGCGACGAAATAGAGGTCCTGCGTCTCCGCCGGATCAAGCGTGGCCTCGATCGCGGAACGGCCTGGGTTGCAGATCGGACCCGGCGGCAAACCATTGATCTGATACGTGTTATAGGCGGTCTTACTGTCGATGTCCGAGCGCGTGATCGGTCGCCCGAGGCTGCCCTTGCCGCCGACCAGGCCGTAGATGATCGTCGGGTCGGATTGCAGCCGCATATTCTTGCGCAGCCGGTTCACGAACACGGCAGCGACGCGCTGGCGCTCGTCGGCGCGGCCGGTCTCCTTCTCGACGATGGACGCGAGAACGAGGGCCTGCTCGGGCGTCGACACGGGCAGATTGGGTTTGCGCTTTTCCCACATGGCGGTGAGGAACTTCTGCTGCTCGCTCAGCATGCGGTCCACGAGTTCCTGGCGCGTGGTCCCCTTGGAGAAGCGGTAGGTATCGGGCAGCAGCGAGCCCTCGGGCGGGATCTCGGTCACCTCGCCGGTCAGCGTTTCCTCGGCCGCGAGCCGCTCGATGATCTGAGCGCTGGTCAGACCCTCGGGCAGCGTGACCTTGTGCAGGATCGATTTGCCCTCGACGATCGTGGCGCGCACCTGCGACATGCTCGCGGATTTGCGGATTTCGTATTCGCCCGCCTTCAGCACCGCGGGCTTGCCCTGCGACATCAGGTTGCGCACGTAGTGGCTGGCGACGAACGCCCAGCGGTTGGAGATGATACCTTCGCGCTCGAGACGGGCCGCGATCTCGATCGGGCCCTCGCCCTTCGGCACGCCCACGGTGCGCGTCACGGCCAGCGGACCGGCACGCTCGAACTCATGGTAGAGCCAAAGCATGGTGAGGCCGCTCACCACCATCGCGGCCAGAATGATCGTGAAGACGCCGCTGACGAAGCGGGCGAAGCCGGTCAGCCGGCGCGACGGGGCAGCTTTCGGCCGCTTGCGGCGCGGGCGCGGGGGCGGCGATCCCGGCTGCAACTGCTCGGCGGGGCTGCGCGGCGTCTGAGGACGCCGGCCGGCCGTGTTGTCCGGCCTGCGCTGCTGTGGTGCACCTGGCTGTTGACTGCTCATCGCCGCTGGCCGAACCTCGCCTTGCTGTAGCGCCGCCGTCTTGATCGCCGCTCGTTCGGGGCGCACCCGCGATGAAACGCCCCAAAAATGTGGCGAAACACCGGATCGGACCGCGCATACCCGCCGGCCGCTCGAGGCTCACCCGCAGCAGCGAAGTCCAATCAACCGGCCTGTCCGTCCAGGGAACACGGCCGACCAGAGTCTCCGGCCTGACGACACACTAGCTGCTGGGCGCGTTCAGCTCCCGGGCCCATTCCGCCGTGCGCCGGGGCTCAGGCGACCCGGCGCATGACGATCGAGGCGTTGGTTCCGCCGAATCCGAAGGAGTTGGACAGAACCGTGTTGATCTCGCGCGGCTGCGCCTTGTGCGCCACGAGGTCGATCCGAGTCTCGACCGACGGATTGTCGAGGTTGAGCGTCGGCGGAGCGATCTGGTCGCGCATGGCGAGCAACGAGAAAATCGCTTCGACGGCACCGGCCGCACCGAGCAGGTGGCCGATCGCCGACTTCGTCGACGACATCGCCAATCGTGCCGCGGTGTTCCCGAACAACCGCTCGACGGCGCCAAGCTCGATCTCGTCGCCCATCGGCGTCGAGGTGCCGTGGGCGTTGATGTAGTCGATGTCGCCGGTGCCGACCTTGGCGCTCTTCAGCGCGGCGCGCATGCAGCGATAGGCGCCATCGCCGTTCTCCGCCAGCGCGGGGATGTGGAAGGCGTCGCCCGACATGCCGTAGCCGATCACTTCGCCGTAGATCTTCGCGCCACGCGCCTGTGCGTGCTCGAGGCTCTCGAGCACGACGACGCCAGCGCCCTCGCCCATCACGAAGCCATCGCGGTCTTTGTCGTAGGGGCGCGATGCCTTGGTCGGGGTGTCGTTGAAGCCGGTCGAGAGAGCGCGGCAGGCGATGAAGCCGGCCATGCCGATGCGGCAGATGGGGCTCTCGGTGCCGCCCGCGACCATCACCTCCGCGTCGCCCAGCGCGACAAGACGCGCTGCGTCGCCGATGGCGTGGGTGCCGGTGGCGCAGGCCGTGACGACGGCGTGGTTCGGGCCCTTGAGCTTGTGCTTGATCGAAACATAGCCGGCGGCGAGGTTGATCAGGCGGCCGGGAATGAAGAACGGCGAGATGCGCCGCGGTCCCTTGTCCTTGAGCAGCAGGGACGTATCGGCGATACCCGAGAGGCCACCGATGCCCGAGCCGATGAGAACGCCCGTCGTCTCCTGCTTCTCGATCGTGTCGGCGACGAAGCCCGAATCCTTGATCGCCTGATCGGCGGCGGCGACCGCATAGATGATGTAGTCGTCGACCTTGCGCTGCTCCTTCGGCTCCATCCAGTCGTCGCCGTTGAACTTTCCGTCGGCGAGAGAGCCGCGCGGAACGAAATTGGCGATTTGGCAGGAGAGATCGGACGCGTCGAACTCCTCGATGCGCCGAGCGCCGCTCTCGCCGGCGAGCAGACGCTTCCACGTCGCTTCGACGCCGCATCCGAGCGGAGTGACGAGACCGAGACCTGTTACGACGACACGGCGCATGGCTGAGCTACCAACCTCGTTGAAGTTTGAGACAGTCACCCCCACCCGTAAGAACGTCTGGCAGGGAGAAGCGGAGACTTGGCTAGTCTAGCCGAGCACGAAGCCCGGCGTCATGCAGCGGCGCACAACAGACCGGCGTGCAGCGCGAACGCCGGGACCGATCAAGCAACGGGTTGGCCCAGATGCCGGCACTTGGCGACAACTTCGGGGCGGCAACTTCGTGCGACTTGGCCACCGCTGCCGGTCGTGGCCAATCGGCAAGCGGCCCACCGGCAGTTCGAGAATCGGTGCGGCCCGCGTGAGTGAAACACGCGTGAGTGAGCAGAGAACTCACCATTCAACGCCACTTCTGGGCAGCGCCGCTTCGGGCGGCGTCGCCGCCGAACGAGTACGACACATGCACCCTGCGGTACCGCCACCCTGCGGAACCACAGGCCGGCCGCATCACGATCTTAGACGCGACAGCGGGCAGGCACCCCGCCCGCAGCGCGCGGCAGATAAGCCGGCGCTGACGGAATCGGGGGCTACCGATGGTCTGCCCGGCTGCACGGCCTGTCGAGTCCCACGCTGAGGACCCGAAGGAAACGCAGCCGGATCGCTGCTTAGGCCGCGCTGGCGTTCTTCTCGAGGAACTTCACGGCGTCGCCGACGGTCAGGATGTGCTCGGCGGCATCATCCGGAATCTCGCAGCCGAACTCCTCCTCGAACGCCATGACCAGCTCGACCGTATCCAAGCTGTCGGCGCCGAGATCGTCGATGAAGCTGGCGTTCTCGGTCACCTTCTCGGCCTCGACACCCAAGTGCTCGATGACAATCTTCTTCACGCGCTCAGCCACGTCGCTCATCGTATTTCCTCGCGTTCTTTGGAACTGGTGATCTGGTTGATAGTGAGATCGCACAATGGAAAGCCGCACTCAATCCGCAGACTCCGGAAAGGTTCCGGCACCGTCGGAATTCGAGCGGCAAACTCGTGGCCGGCACGTGCATACGCCTGCCAGTCAGCCGGTACACGAGTCCGTACCTCGAGACACCGGCCGAACCCTTGGAGATTGGGCTTTTCCCCAATTTCCGCAGGCGAAAACCGTTGGCTCGTTAACATACTTCACGCGGCATTGCCAGCACCGGTCCGCCGCGCCCCTTCCCCTCAGATCATGGCCATGCCGCCGTTCACATGAAGGGTCTGCCCAGTGACGTATCCGCCTTCGTTGCTTGCCAGATAAAGGGCCGCGGCGGCGATGTCTTCCGGCGCGCCGAAGCGCTGGGCCGGAATCATCTTGGCGATCTCCTCGGTCTGCTTGTCGTTGAGGACGTCCGTCATCGCCGTCTTGATGAATCCCGGCGCGATGCAGTTGGCCGTGATGCCGCGCGAGGCGACCTCACGGGCGAGGCTCTTCGTCATGCCGATCATGCCGGCCTTGGAGGCGGCGTAATTGCCAGGCCCCGGGATGCCGAACACGCCGGAAACCGATGCGATATTGACGATGCGGCCATAACCGGTCTTCGAACGCATCATGTGGCGCGCGCCGGCCCTGCAGATCATGAAGGTGGACGTCAGGTTGACGGCGATGACGTCGTCCCACTGCTCGTCCTTCATCACCATGAACAGGTTGTCTTTGGTCAGTCCGGCGTTGTTGACGATGATGTCGAGACGGCCCCCGACCGCCTTCACGGCCTCGTCGATCAGCTTGCCGACTGCGGCGCGGTCAGCGAGATCGCACGGAACGACGACGATGCGGTCGCCGAGCTCGCCCTTGAGCGCTTCGAGCTTCTCGACCTGGCGGCCCGAGACCGCGACCGTCGCTCCGGCCTTGTGGAAGGCGCGGGCGATGGCGCCGCCGATGCCGCCTGTCGCGCCCGTCACTAGCGCCGTCTTGCCGGTCAGATCGAACATGGGTCTCGTATCCTTCGTGGGTGAAGTTTTCGCTGGTCCGGTGACGACGCGCGTCAGACGATGCCGGCCGCAGCCTCCAAATCGGCTGGAGCGCCGAGGCTCGAGGCATTCAGCGACTTTTCGATGCGCTTGACGAGGCCCGCGAGCACCTTGCCGGCTCCGATTTCGTAAACGTCCGTGACGCCGTGCGCCACCATATAAAGCGTGCACTCGCGCCAACGCACCGTGCCCGTCACCTGCTCGACCAGCCGGCGGCGAATCTCGTCGGGATCGGAAATTGGCGAAGCCAGCACATTGGCGACGACCGGGACCGCCGGCGCGTTGATGGTGACCTTTGCCAGCGCCTCCGCCATCGCCTCGGCGGCGGGTTGCATCAGCGCGCAATGGAAGGGCGCAGACACCGGCAGCGGCACCGCGCGGCGCACGCCCAGCGCTTTGCCGACCTCCGGCACGCGATCGAGCGCCCGCTTGTGGCCGGAGAGCACGACCTGCGTCGGCTCGTTGTCGTTGGCGACCTGACACACGTCGCCCTGCGCCGCTGCTTCGGCAACCTTCTGAGCCACATCGAGACCGACACCCAGCAGCGCGGACATGGCGCCTTCGCCGACCGGAACCGCCTTCTGCATCGCCTGCCCGCGCAGCTTCAGAAGCCGCGCCGCATCCGCGAGGCTGAACGCTCCCGCCGCGGCAAGGGCGGAATACTCACCGAGCGAATGGCCGGCGACGAACTTGACCTTGTCTGCGAGCTTGAAGCCCTTCTCCCGCTCGAGCACGCGCATCACCGCCATAGAGACGGCCATCAGCGCGGGCTGGGCGTTCTCGGTGAGCGTCAGGGCGTCCTTCGGTCCCTCCCACATGAGCTGGGAAAGCTTCTGGCCGAGCGCCTCGTCGACCTCCTCGAACACCTCACGCGCGGAGGCGAACGTTTCGGCGAGCTCACGGCCCATGCCGACGTCCTGACTGCCCTGCCCTGGAAATACGAACGCAATCGCCATCGCCCGCCCCACAATCCGTCATAATTAAGTCGTGGCGGCTTTAAGCGTGGGGCCCGGGCAAGAGTCAATACCGGCCAAGTGCGGTAGCTGGCCTCGCCCCCGAAGGCGGCGGCGCTTGCTGCGCCGCAAAACTCGAAATCCGAACCCGCGCCGGTCGTCCGCCAGCGCCCGGCGCGGACTCGCGACGCCACCTCCCCTCACCCCACCGCAATTTAAGATTGCTGTGGTTTCCCGATTTCGGCGAACCCACCCGTTCCGATGTCGGAATGTCGCGACCTGACCTGCAACATCAGGATTTGACGAAAATAATTGGAATTGAACGACTTCAATCAAGTCACGGAATAAGTGAGCAAATTTGTCGCACGAATTGTCTCTCCCACGATTTTGCCACATTTGGCCGAGCATTGGCCGAGTGTTCAAGAAACGCCTAGGAGAAAGACATGAGCAAGAAGATCTTCGCTCTGCTGGCTGCGATCATGATGCTGCCGGCCCTCGTTTCGACAGCGGATGCGGCCCCGCATCGCAAGTCGCACTATTCGAAGTCCTACAGCTCCGGCCACAAGGTCGCCAAGCGCAGCGTGCGCCACAACCGCAGCGCGTCGTCGCGCCGCGCCACGTCACGCCGGTATGCTTCGCGCAGCAGCTATCGTAGCCGCAGCGCATATCGCAACAGCGAAATGACCAACGTCAGCTATTCGTCGGGCTCGCGTTACGCGGCAGGCCCGCGCCCTGGCAAGTGGTGCGGCTGGTGGATGCGCACGCAGCGCGGCGGCGGCTCTCACCTGAACGTCGCCTGGAACTGGCGCAGCTACGGCAGCCCGTCCTCGCCGCAGGTTGGCGCCGTGGTCGTCTGGCGCCATCACGTGGGTCAGATCGTCGGTCAGGCCGCCAACGGCCGCTGGCTGGTCCAGTCGGGCAACGACGGCGGCGCCGTGCGCACCCGCGCCCGCTCGATCGCCGGAGCGGTCATCCGCATGTAAGCGACCGACAGGTCGAGTAAGAAATGAGGGCGGTCCGCCAAGCGGATCGCCCTTTTCGTATCCCCCGCGGCCGGGCCTCGGTTTGTCAACGCCGGCCCGGGCCGTCGACCGGCACTCACCGGTCTTGCTTTCGCGCCTCCCCCGCTCGGCCCGCGGCAATCCTACGAAAGAGACTTCCTTCCGGGCACCGCGCCCCCTAGAGTGCGGCGCACAAATCCGCATTCCGCATCTTCGAGGGACAAGCACTGCCGATGACCGCCATCCGTACTCCCGCCAAGCACTTCGCCCCCCTCGCCATCGGCGCGCCTGAGCCCTATCGCGCTCTGCCCGTGCGCATCGAGCGCATGATCCACTTCATTCCGCCCCACAACGAGAAGATCCGCGCCAAGCTGAAGGACACGATCAAGCAGGTCGACGTCGTGCTCGGCAACCTCGAGGACGCGATTCCCGCGACCGACAAGGAGGCCGCGCGGCAGGGCTTCGTTTCGATGGCGAAAGAGCACGACTTCGGTTCGACGGGCCTATGGACTCGCATCAACTGTCTGAACAGCCCATGGGCGCTCGACGACATCACCACGCTGGTCGCGGAAGCCGGCAACAAGCTCGATGTGGTCATGCTGCCGAAGGTCGAGGGACCGTGGGACATCCACTACCTCGACCAGCTCCTGGCGCAGCTCGAAGCCAAGCACGGCGTCAACCGGCCGATCCTGATCCACGCCATTCTCGAAACCGCAGAAGGCGTCAAGAACGTCGAGGCCATCGCCGCCGCGTCCCCGCGCATGCACGGCATGAGCCTCGGCCCGGCCGACCTCGCGGCTTCCCGCGGCATGAAGACGACCCGCGTCGGCGGCGGCCACCCCGACTATCAGGTTCTCGCCGACGCTGACGGCGACGCCCCGCGCATGCGCTTCCAGCAGGATCTCTGGCACTACACCGTCGGCAAGATGGTCGACGCTTGTCTCGCTTACGGGCTGAAGCCGTTCTACGGCCCGTTCGGCGATTTTTCCGACAGCGCCGCCTGTGAGGCGCAGTTCCGTAACGCCTTCCTGCAAGGATGCCTTGGAGCCTGGTCGCTGCATCCTTCGCAGATCGAGATCGCCAAGCGGGTGTTCTCGCCGGACGTGAAGGAAGTCCTGTTCGCCAAGCGCATTCTCGAGGCTATGCCGGACGGCACCGGTGCCGTCATGATCGACGGCAAGATGCAGGACGACGCCACCTGGAAGCAGGCCAAGGTGATCGTCGATCTCGCCAAGCTGGTCGCCTCGAAGGACCCGGCCATGGCGGCGGAATACGGGCTTTGACGGCCCACAGGCGGCACTCGTGGTACGGTCTTGGCTGGGGCAGGGTGTCGCGGGCGCCCGGCTCAAGTCGCCGCTTCCATGTTAAGCTGCCATGATGATGGTTCGGGGAGGAGCATGACCGAGCAGAAGCCCAAAACAAAGCCGCGAACGGCCGCCAAACGCGCGCCGCGTCAGGGGCTGCGTGGAAAAGCGGCGAGCACGGCCAAAGCTCAGGCGAACCCGGCGGAGGTCACCGCCCGCCCCCCGTCGAAGGGGAAGGGCACCCCCAAGGCGAAGGCGAAGGCACCTGCGAAGGCCAGATCCGGTCGCGGCCGGAAATCGGCTGCGGCAGAGGCGCGTTCGACGCGCGAGGCCCGGTTCGCAGTGGGCGATGTCGTTCGCCACAGGTTCTATCCGTTTCGCGGCGTGATCTACGACATCGATCCGGTCTTCGCCAACACGGAAGAATGGTGGCTGTCGATCCCGGAGGAGATCCGCCCGTCCAAGGATCAGCCGTTCTATCACCTGCTGGCCGAGAACGCGGAGACCGAGTACGTCGCCTACGTCTCCGAGCAGAACCTGTTGCCCGACAACACGGGCAAACCGCTGCGCCACCCGAAGATCCGCGAGATGTTCGAGGTCGACGACGATGGCGCCTACCATGCGGTGTTCATCAGCCGTCATTGACCGGAGTGCAGGCTACGCGCGATGCGTCGGATCGGATCCCGCCGTCACGCGCTGGGCCGGCCGATCGACGTGGCGCAGTTCTGCGCGCGCACGTAAAACCCACGTGCGAGTACGGCAAGAAGGGATCGAGGCAAGAACGGATCGAGAGTTGTAGCGCGACGTCAGGGCCCGGGCTTCGCGGCGGGACCTGAAGCGGTCTCGAAGGTTTCCGGCTCCACGCTCACAAGGTCGCCGCCGTTATCGCGCCAGCCGTCGGTGCCCTGCGGAAACCAGGCGATGTTCGTGTAGCCCCATTCCACTGCGCGCTTGGCCGCGTTCCAGCTCATCCAGCAATCGGCGAGACAGAAGAACACGAGAGATTTCGCTTTGTCGCCCCCCGTCAGCCGCTCGAGGCCAGCGCGGAAGTAGGCTTCGGGCTCGGGCGCGAGCTTGCCGTAACCGACGTTCGGCAGCCAGTAGGAGCCGGCGATGCTGAGGTGCTTGGCGCTGCGCCAGATGGTTCCCGGCGGCAGGCCGGCGGGCTTGGGCGCGCGCGGGTAGACGTCGATCAGGATCGAGGAACGTTTCTCGTGCTCGGCCATCGCCGTCACGGGATCGACGACGCGAGCACCCTTGAGCGTGGCAGGCACCGGAGAGTTGTAGTGGTCCGTGCGATAGTCCGCCGGCTCTTCGATTTTGACCGGCTCGATGGTGTGGGCGGGCGCCGCACCATCGGCCGCGTCGGCTGCCCCGCCGGTCAAAGCCGTCAGGGTCCCGGCAATCGCGAACATCGCCAGCGCGACGACTATCGAGGTGCCGTTACCGTTGTGCTTGTTCACGCCGGGTTCCTCCCACGCGAGGCCGCGTACCTGTCGGTGCTGCAGTTGGCGCCCACGGCCGCCCGCCTCACCGCGCCGTCATTTGCGGGGCGCGGTGATCAGGTTGTTGCTCTCGTCGAGCAGCGGCACGCCGTAGTCGAGCAGCACCTTGTCCATGTCGCCCTGACGCTTGGCGACGATGTCGTTCAACTGGCGCTTCCAGACGTCGTCGCCCTGACGCACGCCCATGGTGATGCGATAGGCCATGCGCGGCCCCGTCGCCTCTTTCACCAGCGGCGCGACCACGAGTTCCTCTCCTCCGCGACGTGCGAAGAAGCCGGCAATCGGCCCCCACAGCACTCCGGCATCGACTTCACCGCTGCGGATATCCTCGATCATCCGCTCGGCCGGTGACTCGTAACGCCGGTCCACGGTCAGCGGATAGGGACGGGCATGCCCCATGAGCCCCATTGTCGTCATCACGTCACCCGGCGGCGTGCCGGCGATGATGCCGATGCGGCGGCCCTTGAGACGCTCGTCGGCAAGGCTGTCGACGCCGTCGAGCCCCTTGCCCTTGCGATAGAGCAGCGCGTAGGTCGAGCGATAGTAGTGGTTCGTGTTGAGCACGAACTCGTCACCCTGCGCGAAGCCGATCACCACGTCGCAGGCCTTGGCGAACAGCGTGCGGCGGATGAAGCCCGTCGCCTGCGGGAACCAAGTGTACTCGACCGGGATCTTGAGCTCGTCCGCGACGATGTCGGCGATGCGGTTCTCGAAGCCCTCACCCTTCTGATTGGAGAAGGGCAGATTCGCCGGATCCGAACACACGCGCAGCACACGCCGGTTGACGAGATCGGCCTTCTGGCCCTCCGCCGCCTGTGCGCTGGTCAAGGCGACGAGGCTCAGCAGCGCGGCAATCGCGCCGCTGAGGCCCCGTGCGACGACAGATCGAGCGTCAGCCACCGAAACACGCCTTGTCGAATTCCTTGGCGGCGTCGGGCTTCTCGTCACGTCCGACCGGACGGCCACGGCCGACGGCATCGTCGGAGCGGGCCTTGAGATAGATGTAGATGTCGTCGACGTAGCACATGACGTTCTTGTTGTCGCCGAGAGCGGGCATAACGCTCTCCTGGCCGCCGGGAAGATGACGGATGCGGCCCGATGCGACGACGCCGATGAAATCCGAGTAGTTGAGCGTCTTCAGCGAGTCCTTCAGCGCAGGCGCGTAGGTGGAGCCTTCGCCCTCGGGACCGTGGCAGACGTGGCATTCCGAGTGATAGCGGCGGAAACCGGAGTAGGCGTACCAGTCCAGGGTGCCATCCTTCTTGACACGATAGGTGGGATCGCCATCCGGCGTCGTCCACTTGCCGTCCTGTTCCTTTGCACCCTTCTGCGTCTTCGAGCCATCCTCGAGGGTGACCATCTCGGGGCCGACGGCCAGAACCGGCGTCGACGCCACGACGCCAAGACCGGCGATCGCTGCCGCGATACCCAAGATTTTGCGGCGGGCCAGATTATGGGACTTCGTCACGCGCTTCCTCTTATCGTCGTTCGAGTTGTTTTCATTGGTCCGCCGAGCATGGCCCGCGGACACGGGCTTTTCGTCGCTCTTGCCGGTCGAGGCCAGCCTCGCGCTCCAAGAACGCTTGGCGAGGTCCCCGGCGGCGTGAGCCCGGGCAATCTACAGTCGCCGCAACCGGTCAGGAACATCCTCTGCGACCTGGCCCGATGCGCCGCCTGCAAGCACCGCCTGCCTTCACTCGCGTGCGTCGCAGAGGCGGCTGACGAGCTACGGAAAGACGATCATAGAAAAGTACGCCATTGGCGCGGCTTTAGTTGACCGCTTCGCGACCGCCGACATCAACTTGCAGTGATCGACGCAGGTGTTCGCGAACGCACTGGCGAAACGTCCTCCGGCAAATATTTGCGCTGGGAGGTGTCCGACCAGCGATCGGTCTCTACTTGAATCGAAACCGGCGCGGGTCAGTTTGGCCCGCGCCGGAAGAGTTGCTGGCTATTTTCTTATTATGGGAGCGAGAAGACCGTCAGGACGCCACCGAGAGCGGTGTAGTTCTTGAGGCCCGCGTAGCCACCGACGGCGCCGAGACCGTCGTTCGGGTTGGTGAGGCCGGCCGCGAGACCGATGCCTGCCCAGCCGCCGATGCCCGAGAGGACCGCGACGTACTGCTTACCCTTGTGGCCGTAGGTCATCACGTTACCGATGATGCCCGACGGGGTCTTGAACTTGAACAGCTCCTTGCCGTCCTTCGGATCGACGGCCTTCAGGTAGCCCTCGAGGGTACCGTAGAAGACGACGTCGCCAGCGGTCGCGAGAGCGCCGGACCAGACGGAGAACGGCTCAGGCTTCGACCAGACGATCTTGCCAGCGCCGGCATCCCAGGCAATGAAGTTGCCCATGCCGCCATGGCTGTTCGGAGCCGGATACATGGACAGCGTGGCGCCGACGTAGGGCTGACCAGCCGTGTACGAAACCTTGAAGGGCTCGTAGTCCATGCAGACGTGGTTCGTCGGGACGAAGAACAGGCCGGCCTTCGGCGAGAAGGTGGCCGGCTGCTGGTCCTTGGAACCAAGAGCCGCCGGGCAGATGCCCTTCGTGTTCACGTCCGCGCCACCCTTCGCCGTCGAGTACTTGTCGACGACATACGGACGGCCGTAGTTCGGCTTCGAAGCATCCATCTCGACGCCCGTCGTCCAGTTCACGGCCGGATCATACTTCTCAGCGACGAGAAGCTCACCGGTGTGACGGTCGAGGGTGTAGCCGAGGCCGTTACGATCGAAGTGCACGGCGACTTTGCGCTTCTTGCCCTTCACATCGACGTCGGCGAGGATCACCTCGTTGATGCCGTCGTAGTCCCACTCGTCGAACGGCGTCATCTGGTAGGCCCACTTGGCCACACCGGTGTCGACGTCACGCCCGAACAGCGTCATCGACCACTTGTTGTCGCCCGGACGCTGCGTGGGGTTCCAGGTCGAGGGGTTGCCCGACCCGTAGTACATCAGGTTGACCTCGGGGTCGTACGAATACCAGCCCCAGGTGCAGCCGCCACCGATCTTCCACTGATCGCCCTGCCAGGTCTTCAGCGAAGAGTCCTTGCCGACCGGCTTGCCGAGCGACATCGTCTTCTCAGGGTCGAACTTGATCTGATCGTCCGGACCGACCGAGTGAGCGCGCCAGGCCAGCTTGCCCGTGTTCATGTCGTAAGCGGTGACATGGCACTGCACTCCGAACTCGCCACCCGAGATACCGACGCTGACCTTGTCCTTGACCGGCAGAACGGTCGCGGTGTTGGTCTCGCCCTTCTTGGGATCGCCGTTGACGGCCTTCCACACTTCCTTGCCGGTCTTCGCGTCGAGCGCGACGACCGTCGTATCGGCCTGATGCAGGAAGATCTTGCCGTCAGCGTATGCGAGGCCACGGTTCACCGTGTCGCAGCACATGACCGGGATGACCGACGGATCCTGCTTGGGCTCGTACTTCCAGATGATCCGGCCGTCGTTGTTGAGGTCGAGAGCGTAGACGATGTTGGGGAAGGGAGTGTGAACCCACATCGTGTCGCCAACCACGATGGGCGAACCCTCGTGACCGCGGAGCACGCCCGTGGAGAAGGTCCACGCGACCTTGAGGTCCTTGACGTTGCTCTTGTTGATCTGATCCAGCTTCGAATAGCGCTGGTTGAAGTAGTCACCGGTCTGCAGGACCCAGTTGTTGGGGTCACTTACCAGCTTCGAAACGTTGTCGTTCGCCAGGACCGGCGAAGCGATAAACGTCGTCGCCAGCAATGCACCTGTTAGTGCACTCTTGCGCATTGCGCTTCCTCCTTAAGGTTCTTGCCACGCTTGCAAGCGGCAGCTGTCGTCAGCGTGTCACGGGCCTAGGAGCGGACTTGGGGAACGTCCTGTTGCTTATGCTCCGTAGGACCTACGAAACGACCCCGGACAGATCGTCGCGGTGGGGCCTGAAGTCGCAGCTACCGGACGGCATCTAGGCATTTTTTGCCAAGCGTTGCAAGACAAAGGTCGAAAGGTATCTGGACCGCGACGCATCCAGATGCAGACCAGAACAAAATGAGACAATGAAGCTGACCCATTATGTCCGCGTTTTTTAGCGGCTTATTGCGGCGCAGCGCCAAATGGTGCGCCGCACGTCTGATTATCCGCGAGAAACACGAATTGGCTCGCGAGGGTTTGATTGGCCAGCTCAGACCTGACGTCGGACAATGGGAGAGCGGTTGAACGCGGATCGACAGGTGGCGATGTGAACCGGATTGGAATGCTTCACGCCGGTGGATTCGGTCTCCGCCGCCGACAGGTGCTGGCGGGAATTGCCGGCAGCGTGCTGTTTTGTCGAGCAATTCCAGCGGACGCGGCGGCACGGGCTGCCGCGCTGGTGGAAGTCGCGCCGGGCGTATTCGTGCACCGAGGGGATCACGCGCCGGCGTACACGCCCGCCAACCGTGGCGACATTTCCAATTGCGGATTCGTCGTTGGCGGAGAATGCGTCGCCGTCATCGATACCGGCGGTACGGCGGCCTTTGGGAATGAATTGCTCCAAGCGATCCGTGGCGTAACTCCGTTGCCGGTCCGTTACGTCATCAACACTCACATGCACCCCGACCACGTTCTGGGGAACGCGGCATTCCGGGGCGATGGCACCCATTTCGTCGGCCATCACAAGCTCGCGGCGGCTCTCTCTGCACGAGCCGATCGCTATATCGCCGCGAACAAGACGGCCGCCGGAGAGGACGCCTTTGCCGGCACCGAGATCGTACTCCCCGATATGGCCGTGGAGACGACCTCGAGCCTCGATCTCGGCGGACGCAAGCTGGAGCTCGTCGCTCGCCGTACGGCCCACACCGACAATGACCTGACCGTCCGCGATGACGCGACAGGCACCCTGTTCGTTGGTGATCTGATCTTCTCCGGGCACGTGCCTGCCCTCGATGGCTCGATCCGGGGCTGGATCGCTTTGCTCGAGGAACTGAGCGCCAGTCCGGCCGAGCGCATCGTCCCGGGACACGGCCCGGCCTCCATGCCCTGGCCTGCAGCCGCGAAGCCAATGCTGCAATACTTGCAGTCCATTGCCACCGACGTCCGCGCCGCCATCGCCAAGGGACGCAGCATGAGCGAGACCATGCGCACAGCGGCCGAAAGTGAGCGCGCCAACTGGGAGCTTTTCGACGAGTTCCACCCGCGTAACGTTTCCGCCGCATTCGCCGAACTCGAATGGGAATAGATGGCGCCCGCGCCCGAGCGCCACGGGATCGTGATCGGCGCGCCGAATTCGCGTAAGATGAGACAAGCCCGAGAGCACGGCCGAAGCAGCCTTGCCCGGCGATGGGAGGAAGGAGAAACAAGAATGTTCCCTGCCAAGCAATTCGATGACGTCCCGACCAGGCCGCTCCTGCCGCGTTCGATGCGGCGAGTAGCCGGCGCTGCTCTCGGCCTCGCGGCGCTGGCGATCGCGGCGCTGTCACCCCTGCCTGCCCTCGCGCAGGTGGCCGACGAGGATATGTGGCCGGGCATCCGCAAGGACCTCTACGCGGCCCGCGCCATCGCCGAGGAGGACGGCGCGATAGGTCTCGAGGCCCCCGTGCGCGCCGACGACGCCGCTCTCGTGCCGATCACCCTTCGCGTTCCGGCAACTGTCGCGACCTCGGCCAAGTCGCTGACACTCATCATCGAGAAGAACCCGATGCCGGTGGCCGCCACGTTCACGTTCGGTCCGGCGGCCGGCACTGGGGAGCGCGTCATCGAGACCCGCGTGCGCGTCGACATGTACTCGAACATCCGCGCCGTTCTCGAAACGTCGAACGGCACGTTGCACATGGCGACCAAATACGTGAAGGCGGCGGGCGGCTGCTCGGCTCCCGCGCTGAAGGACCAGGAGCAGGCGCTCGCCGAACTCGGCAAGATGAAGCTGCGGATGCACGAGGGCCAGCAGTCGCCGCTGATGCAGGAAGCGCAGGTGATGATCCGCCACCCCAATTACTCGGGGATGCAGATGAACCAGCTCACCGGCCTGTACATTCCGGCGAAGTACATTCAGAGCATGGAGGTCCGCCGCGGCAAGGACGTCGTGTTCGCGATGGAAGGCGGCATCTCGCTGTCTGAGAACCCCAACCTGCGCTTCACCTATGGCTCGGGACTCGACAACGAGATCAGCGTCGTCGCCAAGGACACCAGCGGAGCGACCTACACCATCCGCCAGTCGCCGAAGGGTTCGTAGCCGACGCAGCGGCCCGCGCTCACCGCGTTGGAGAGAGCCCGCCGATCGGTGCTGGTTTTGCAAACGACAACGCCGCCCGCATCTCAGGTGCGAGCGGCGTTGTCGTTTTCCGTCAAGAGAGCGGAACTTCTCAGAAGCAGCGCAGCTCGCCTTCGACCTGGGCGCGCTTCAACTTCTTGATCTTCTCCTGGAAGATCGGGCCGTGGAGCATGGAGACGTTCTCGCCGCCCCGCTGCACCACGCTCATGACGGTTTCCGCCTCCTCGTAGTCGGAGTACGGCAGCAGCTCGGCGATGGCGTCGATCGAGCAGGAGCAGCGCTCCAATGCTTCGCGTGTCTGCCCGTTCACCTGCATGCACGCGAAGACGTAATCCGCGCGAGCGATCGTCGGATAGTCGTTGTGCGGCAACTCGACCGCCCCCGATGGGACGGCACCGAGCAGCATCATGGTGCCGGCCGCTGCGAGAGCGGTGAGCGTGGCCCTGCTGCGATTCATTTGATCGCTCCGACGCCATCGAGAACGATGCGCTCCTCGAGCCGCGGGCTCAGCTCCTGCGGGCTCGCATAGACAGAGCGCGTCTCGGCGAAATGTCCCGGGATCTGCTCGCTGACGACAATCTCGAACGAGCTGCCGTCGTAACCCTGCATCTTGAGGGCGTTGGGATCGCCGGCGTAGGGCGTCAGCTTCACGCGGTAGCCTTCCACCTTGCGGCCCTTGTAGTCGATCGCGACCGGCTCGACGGTGGTGCCGCCAGCGAGCTGCTGCTTGAAGCGGTTCTTGAGGTAGGGCCGGCTGCCACCCGCCAGCATGGCGAAGTTGTTCACCGCGCGGTCGAGGAAGACGACCAGGAGCGGATTGCCCGACATGCCCGTGATGCGCTGCTCGGGGCGCGCGCGATCGGTGGTGAACACGCGAACCGAGACGGCGCGGGTACCGCCGGTTTCCTCCTCGAGGATGCCGACATGAATGTCGTCCGTGAAATTCTCGCCGAGCACCTTCTGCTCGGAGCCTTTGCGCTCGAAGTGGTAGGTAAGATCGTCGCCCTTCTTCAGGTTGGCGAGGTGGCTGGCGTCGAACAGCATCGCGGTTGCGGCCGGCGCGGGCGCGGCGTGGCCTGCATCGGGCGGCGCCAGCAGAAGTGCGGCGGCGAGACAGGCAGAGCCGACGACGGCACTCCGCAGGATCGATGTCAGCATGTGTCGTGTTCCTCCTCAGCCGGGGTGTACCCCGTTGTTCGTTCTGACGGCGTCGCCGGGCGGGCGAGCAGGCCGCCGAATTGATGGTTGGCGCCTTGTACAGACCGGAATCGGGGCGCGCCAGACTTTTGCCGAAGCATGGCTACGACGCCCGCGGTGCGCCAACTCCTCGTGCATCATCAATATGGTACCTGGGAATGGCGGGATCGGCGGGCTCACGAAATCGTGAAGCGACGGGCCGAGGCACCCCTATTCGGACTCGCTCAGGAAGAGGCCGAAGGCGCGCGGCCCGTCACCAACCGTCACCTTGCCCGTGACCTTCAATGTCGCCACGTCGATGCGCTCGAGTGTGTTGTCGAACCAGCAGGCGACGTAGGCCTCCTTGCCCGAGCGGCTTATGGCGATGCCCTCTGGATGGTCTCCGACGCCGATCAGGCCGGCGCGGGCACCCGTGGCGATATCGACGACGCTGACCGTGCCGCCGTACTGGTCGGCGACGAACGCCCGCCCATCGGCGAGCGCGACCGCGTAGGGTCGCCGCCCGACCTTGAAGGAGCCCGCGAGCCTCTGTCCGGCGAGATCGACGATGCTCACGTCGTCGCTGCCGACGTTGGCCGTGTAGGCCCTCTCGCCGCCGGCATCGATGGTGACGCCGAATGGCCGTTCGCCGACCTTCACGACCGCCCTGCGCTCGAGCGTGGTCGCGTCGATGATCGATACCTGATTGTCGTCCCGGTCGGTCGTCACGATGGTGCGGCCGTCGGGTGTGACGGCAATTCCAGACGGCGACTTGCCGACCGCAACCTCGGCTTTGACGGCAGCCGCCGCAGGATCGATGACGAACAGCTTGTGCGCGTACCAGTCGGCGACGAGCACATCTCCGGAGCGAGGGTTGACGGCGAGACCGAGCGGGCCGTCGCCGAGTGTCAGGCGGCGTGTCACCTGTCGTGTCGCGGCATCGACGACGTAGAGCGCCTTGCCCTCCGGGGCCGTAACGTAGACGCGCGATCGATCCGGCGACAGCGCCACGCCCGCTGGCCGGCCGGGGATCGCCACCTCACCGACCACGGCCATCGCGTCGACGTCGACGACCGAAAGGCTGTCGCTTCCCTGATTGGTGACGTAGGCAAGCCGGCCGGCGCGCTGGGCCGGGGCGGGACCCGCCAACCCGCACACCAGCGCGACCGCCACGGCCGTCACGAACGAGGCGATGGAAAGCGACCGCCGGGTGCCCTGATCGACACAAGGGTTGTATCGCCCCATCGCCTTGCGACCGCGCGGCTTAACCGCCCGCCTCCGCCGCCTTCTTCACCGCAGCGAGGCCACCGTCATAAACGCCGGAAACGGCCTTCACCGCCGCCTCGTCGTTCAACTCCGGCGGAGGATCGTTGTTCATGAACCCACGGTAGAACGCGCCGCGCCACGTGATGGTCGATTTCCCACCTTCGCCCGAGACGGACAGGGTCGAGGAGTAGTTCGTCACCGGTAGAACCTTCACGTCCACGTTGGTGATCTCGTAGGCGAGGGAGTAGCCGGCCGCGTCGTGCTTGGTCAGCGACTCCTCGATCTTGCCGCCGCCCTTGAGCGTCAACGTGCGCTTGGCGCCGGCATCGTTGCCGCCCGTCCCCTCGGTCTTCTCGACCGCGGGATGCCAGCTCATGTCCTGAAAGTTGCCGATGATCTTCCAGACCTTGTCGGCGGGCGCGTTTGTTTCGACCGATTTGCTCCCCCCCTCGCGCGACGGGCCCTGGGCCTCCGCGGCGGCGGGCGGCAGGGACGCGGCGGCGGCCACGGTCAGGGCCACGAAACGGATCATCTATTTTCCTCCGGCGGCAACGGGTTTCACATCCACATGCTCGAACTTGGCTGCGCACACGCGCAGCGCGCCGACCATAATCGCCATGGACGTGGCGCGCAAATGACGTGCACGCGGCAGTGCCGCGGCCGCCCGTCGCCCGCGCTCCGCGAGGGCAGTTGTACTATTGTCCAACACGTGCTTTTTTGACGCGCTGCGACGACAAGGAGAACAAAAAGAATGCCAGCTCCCTCCCAAGGCATCGCGCGAGAAGAGGCTCCCCAGCCCGGCACCCACGGCTCCGTCTCATGCCCGTTCTGCGGGCTCCACTGCGACGATCTCGAAGTTCGATCCGATGGCCGGCGCCTCGCCGTCACGGCCAACGGCTGCGACCGCGCCAAGGCCGGCTTCGAGCAAGAGGCCCCGGTCGCCGCCATGCCGCCGAGCATCGAAGGCAAGCCCGTCACGCTCGAGGCGGCGATTGCGCGCGCCGCTGAACTCATCGCAGCGGCGCGACTGCCGCTCTACGGCGGTCTCGGAACCGACGTCGAGGGCATGCGCGCGGTGATGGCGCTCGCCGACCGCTCGGGCGGCGTCGTCGATCATGTGCTGAGCCGCGCGCAGTACCGCAACACCAACGTGCTCCAAACCCGCGGCTGGTTCATGTCGACGCTGACGGAAGCGCGCAACCGCGCCGATCTTTTCGTCATCGTGGCGAGCGACCTGTCGACGCTGCATCCCCGCTTCATCGAGCGCATCGTCTCTCCCGAACAGACCATGTTCGATGCCCCGGCCAACGGGCGAACGGTGGTGCTGCTCGGCGAGGGCATGCCCAAAGCTGCCGTGAAAGGCCGTCTCGTCGGCGACGTCATCGACATCCCGTGCGCGAAGTCCGACGTTCCGGCCGTGTTGGCCGAGTTGCGCGCGATCCTGCGCGGCGCACCACTCTCCGGCGCGCGGCCCGGCGGCATCGAGATTGCTGCGCTCGAAGATCTCGCGGCGCGCTGCCGCGCTGCCCAGTACGGGGTGTTCGTATGGGCACCGCAGGCGCTCGACTTCGACGGGGCCGACGATGCCGTCCACATCGTGAGCGACGTCGTGCGCGACCTCAACAAGACGACCCGCGCCGCCGGACTTTCGCTCGGCGGCAGTGACGGGGCGGCGTCGGCGGCCTCCGTCTGCTCGTGGCAGAGCGGCTATCCCCTGCGCGTGAGCTTTGCCGGCGGCGTGCCGACCTACGACCCCTATCGCTTCGAGGTCGCGCGCATGCTGGCCGAAGGCGAGGGCGATCTTCTCGTCTGGGTTTCGTCGTTCGGTCCCGATCCCACTCCGCCACCGACGACCACCGTGGCGATGATCGTGATCGGCTCACCCGCGATACGCCTCGCCGCCACGCCCGCCGTGTTCATACCGGTCGGCACTCCCGGTCTCGATCACCGCGGCCGCTTGGTGCGCTGCGACAGCGTCGTGTCGCTGCCGTTGCGGCGATTGCGCGAGCTCGGGCTGACGAGCGTCACCGAAGTCGCGACCACACTCGCCGGCCGCCTGCCGGCAGCCGTTGCACCAGCGGCCGAGTGAGCGCGCCTTGACGGCGGCAACGATCGATGCCGGAACAACCGGCGCCTGCGCGGCGTGGCGTTGAACGACACCCGCGCGAAGACCTCAAACGAACTCGTTCGAGCAGGACGGCAACGATGCTGATGAAGCTAAAAGGCGGGCGCATCTACGACCCCGCGAATGGCGTCGACGGGCGCACGCAGGACATCTACGTGCGCGATGGGCGCATCGTCGCGGCGAGCCCCGACGCGAAGGTCGATGTCGAGCATGACGTGACGGGCCGCGTGGTGATGGCGGGCGCCATCGACCCGCACACGCACATCGGCGGCGGCAAGATGACCATCGCGCGGATGATGCTGCCGGAGGATCATCGCGGCAGCGAGGTCGCGCATACCGGACTGACGCGGGCGGGCACGGGCTTCGCCGTCCCCTCCACGCTCGCGGCCGGCTATCGCTATGCCGAGATGGGTTACACGGCGTGCTTCGAGCCGGCGATGCTGCCGGCCAACGCGCGCCAGGCCCACATGGAGATGGGCGATACGCCGATGGTCGACAAAGGCGCGTTCGCCATGCTCGGCTCGGACGACTTCCTGCTGCGGCAGATGGCGGCGCGAAAGGACTTCTCGGCGATCAAGGACTACATCGCCTGGACCATGCACGCGGCGCAGGCGATCGCCGTCAAGGTCGTCAATCCGGGCGGCATCTCGGCGTTCAAGTTCAACCAGCGTAAACTCGACCTCGACGAGCGCCACGCGCACTACGGCGTGACACCACGCGACGTGCTGACGACGCTGTCACGCGGGTTGATGGAGCTCGGCGTCACGCACCCCCTGCACGTGCACGGCTGCAATCTCGGCGTTCCCGGCAACCTGAACACCACGCTCGACACGATCCGCGCGATGGAAGGTCTCCCGGTCCACCTGACCCACATCCAGTTCCACAGCTACGGAACCGAAGGCGACAAGAAGTTCTCGTCCGGCGCGGCGCAGGTCGCCGAGCTCGTCAACGCCAACCGCAACGTTTCGATCGATGTCGGCCAGATCCTGTTCGGGCAGACGTGCACGGCTTCCGGCGACAGCATGCGCCAGTACGGCAACACGAAGTCGGCCAACCCGAAGAAGTGGGTGGTGATGGACATCGAGTGCGATGCCGGCTGCGGCGTCGTGCCGATGAAGTATCGCGACAAGAGCTTCGTCAACGCGCTGCAATGGGCGATCGGCCTCGAGATCTTCCTGCTCGCGGACGACCCCTGGCGGGTGTTCCTGACAACGGACCACCCCAACGGCGCGCCGTTCACCACTTACCCGCATCTGATACGGCTGCTGATGGACAAGGGGTTCCGCCGCGACATGCTGCAGAAGATTCATCCCGACGCGCAGGCGGCGTCCATCGTCGGCTCGCTCGACCGCGAGTACACGCTCTATGAGATCGCCATCCTGACGCGCGCCGGCCCGGCCCGCAGCCTCGGCCTCAAGGATCGCGGGCATCTCGGACCCGGCGCCTGCGCCGACATCACCGTCTATCCCGACGATCCCAACCGCGAAGCGATGTTCACGACACCCGAGTACGTGTTCAAGAACGGCGAGATGATCGTGCGCAACGGCAAGATCAAGAAGGTCGTGCAGGGCGCCACGCACGTCGCGCGGCCGGAGTACGACCCCGCGATCGAACGAGACCTGCGCGACTACTTCACGCGCTATCACACCGTCAGCTTCGACAATTTCAAGGTCGCAGACGACGAGATCATCGGCCACGACAAAGGGGCGATCATCGTCCAGCCGACGGGAGCGCGCGTGTGATGTCGAACGCTCAGGACAAGACCCCGATCACCGTCAATGGAATCACCATCGACGACACGTTCGCCGAAGCTTTCGGCATGACCGGTACGGGTATCGTCATCACCGCCGACACGGCGAAGTGGGCGATGCAGGCCGCAGTCACCATGACGGGCTACGGCACGTCGGTGATCGGCTGCGGCGCCGAGTGCGGCATCGACCGAGAGCTTTCGCCCGACGAGACACCTGACGGACGGCCCGGCGTGCGCTGCCTCGTCTTCTCGTTCTCGCCCGACCTCGTCGAGAAGCAGATCAAGAGCCGTGTTGGCCAGTGCGTGCTCACGAGCCCCGGCTCGGCCTGCTACAACGGCCTCGAGTCCAAGCAGAAGATCAAGCTCGCGGCCGGCATCCGCTATTTCGGCGACGGCTGGCAGACGGCGAAGAAGCTCGGCTCGCGCCGCTTCTGGCGCGTTCCCGTCATGGATGGCGAGTTCGTCGTCGAGGATGCGATCGGTATCACGACGGATGCGGTCGGCGGCGGCAGCATGGGGGTGCGTGGCACCGACCGGCGCGGCCGGCTCGAAACGGGCGAGGCGGCCGTCGCCGCGATTGGCCGCGTACCCGATGTCATCACGCCCTTCCCCGGCGGCATCGTGCGCTCCGGCTCCAAGGTCGGCTCGAAGTACGCAGGCGTCATCGCCTCGACCAACGATGCCTTCTGCCCGACGCTGCGCGGCGCGGTGCGCTCCGAGCTTTCCGCCGATACCCTCGCGGTGCTCGAGATCGTCATCGACGGTCTCAGCTCGCAATCCGTAGCCGAGGCGACGCGGGCGGGCCTAAAGGCCATCCTCGACACCGGACCGGCGAAGGGAGTCACGCGCATCAGCGCCGGCAACTACGGCGGCAATCTCGGCCAGCACCATTACCACCTGAAGGAGCTTCTGCCATGATCGAGGCGGGAACGAGCAGGCTGACACTGAAACTGCGCGCTGAACCGGCCGAGCGTTGCGATCTCTCGGCTTTGACGCCGGTCCGCGTCGGCGGCATGTCGCGCGCCGACATCGAACGCATGGCGATCGGAACATCCAACGCCACGCTTCGCCTGGGCGACGTATTCACGGTTTCGGGTGAAGCGGGCGGCGAAATCGTCATCGCCGGCGGTTCGTCGCGGCTCGACTTCGTCGGTGCGGGTCTCGATGGCGGCTCGCTGACGGTCGAGGGAGACGTCGGAGCCTATGCCGGCGCGGGCATGAAGGGCGGCATGCTCACCATCCGCGGCGATACCGGACCGTGGCTCGGCGCGGGCATGAAGGGTGGGCTCGTGCACGTCACGGGCTCGTCGGGCGAGGAGACGGGTGGCATGCGCACCGGCGATCGTTACGGCATGCTCGGCGGCTCCATCGTCGTCGAAGGGAATGTCGGCGCTCGCGCGGGCCATCGCATGCGCCGTGGCACCGTCGTCGCGCGCGGCCAGTTCGGCCCGGCCGCGGGCGCGCGGATGATGGGCGGCACCCTGTGGACCGAAAAGGGCTTCGCCGCCGACCCTGGGTTGCAGATGCGCCGCGGCACGCTGATTGGACCGAAGGTGGAGCGGCTCCTGCCGACGTTCCGCGAAGCCGGCGATCACGATCTGGTGATCCTGCGCATTCTCTCCCGCGATGTGGCCGCGCGCCTCGGGAAACTCGCGCCGAAGCCGCTGCCAGCGAAGGTCCGCAAGATCTCGGGCGACCTTGCTGTTTTCGGCAAGGGTGAGCTGCTCATCACGGCGTGAGGCGGGCGGGCCGCATACCGGGACCTTTCGGCGGGTAACACACCGTAGTCCGTGATCCGGGCCGGCGCGGACGGCGTTAGCAGTGCACGGAGCGGAGATTGCGCCGCCCCTGCCCCGCTTTTGCCGCGCGCTTCCGGAGGTCTAGATGCTCGCCATCATCATCTCTGCCTGCCTCGTCAGCGACCCGACGGTCTGCAAGGACCACAAGGTGCCGCTGATGTTCGATATTTCCTCGCAGATGTGCATGCTCTACGCGCCGCCGCACTTCGCACAGTGGGCCGAGAACCATCCCCAGTGGCAGATCCGCCGCTGGCGCTGTTCGGCCGCCTCCGACCAGGAGCTGTGATCGCCACGGTTCCCGCACACGGCTCCGCGTAACGCTCGACCGGGCCCGCGCGTATTCGCTTCAATCGGAATTGAAGCGAGGATGTGCCATGCGCAGCAGAGATCCGAAGTCTCGTCGGCCGGGATGGCATATCGAAGCGCTGGCACCGGCATTGGTGCTCGCGGTAGCTCTGCTCACCGGCGTTTGCGGTGCACCAACGGGCGCCGCCGCGCAGGACATGATCCAGTTTCTCGATCTGAAGTCCGACGAGTTCACCAAGTCCGAGATGACGCGCGAGGAGGTTGCGGCTCTCATCGCAGCGCGCAAGCCGGGCGAGCCGATCGATCTTTCCGCACGGCGTCTCAACCGCCTCGATCTCTCCGAGCTCGATCTCAGCGGGGTCAATCTGCAATCGGCGCGCATCAATGGTGCGAACTTCAAGGGTAGCCGTCTCGACGGCGCCGTGCTCGACCAGGCCTGGGCACTCGACGCCGACTTCACCGGCGCGTCGTTCAAGGCGGCGAGCCTGTTCTCGACGCAGCTCCTCGGCGCTCGTCTCGACGGCGCCGATTTCACCGAGGCCCGGGTCGCGGGTGATTTCTCACGGGCAAGCCTCAAGGGTGCCCGCTTCGACCGGGCCGATCTCTCGGCCGATATGCGCAATCAGTCGATGGGATTGATGCGCGGCGTATTCCGCTCGTCGGATTTGCGCGATGCTTCCTTCCGCAACGCCAATCTCGCCCGTGTCGTGCTCGAGTACGCGGACTTGCGTGGTGCGGACCTGCGTGAGGCGAACTTGATGGGCAGCGAGCTCGGAGGCGCCAACCTGACCGGTGCCAAGGTTGCGGACGCCGACTTTCATAGCGCCGACGTCAATTCCGCGCGTCTACTCTCGCTCGAAGGCCGCAACGCCGCTCGCAACCTCGAGAGCACGGTGAACATGGAGCGCGCCTTCACTGACGCGCCGCGCCCCGCACCGGCAACGGCAGAGCGCTGATCTCGACGACGAATTTCTGGCGGATCGCGCGGCCGAAATCCTCGTAGCCCTGCGCCGCCAGGATGAACGAGCCCGGCCCACCCATCACGTTGCCGCGGTACCAGTCTTCCAGCGTCGCCGCCTCGCGCCCTTCGAGGATCGGCAGACCGTTGATGGTGATACCCCGGCGCACCATCTCGTCGCGCACGCCTGCGACAGGCTCCTCGGGGTTGCAGTTGTCGCTGCCATCGCCGGAAACATCCACGACCACCTTGAGCGCCCGCTCCGGTATCTGCGGCACGATCTTGTCGGAGACGAAGCGGAGCATCTTCGAGAGGCAGGTGAAATCGCCGTTCTCGCGCGGCATCGCCCGAACCATCAACGCGGCCCGCATCGCGTCCTCTTTGCTGGCAATGCGCAGCCAAGGCAGCGAGAGCTTCGGCCGGTCGGTCCACGTGACGACGGAGAAGATAATGCCCGAGCGCGGCCCGGCGAGAATGGCGCTGATGACGGCGGGGTCCTCGAGCGCGGCGGCAATGCCTTCGAGCTGGAGACGGTAGCGGCGCTCATCGACCGAGCTCGATACGTCGACCGACACGACCAGTGCGGTATCGACGCCACCGGCCGCTGGCGTCGTCGCTCGGGTCGAGGACTGCGGCGCGTAGCTCGGCAGGTTTCCGGCAGAGCGTGGATGCTGCGGGAGCATCGTGGCGAATGCTGCCGCAAGACCCGCAATCGCGATGGTGACCGCCGCTGCTCGCATCCCCTCGTCCACCCTTTTCAAACCTCGTGCCCCGGCGCGAACCACCATGAGAGCGGAACGGAGGCATGAGCAGCCGCAACGCTCACGGCGCGCCAGAAGAAACCTTATCACGCCCTTTCCGCCGGCCGGCGATAACAACTTCCTTACGCAACTGTAACGGGCCGTGCCCGCCAGCGGATCGCGCTCGGGCCCGCGTCACACCGCGGTCGAGGTGACGCCCATGACATAGATGGCCATGGCCAGGACGAGCAGCGGCACCAACGTCACGTGCAGGTATCCGAGCAGCTTTTTTAGACTCGGGGGCTCCGCCACCTTGCTGTTCATGCGCAGGATCGAGAGGCCGATCATCAAGCTGACGGCCATGTAGTTGAACAGGAAGATGCGATCGGAGAGCGTCGTCGTGTCGGCGTCGAGGTTCGGCAGCGACAGGTAGAGCGCCACGGCGGAGAGCAGTGCCGTCACCTGGATGGTGACGATCGCCTCGAAGTGCGAGAGCGGAATGAAGATCGAGAGATAGGCCACGATCAGGATGAAGCCCAGTGGCACGACGACGCGCAGATAGTAATCCGTCGTTTGCCGGGTCATCTGCCAGATGAAGCTCGCCTTGTAGAAGGGAACCACGCTGCGTTCGAGCGATCGCGCATCGAGCGTCGAGACGAAATCCTCGTCGTAACCAACGTATTGTGCCTTCTGGTCCCATCCATCGCTGACGACGGCGCGGTCGCGCATGTCCTCCGGTGGCGGCTGGATGATGAACGGCGCGTCGCCTTGCTTCGGCCGGATGTCGATCGAGAAGCGCTGCGTATCGAAGGGATAGTTGCCGAGATCAGGCTGGAACATGAACTGGCCCGAGACCTGATAGATCGAGATGCCGTCGGGAAACGCGCCGTTGTCCTTGCCGTTGCTCAACGTCCTGACCGTCACCCGGCGGTCGTTGGTCTCGGGGTTCAACAGCGCATTGGCGAACTCGATCTGCTCGATGCTGGCGCCCTTGTCGCCGTCGTTCATGGACAAATAAAACTCGGCGAAGAACGACTTGGCGTTGTCGTCGACGCGAAAGGCGCGGATCAGGTCGATGTCGAGGTAGAGCGTGCGGATCGAACGCAGCCTGTCGTTCTTGAGCCGCACGAACTGGAACGGCGCGAGCTGCTACTGTCCGGAGCCACGCGGCAGCATCACGACGAACGGGTTGCGCGCGACGGAGCGGCTGCCTGGCCGGAACGACCAGTTCTCGAACGATCCCTGGTAGATACCCCGCCCGTTGACATACGCGGTGGATAGCGTCTTCAGCACCTGGGCGCGGCGCGCGGCGAGGCTGGCATCCACTGGCCCACCGGACGCCCCGGACGATACCAGACCGACCATGTCGGCATACTGCATGCCGAGACCTATGGCCCGCATGTTGGTGGATGAGAGCGGCTCGGGCGTCGCATCGGCGGGGCGCTCCTTGCACTCCCCCGTCGCCCAGCCTGGCGCAGCCGCGATCTTGGCCCCTTCGAACATCCACGCCTCCGGGGGATCGACCATGATCCGCTTCAGCATGCGATCGTTGTAGACCTCGGGCAGGCGGTCCCAGGCGAGCTGATAGATCTCGTTCGGATACTTCGCGGCGAGCTCCGCTGGAATGGCGTCGATCCGACCGGAGAGGAACAGCGGCGGCGTTACGCCGGCTTCGATCAGCGCCTCGATCACCATGGCATTGCGGCTGCTGCCGACAGCGAGCACCAGCATATCCGGGTTGGACTGGCGCAGCTCCCCCGCTGCGGAAGCGACCTCGCGGGGCTCGAATTTGTCGTCAGCGAGCGCGAAGCGGCGGTCGGCGACCAGCGGGCGGTCCGGCAGGCCCGCCGCGAGGCCGTCACCGAGGCTCGTGCTGAACACCATGTCCTTGATGCCGAAGAACGCCGGGCGTTCGGTTCGGATCTGCTTCATGAACTCGATCATCA
>CALMPK010000015.1 GCA_937873575.1 uncultured Hyphomicrobiaceae bacterium
TCGACGCCGATCCTCAACGCGCCGCAGTCGGGCATTCTCGGCATGCACCGCATCGAGGAGCGTCCGGTCGTGCGCAAGGGCCAGGTCGTCGTACGCCCGATGATGTATCTCGCGCTGTCCTACGATCACCGCATCGTCGACGGCAAGGAAGCGGTGACGTTCCTTGTCCGCGTGAAGGAGAACCTCGAGGACCCGCAGCGCTTCATTCTCGAGCTGTAGGCCGCGCAGAGGCGCACCGCACTAACAACCGCCAATGATCCCGGCGGATACCGCCGGGATCACTTCCCCCACCCGATCTCTGAAACACCGCCGCCAACGGTTCACCTCGCGGACGGCAACTCGCGAAAGCTCGACGCTATGACCAGCTACGATCTCATCGTCATCGGCACCGGCCCCGGCGGTTACGTGTGCGCCATCCGTGCGGCCCAGCTCGGATTGAAGGTCGCCGTCGTCGAGAAGCGCAAGACGCACGGCGGCACCTGCCTCAACGTCGGCTGCATTCCGTCGAAGGCGCTGCTGCACGCTTCCGAACTTTACGAGGAGGCCAAGCACGGCTTCGCCAACATGGGCATCGAGGTGACGCCGAAGCTCGATCTCGGGCGCATGATGGCGTTCAAGGACGAGGGCATCAAGGGCAACACCGAGGGTGTCGCCTTCCTCTTGAAGAAGAACAAGATCGACGCCTACCACGGCACCGGCCACATCGTCGGCGCGGGCAAGGTGGAAGTGACGAAGGCCGCGGGCGGCACCGAATTGCTCGAGACGAAGAACATCGTCATCGCCACCGGCTCCGACGTCGCCAAGCTCCCCGGCATCACCATCGACGAGAAGCAGGTCGTCTCGTCTACCGGCGCGCTCGAACTGAAGAAGGTTCCCGCGACACTAATGGTCATCGGCGCGGGCGTCATCGGCCTCGAGCTCGGCTCGGTCTGGCGCCGCCTCGGCGCCGAGGTCACGGTCGTCGAATATCTCGACCGCATTCTGCCGGGGACCGACCTCGACGTCGCCAAGAACTTCCAGCGCATTCTCACCAAGCAGGGCTTCAACTTCGTGCTCGGCTCGAAGGTGACGGCGATCGACAAGAGCGATCACGGCTGCTCGGTCACGGTCGAGCCCGCCGCAGGCGGTGAGGCGAAGAAGATCGCGGCCGACGTGGTGCTCGTCGCCATCGGTCGCGTGCCGTACACGCAGGACCTCGGCCTTGCCGAGGCCGGCGTGCAGCTCGACGCCAGGAAGCGCGTCGTCGTCGATCATCACTACCAGACCAACGTCAAGGGCATCTACGCCATCGGCGACGTGATCGCCGGCCCGATGCTCGCGCACAAGGCGGAGGACGAGGGCGTTGCCATCGCCGAGATGCTCGCCGGACAGTCCGGCCACGTGAACTACGACGTGATCCCGGGCGTCATCTACACGTATCCCGAGGTCGCGACGGTCGGTAAGACCGAGGAAGAGCTGAAGGACGCCGGCATCGCCTACACGGTCGGCAAGTTCCCCTTCACCGCCAACGGCCGCGCCAAGGTCAACAAGACCACCGACGGCTTCGTGAAGGTGCTCGCCGACGCGAAGACCGACCGCATTCTCGGCGTGCACATGGTCGGCCCGCACGTGGGCGAGCTGATCGCGGAGGCCGCCGTCATCATGGAATTCGGCGGCTCGGCCGAGGATCTGGCCCGCACGTGCCACGCCCACCCGACGCTGAGCGAGGCGGTGAAGGAAGCGGCCCTCTCGGTGGACAAGCGCGCCCTGCACATGTGAGTGACTGCCGGCGCGCCGCTACACGCTGAGCCCGCATCGACGGGCTCATGCGGAGCCGTGCGGTCACGTCACCAGTTGCAAATATGGAGCTTGAAGTCCGGCGGCATCCGCCGCTACGCGCTGGCGCGTAGAACCGCGTCTGGGGTACCTTACTCGAGCGGGGTCAGCGTATAGCCCGCTTGCCGCAGCAGGTTGACCAGCCCGTTCTCCCCCGGCAGATGCAGCGCGCCGACGGCGATCAGCACGTTGCCCTTCTCCAGCATGGGCCCTGCCCGCTCCGACATCAGGTGATTGCGATCGATCACCACGCGCTTCTCGAACCCACCGAGCTGCGTGCGCGGAACGCCGGCTTTCTCAGCAAACTCGAGTTGCAGCGGCCATGCGGCGCCGATCTCGCGCCGAACATAGAGCTGTAGCAGCGTTTCCAACTGATCCTCGATGCGATCGGAATAGACGGCGCCGACGCGCAGCATGTCGAGCTGCTGATCCTCGGGCACGGATGCCATTGCGGCGAGCTGCCCCTCGATCGTCTCCAATCCTACGACGGGCTTGCGCTTCTTGCGCGCCGCGGCGGCGATCTTCGCGTCGAGAACGAGCTTGCCCTTCATGGCGCTGCGGCGTTCGCAATCGGATACGGACATGATCATCGTCGCGACCCAGGGCTGGAAAACCTTCGCCGCAACCTCCGGCACGCCGGCACGCGCCAGCACCTTCTGCACCTTGTCGAAATGCTCGGCCGAAAGCATCCGGTCGAGGCGCCGCCCGTCGCCGAGCACGGTCATGTTGCCGGCTTTCGCCATCGCCGCCTGCGTCGCCTCCGGCGAAACATCGGCGATCTCGAGGGCAACGGTATCGGCGGCGTCGATGATCGCGGCGAGCCGGGGCGAGAACGTCGTCACGCGATCGTCGGTCAGGTGGATGGTGCCGAGCAGATGCGACGGCCGAACACCCTCGCGCTCGATCCGCCAGAGCAGCGCCGACGCATTGATCGTCGCCTTCGCCGCATCGGCCACACGCTCGTAGGATTCGGGCGCGCTCGTGCGCAGCTCCTCGAGCAGATTGTGGCCCGAGCAGCGGAGTCCCGCGGCGACAGCCACCCCGTGGATCAGGAGCGTCGCCAGGAGTGCCGCCACAAGGCGCAGGCCGGGCTTGCCGTTACGGCGCATGGATATCTGTCCTCGCGGTCGCCTCGCGGCCGACCCTTGCTGCATTCCCGGTTTCTGAGGCGCCTGCCGTCACCGACGCGGGTGGGCAGCATCATACACCGCCAGAAGCCGCTCGCGATCGACCTCCGTGTAGACCTGCGTCGTCGCCAGAGAGGCGTGCCCGAGCAGCTCCTGGATCTGACGCAGATCGGCCCCAGCGGACAGCAGGTGCGTGGCGAACGAATGGCGCAGCGCGTGCGGCGTCGCCGTATCGGGCAGGCTCAACTCCTCGCGGGCGCGCTGCATGGCGAGCTGAATGAGACGCGGTGACAACGGACCACCCTTGGCGCCGAGGAACAAGGGTCCTGATGGCTCGAGCGGATACGGGCAAAGCGCGATGTAGCGCGCGACTGCGCGCTGCGTCACAGGTAGCACGGGCACCATGCGCTCCTTGCCGCCCTTACCACGGATGATGATGGTGTCTCGTCCGTTCACGGGCGCTTCCGACCGCATGAGGCCCAGCGCTTCGGATATGCGCAATCCCGAGCCATAGAGCAGCAGCAGCACCGCGCAATCGCGCGCAGCGACCCAGTCGAGCTCGCTCGCCAAGGCATCCCCCCGCACGACCTCCGCGGCGCTTTCGACGGTGAGGGGCTTCGGCACCGAGTGAGGTAGCTTCGGCATCGCCACCCGCGTTACCGCGCGGTTCTTGATCGCGCGCTCACGCTCCAGCCAGCGGAAGAATGTGCGCAGCGCCGAGAGCGTTCGCGACAGCGACCGGCTGACCGCCCCCTGGCGGCGGCGCGCTGCCAGGAACGCGCGGATCGTCTTCACGTCCAGTGCCGCGAGATCGCCGAGGCATGGCGCATAGCCGCGCTGTTGCGCGAGAAACGTCACCAATTGGCGCAGGTCCCGCTCGTAGGCGACGAGCGTCTCGCGGGTATAGCCGCGCTCCACCTCGAGGTGCCCGAGCCACTGCCGCGCGGCAGCCTCGAGATCGCCGCCGAGGTCGAGCCCGACCGCCGTCCGCCCTGCTGTCTCGCCCATCGCCCGTCTCCGCCCCCGCTCAGCCGCACCGGAAATGACTGCCGAACATGGTTGACGAACCGTTAATGCGCCGGTTCCGAAGTCCACCAAGGCTTCGGCAACATCTTAAGGCGATTCGGGAGAACCAACTGGCAAGATCTTGAAATTCGTATCGAACTCTTTATGCGTTTCGTCCAATATTCGGCCAGCGTGCGGAGGGGGAACCGCGCGTTTCTCCTGTCGCGTTCCGGTTCGGAGTGATTTGATGTCGTTCGGAGATCCGAACTCTGCGGCCTTTCCGACCGCCAAGCGCCGCTTGACCCGTGTCGGCGCCGGCGCTGGCGAAGCCGCCGACCGAATGACGTTCCGCACCGGATGCGACGCCGGCGCTCGCATCACCGTCGCCGCCGTCGGCGACCTCCTGTTTCACAACGCCTTGCAGCGCCAGGCCCTGGTGAAGGGCGGCAGCTACCGACAATTCTGGAAGGACCTCGAGCCGCTGCTCACCGTCGCCGACCTTACATACGGCAACCTCGAAGGACCGGTGGCGGAGGGTATCTCGAGCCTCGGCCGCTCCGTCCGCGATCCCGGCCGCCGCTGGGATGGCGACGTCTACGGCGCGGCGCGCGGCGCGCTCAACTTCAATTACCACCGCTCGCTCGTCGGCGATCTCGTCGCCTCGGGTTTCGACGTCGTCTCGACCGCCAACAACCATGCCGCCGACCGCGGAGCACTCGGCCTCGACCGCACCGTCGACGCGCTGAAATCGGACGGCCTCGCATTCACCGGAACACGGGCGCGCGATGCCTATTCCGACGCCCGCTGGACGGTGAAGACCCGCGCCAAAGGCATGACGGTCGCCTGGATCGCCTGCACCTATTCGACCAATGGAATGCCGGACCGCCACAAGCAGGCACTCAACTGCTACACGCAGCGCGAGAAGGTCCTGGAAGAGATCCGTTGGAATGCCGCGGACCCCGATGTCGACGCCGTCATCGTCACGCCGCACTGGGGCATCGAGAAAGCGCCATCGCCGCTGAAGACCGATCGCGACTATGCGCGCGCCGCGATCGACGCCGGCGCGACGGCCGTGGTCGGCACGCATCCACATGTTCTGCAGGGTTGGGAAAAGGTGAGAGCGCCCGACGGCCGCGACGGGCTCGTCATCTACTCGACCGGCAATTTCATTTCCAATCAGGTGTCCGACGACCAGCGCACGGGCATCGTCGCGCTCCTCGAGCTGACGCGGCCCGCGGCCGGTGGCAAAGCCGAAGTCTCTGCCGCCGGGTTCGTTCCGACCTGGGTCGAGCGAGGCAAGGCGAGCGTGGGTGAAATGCAGATCGACCGGTCCCGCGGCGCCCGCGCCTTTCCAGCGCCGTTGAAACGGCTCCCGACGGGCAACCACGCCACCGCAACGGGCTTTCGCGAGCTGCCGCGAGATTGCCCCGTGACGGCGTCGGCCGAGCGGGGCTGACGGCCTCCAACAGCGCAAGACCGCATCAGACAAGACCAGCGGTTGAAACCGCCGAGACGATCTTTTCGCCCGGCTTCGCCGCAGCATCGTTTGCCGCCGATGTCGGCCGGTCGCGGGTTCCACCCGACGCCCGCTCAAGTGTGCCGATTTCGGTCGGTCATTCAGCGGAACTTGGCGAAATCAACATGCGAAACGGAATTACATAAAATTCTATGCAGGCCGGCAAGGCGCCCGCAATGAAAAAGGACGTATCCGAATTGTCGTTGCGTCCCCAAGGCCGCACGGCACAAGAAATGGAATAAGAAAATGGAACAGAGCGCCACGAGTTTCACGAAAGACCAATCCGGTTCAGTCGCGGTCATCTTCGGGTTGACGATGGTCGCCATCTTCGCGGCCGCCGGTGGTGCGCTCGACTTCAATCGCGCCATGAGCGCCAAGACCAGGCTGTCGGCCGCAGCGGATGCCGCTGCACTCGCCGGCGCCGTGACGTCTGAGCCGGACCGCGTATCGGTATCGGTCGCCGCGTTCAAGGCGAACAACCCGAGCGCCACGGACCCGTCTGTGCACGTGCAGGATGCAATCGTGCGCGTGACGGCCAGGGAGGCGGTGCCAACGACGCTCCTCAACGTCATCGGTATCAGCGAGCTTCCGGTCTATGCGGAAAGCGAGGCGATTGTCGGCGCGCCGACAGCCGCCCCGCAATGCCTCCTCCTGCTCGAACCGAATGTCATCGGCCTCTACGCCAATAGCAATTCCAAGCTCGATGCGGACTGCGGCGTGCAAGTCAACTCGCGCCACAAGATCGAGGCCCTGTTCGCCAACAGTAACAGCCAGATCAAGGCCTCCGCGGTTCGGGTGCATGGCAGTAGCTGGCTAAACAGCGGCAGCAGCGTCTCACCGGGCCCGATTGATGGCAGCCCGCTCCAGGCCGACCCACTCGCCAACCTGGCCGAGCCCGCGTCTGGCGGCTGCACGCATACCGACTTCACCGTGGACAACGGCGAAACGCGGACTATGTCACCCGGCGTCTACTGCAAGACCACCGCCATCAAGAGCGGCAGCACAGCCATCATGCAGCCGGGAGTCTACGTGTTCCGTGACGGTGAGTTCGTGGTGAATTCCCTGTCGACGGTTGCCGGCGAAGGCGTGATGATGTTCTTCGAGAACAAGCAGGCACGTCTCAACGTCAACGCGGATAGCGTCTTCGAAGTCACCGCTCCGAAATCCGGAACCTACGCCGGAATGCTGATTTTCCAGGGCCGCGCCCCCGAAAACTCGGGTGGTTCATCGTTCATCATCAACAGCGATGCCGATACCAAGCTCGAAGGAACCGTCTACCTGCCGCACGGCACACTGGAGATCAACAGCCTCTCGACCGCAAATCATAGCGCCGCTTACACGGCGATCATCGTGAGAAAGCTGATCCTCAACTCGTTCGGCACGATGACCGTGCGGTCGAATTACAATGGCACGACACCGCTGCCGCCGCTGTTGGCCGGCTTCAAGAATGTAACGGTCGCGCGCCTTTCGAAGTAACCGGCGGGCGTCAAGCAGATCCGAGCGCGGCATGCTCCGGCCATGGTGCCGACTGCCGCGCTCGGTCGTTTGATGCGTCACAGCAAACCTGGCAATACCGACTGAATCTTCCGAGAACGGCGAAGCGCATCCTCACGCGCAGCAGGCCTGTCGAAAGATGGTAGCGGCGAGGGTCTCCGCTTGCCTGTGCTGGCGCGTCGGCTCAAGCCAAACTGCACAACGCAGTGTTCTTCCGTCATCCATGCTCACATCCCATCGCAGCCGCCGAGAGGGCGCTCGGGCCCTATTGCGGCGTGACGGTGATGGTCAAAACGTCCGCGTAGGAGCCCGACAAGAGGCGTGCCGTATTGGCGCGCGGCGTGATGCTGACGGATATGGACCCGCTCGGCGTGGTGCCCGTTGTCGGTACCGCAGTCCCGGCCTCCGGCCCCGAGGCCAGCGGATTCGTCGATGTATCAAGTGTCGCCGTTGCACCGGAGAACGTGGCGGCCGATGTGTAGTCGATAATGTTGGTGAACCCTGATGGCGCTATGGCAGTCGTGCGGACGCCCCCGTTCTGCGATGTCAGTTGAAGATTGGACGGCGTATTGCACATGATGTTGGCATAGCTTCGCGAGATCGCTGCGGTGTTGACACTGCCTGTTGCGGTCACCGGAATCGTAGCCGTATCGATGGGGCCGCTCGAGACACCACCGATCCTGCACGCCTTCGCCACAGTTCCGGTCACGGTGAACGTGCGCGAATAGACCGAGTTTCCGCTGGCGATGTTGAAGACCCAGGCGGTTAGCGTATCGCTGTATGATCCGGCGGCCTGCGGCGAGTTCGGCTGCATGAGCACGTAAATGGTCAGGCTGGCCGTGAAGGGCACGTTCGTGCGGTTGCCGCCAGCCGATGCGAACGAATACTGTAGAACGTTGCTGAGGCTGACCGAGGACCCCGTGAAGAGCAGCGTATTGCCGCCGCTGGCCGTCGAACGGATGGTGTAGGGCAACGTCGCCGCGCCACCGGAGACACTGGCCATCGTCGCGGGCGGATAGCTCGAGCGCTGGAACGACAGCGCCAGCGTGCACGTGCCGCCCGACGCGTTCGTCGTGTACGTGCCGCTGATGGTGACGGCGATGGCCTGCGCCACGGGGGCGTTCGGAAACGTATACGTGCCGGTGCTCGCCGTACCGGGCGACATGCTCATACCGGCACTATTGATATTGCAAACTGCCTGAGCGGCCTCCGCCGAAAGCAACGAGAGAAGCAGACCAAGGAGTAGCGCCACGCCGCGTCTCGGTCCCATCATCATTGGCGCACTCCCGTCGGCTGCAGCGCACCGACCTTATAGAGGCCTTCCACGCCCTTCGGTATCTCGAGAACGAAGCGCGCGGCCTCCCCCTCGCTTGCGATATCGATCATCCAGCGCCCCGGTGCCAAACCCTCGATACCGAATTTGCCGCCGGCGTTCGTGAACAGGCTCACACGGCGATCGGGATTTCTTTCCGAGTAGGCCGTTCCGCTGCTGAGTGCCACGGGCGTACCGTCGGCGTGCAACAGCGAGCCATAAACCGACACCGAATAGGCGGAGCCGACCTCGAGCGCGTAACCCTGCTTGTAGCCGGCCCGCACGTCGAATGCCGCAGCGCCGAGACTATAGCCAACGGGCAGCCCGTCGACATCGACGCCGAAGCTCGCCTGCGAATAGGCCGGCAGGTCGGTTACGACCGCAGCACCCCAACCATCGGCCTTCGCGCGCGGTGCCTCTACTCCGCCGATCGTGATCTCTTTGCCGGCGATGCTCTCGTGCGGATAGACGATGGCGTATGCGCCACCTCGTATCGGGGGCCCAACGGCGACATGGCCGTCGGCGAACGCGATCGACGAGCCAACGCGAACCGAGCTGCGCTGCAATTCCGATTCGGGCGCGAACTGCGACGCGCTGATGCCGCGAATGTCGGCATGATGTGACGCACGCACTTCGGCACGGTTGCCATAGTAGCCGATGGAGCCGCTCGCGGTCGTCCCGTCGAGATGCCCGAGGCTTTGCACGTCGACGGAAGTGTCCCATCGTCCGATGCCATCGCCGTCGGCGCGATAGGCCGAAACCGTTCCGTAGCGATCAAGTGTATCGTAGCTGGTCGAAAGCGTCGTCTTCTCGTCGGGCCTCAGGTGGATGCGGAACGATGCCCGGAAGCTCGGATCGATTGGCTTCTGCGCCTCGCTCAGATCGCGCAGAAATGACTCGTTCGAATACCCGAGCAGTACGCTCGCGCTCGCCATCGGGCCGAGAGGCCGCGACAAAGTCAGGTCCGCGCCATATCGATCGCCCTTGGCCACGAAGGGTGATGCGCTGATCGCACCATCGTCGGCCAATTGATAGCGGCCCGAGATCGTCGCAGCCACCGACCAGTCGAGTGCGACGGAATAGGTTCCGCTGAAACGGGCCCAGTAATTGTATTCGGGATAGATGATTCCGGATGCACGGGTCAGGGCCTCGCCTGGGCGACGGAAATCGGGGCTGCGATACTCAGCGGAGAACGTGAGACTCTCATTGCGTTCGCCGAACAGGCCCCGGTACTTCAGCAACTCCCACGTCACGTCGGCGGCCGTACCAAAGCCACGTTCGCCCGTGGAGAATTCTCCCATCAGGCCAAAGACGCCCCATTCCGTCTGCGCAATGACGCCACCGCCGCCCATCACCGTTTCGTCGTCGCCCTGAAGATGGCTTTCGGCGGTGAGCCGATCGCTCAGCCCGTAGCGCAGAATTCCGGTGCCGATGAAATCGCCGACACCTTCGTAGGCCCGCTCGTTGTCGCGGAGGTACGACGGCGCGCCAAGCGAGACTGCCCACTCACTCTCGCCCGCCGGCAGTTGCGTGCCGCTGGTGTACGTCGTGAATGCTTCGGTGCGCGTCGCACCGGAATCGTCGGTGATGGCAAGCTTGATCTCGTTGGCGCCCGTCGCCAGGGGCAAGTCACGGATGTTGTAGGTGCCCGGTTGTAATTTCAGTCGCTGAAGCACCGATCCGTTGACGACGACATCCACTTCCGAAGGACGCTCGATGCGAAGTGTTGTCCGTGCCGATACGCTCTTGTTGTCGTCGGGCGCCAACTTCCGCGCAGATTTCTCGAGCGACAGACCGAGCGTCTCGACCGCCCGTTGAAGCGATCCACCGATCGGCTCGGTATCGCCTGCCTGGAGCCGCAGATGCTGTTCGGGCCAATCGCGCACCACGCGCGTCGTTTGGCGCTTCAATCCCCCAGCGTGATCATAGAGGCACTGCGCACCGGGCGGACAGACGTTGGTATCGACCGCGCCTTCGTAGATCGCCGTGTTCTCGAACACCGTGTCGCGCAAACGCACGGCGGATTGCAGCTCGATGCGACCGCTGGTGCGGCCGTCGAAAGCACCGGCTTCTCCACCACCGCTCCAAAGATGGTCGATACCCGCGATGACGTTGAGATAGCCGGAAACGAGAGCTGGCTCGGCGAGTGCCGAGCTGGCGCGATGCTGTGTCGCGCCGCTGATACTGATGTCGCTCGTTTGGCGGCCGTCGGCGCCAACTTCGAGGCGCAACTCCTGCAACCCCGCGTCGAAACGGAGGGAAATGCCTGCGGCTTCGAAATCCGGCAGGCCGGCGAAACCACCCTTATCGGGAATCGCAGCCAGCTTGCGGCGGCTCTCTCCATCGAGAATTCGGTGAAGCCGCTCGGCGATGTCCGACTTCGACACCAGCACGGTGTCGTCGATCTCGAGCCTGACCGTGATCTCGCCGAGATCTTGTGTTCCGTCCTTGAAAGGCACCGGCATCGCGATCGCGCGGCCAGTCGTGTTCAGCCGGCTCGAGACTTCCCGCGCATACTCGACCGCTGCGGCCTCAAGAGGCGTGACGACGAGAGCCGCGAACACCAGCGCGAGCATCGAGAGGCGATCCGGCCGCGCATTGCGCAACCAAATCCAACCCGCCGCCCCTCGCCGATGCCACGACATCCTCTCGCTTCGATCCCATTGAGGTCATCCCAAACGCCTTACGATCCTTCATCTCGAACGTGTCTGCCTCAGCGCCGAGCGTTCATCTCCAAGCTCGCCTGAAGGCTGCTCACGCCTTGTGGAAGGGCGATTGGAAGCACGAAACGCCGCCGCTTGCCGGGTTGCACGAGCCCGCTGCCGAGGCTCTCGCTCAATTGCCCGGCCGAAAGCGTTTCCGACCAGCCGCCACTGCTGAGCTTGAGCGTGGCCTGAGGCAACAAGGCGTGAATGCGGCCAGGATTCTGCACGGTCACGACCGGATAGCGCTTGCCATCCTTACCGTTCACGACACCCGTACCGACGACCTTGAGATCGGACATGCCCTGCGGTGGCGCGACGTTCACCATGACGCCCATGCTCATCACCACTTGGAGGGCCGCCTTGCCCTGCGGCAGCTTCCTCTCCAAGCCACTGGATTCGAAAATTCTGTGTCGCACCGGGCGGGATCATCGCCTGCGGAGGCATGATGAGGAACTCCTCATCCGATCTGACCGTCTGCGCCTTGCCTGATTCGTCGAGACTCATGCGCTGCACGACGGCCTCTATCGGCATCGGCTGGTCGGAGTTGTTGACGACGGTCACAGTCGCGCGGCTACGCGAACCCGAGGAAACCATCTCGACTTGCATCGGTGCGACGGTAAGCGCCTGAGCAACCGCAGGCAGACTGGCGAATGCGAACGCGGACACCACCAGGGCGCGCAATGAGAACGGCATTTTGGCCTCGAAGATCTTGGTGAAGGGAGCACAACGAGAGACTTGGCGCGCCATCAAGACGCGCCAAGCTTCCGGGTTCATTGTGGTGTGAGAGTCACGCGAAGCGTGTCTGCATAGGGACCGGTGATGAGCGGCAGCGACGTCGCCTGGGGCGTGATGGTCACGTCGAGATTGCCGGAGTTCGCCGTGACGGCCTGTCCCGTGCCGCTTTCCGAGCCGGCGGCAGTTGCCACCGAAGCGGTATTCAGCGTCGCCGTGGTTCCATTCCAGACAGCGCTCGCCGAATAGTTGATGAAGTTCGTAAACCCCGACGGGGCCGGCGTCGCATTCGTCACGGCGCCGTTGAGCGACGTGAGCTGGAGCGTCGCGGGAGCGTTGCAGGCGACGTTCGCGAACGGCGAACCGGTCGGCGTGATCGCAGTCGTGTTGACGGCACCTGCCGCCGACACGGGGATCGTGGCCGAACCGGCGGTGCCCGTCGCCGTATTGTTGATGGTGCAGGCGCTGGTTACGGTCGCCGTGATGTTGATGTCTTGCGTGGCAGTCTGTGCATTGGCCGAGCCGGCCATAGACACGGTCGCTGCGACGAGCGCAGCAATCAAGAATGAGTACTTCATGTACCCCCCCTATCCGATGGAAACCAATCGTCGCAACGGAGCTGAGAGGCAGGCCCCAACTCACGTGTCGCACAGCCGCCGTCGACGGCCGGAACTTTTCCGGCGTCGGAACAGTCAGGCCGAATCGGTTAACCGGCTGTTAATCGTTGTTCCACGTAGTCGGGTGTGCCATACGGCTCGCGCATGCCTCGTGGCGGCCTTCATGCGCCGAGAGGCCGACCCGGGGTAGAAGTCTCCCGCCATTTCGCAATCCGCGGGCGCGCGGCTCTCGCACGGCCGCCATCCAACCGCACATCAAGGCGCGGCGGGCGTGGGGGGCATCCCCCAGCCGCCCCCGATGACGAACTGATACGCGGTCAGCGTCGTTGGAAAATTGCCGGAGGCCCCCTTTCTCGCCGTTCCACCAGGCGCTGAACTGGCGCAGCAGATCGCCCGGCAGATTGAAGTTCTTCCAGCTCTCGTTGCCGGTCAGCAGCCCCGAAATGGACGCCCAGGAAAACTTGTATTCGAGGTACCACGCGACTCGGCCGACGCGCAGTTCGACCCCGGCCATGGCGCTCGCCGCGGGGCCGACGTACTGATACTCGTTGGTGCGGTTCTCGAGCTTCTCACCTTTGAACCAGACCTCGACGTGCGGCACCGCGACACCTGCGCCGAACGCCACGTAGGGCCGGATCCGCGACGACAGACCTGAGAACCGCAGCGCGCCGCCGAACAGCAGCATGTTCTGGCCATGCGTGAACTCGAAACGGTCGAAGAGATCGGTGAGCTTGAGCTTCGGCGGCGCGGGCTCTCCCTTGAGCTTGCCTTCCGTCTCGACGGTCTCGATAACCGGGTTCGCAACCTTGCGGCCATGCGCACCCTTACCGAGCCGGGCGATCGCCTTGTTGTGCAGGAAGTCGACCATGAAGCCGGCCGGGCCGAACCAATCGATGTAGCGCACGCCACCATCGATAGGCGGCATCAGCATGTCGCCGTCCCATCCCATGTGCTTCAGCGTGATATCGGTGCCGTCGTTACGCTGCATCTTGGTATCGCTGCGGTGATACCAGGGCTGCGCGAGGTAGAAGCTCGCCACCTTCTCGCGATCGAGAAATCGCTGCTGATCGCTGTGCGCGCCTCGAATCGAGGAGCTGGCGGACGCAGCCGCCGGGGCCTTGGGCGCATCGCTCATCGGCATGACATCGACAGCGCTCGAAACGAGGATGGCCGCGATCGCCGTCAACCCCATCGCCGCGTCGGCGTAGCGTCCGTCGAGCTTTCTCCAACGCGGTGAGCCCGTAGCCGGCCTCAGCGTGTTCTCGTATGCACTCACGGATCACCCCCCGGTGTATCGCGGCGCGCGATCAGCGGCTACGCGCACATCTGTGGTTCCAGCTACAGGATTGGCAGCCCCCCGTCCACTTCGCTCGGCGCGCACGGGAAAACGCCATCTGTACACACTGGCGTCTCAAGACGGCCTGTCGACCGACGACAGGCGATCGAGCATGCGCCTTACCGCAGTGGTCTGCGGCGCCGACCGGGTCAGGTAGTCGCGCCCCGTATAGCCCCACCAATCCCAGCACGCCTGCGGATTGAACGGGCTCGTCGTGGTCTGCGGAAAAAGTACGATCAGCCGGTTGGTATCGGCCCAGCGCCCGAAGCCGGTGCTGCGGATGAAGGCATCCCCGACGAGCTCACGATTCTGCCCGCAGCCATGGAAGGCGATGTGCACGCGACAGCGGGTTGCAGGATCGATGCCCGGCCCGGCGCACGCCTTCGGTACGTAAACGGCACCGACATCTGCCATTCCATGATGCGCGAGGTCGCCGGTGAACGGGCGCTGGTCGAAGTTCAACAGGGCCCCCGAGACGGCCGGTGCCGGTCGCTGCAGCGGACCGAGAATGAAACCGAGCATGTCGCCGGCCTGATCGTAGTCGCAATCGACGATGTAGGGCTTGCCCGTGACATCGCACGCCTGGCCCTCGGTCTCGGTGACGAACGCATGGCCAGCATCGAGCGTGGCGACCAGCTTGATCTGTTGTTCGGGGACACCGAGACGACGATAGAATTCCGCCGCCGCTTGCACGATCGCCGGCATGACGGTGCGATCGGATCGGCCGGTGAAGAGGTAGACGCGATCCTGCAGGACACTCGCGAGTGGCGCGATCTCGCCCTCCCCCGCCATCGCAGCGGCCTTGCGGGCGAGCATCGGCGGATTGGGCACGCCCCACAACTGCATGGCGTTCAGCATGCAGCCGTTGATCGCCTTGGTGGCGTTGATGAGAGCGGTGGCGGGGCCGGGCATCAGGTCCGCGTAGAGGCTCTCCGCGCAGCCGAACGGGCCGCCGGCGATGATACCGGCACCGATGACGATGTCGCCATGTGCGAGCTGGAACTGGCCGGCCATGTAAGCGCCGGAGGAGATGCCGGAGACCGTTGTCTCCGCGAGATTGGCCCCGACTGCGGGCAACGCAACCACGGCCTTCTGCTCGGTTCTACAGGCCGAGAGGGCGAACGCAGCAGAGGTGACGGCGAGGCAACCGGCAAGCATCGCGAGGGCGCGGCGCGCCTTGCTGGCAATGCGTGGTGGCGCCTTCGACGAACGCGAGGGTGCACCTGCGACGGGCTGTGCCGGGGCGTTGCTCATGGCCCGAGTCTATCGCGAGAGCGCCATGGGGAAAACGGACTTTTGCATCGTTCTCGGATCGTGACGCTTGCGCAAAACGCGAGGGCCCGGCCAGCGGTTCTGCCGGCCGGGCCCTCGGAGCTCGATCGACGCGAACTCAGTACACGCGGGCCTTCGGCTCGATGTACTTCATCTCGTTCGTCAGCGTGTAGTTGTGCACCGGGCGCTCGTCGAGACGAACCGCCTTCTTCTCGCCGTCCACGAAAGCGAGCGTGTGCTTCATCCAGTTGACGTCGTCGCGCTTGGGGAAGTCCTCGCGAGCGTGTGCGCCGCGGCTCTCCTTGCGCGCTTCCGCGCCGGTGACCGTGACGGCCGCCTGCACGATGAGGTTGTCGTACTCGAGCGCTTCGATGAGGTCCGAGTTCCAGATCAGCGAGCGATCGCTGACGCGGATCGCATCGGAATCGGCCCAGATCTGGTTGATCTTCTGCACGCCCTCCTGCAGCACCGGACCATCGCGGAACACCGCGCAGTTGGTCTGCATGACCTTCTGCATCCGCAGGCGCAGCTCGGCAGTCGACCTCTCGCCATTGGCGTAGCGGAAGCGATCGAGCCGCGACAGCGCGAGTTCGACGGACTCCGCCGGAAGCTCCGCCTGGCGCTCGCGCGATTCGATCACCTCGGCGCAGCGCAGGCCCGCCGCACGGCCGAACACGACGAGATCGATCAGCGAGTTCGAGCCGAGACGGTTGGCGCCATGCACCGACACGCACGCGGCCTCGCCGATGGCCATCAGGCCCGGAACCACGGTGTCGGGATCGCCGTTGCGCAGCGTCAGCACCTCGCCGTGATAGTTCGTCGGGATGCCGCCCATGTTGTAGTGAACCGTCGGGATGACCGGGATCGGCTGACGACGCAGATCGACGCCGGCGAAGATCTTCGCGCTCTCGGTGATGCCCGGGAGGCGCTCCGCCAGGATCTTCGGATCGAGGTGATCGAGGTGCAGGTGGATGTGGTCGGCCTCGGAGCCGACGCCACGGCCTTCGCGGATCTCGACCGTCATCGAACGCGAGACGACGTCGCGCGACGCGAGATCCTTCGCGTGCGGCGCGTAACGCTCCATGAAGCGCTCGCCCTTCGAGTTGGTCAGATAACCACCCTCGCCGCGCGCGCCTTCCGTGATGAGCACGCCCGCGCCGTAGATGCCGGTCGGGTGGAACTGCACGAACTCCATGTCCTGCAGCGGCAGGCCGGCGCGGAGCACCATGGCGTTGCCGTCACCGGTGCAGGTGTGCGCCGACGTGCACGAGAAGTAGGCGCGGCCATAACCGCCCGTCGCCAGAATGGTCCGCTTGGCGCGGAAAGCGTGGATCGAGCCGTCGTCCAGGCTGATGGCGACGACACCGCGGCAGGCGCCGTCCTGATCCATCATCAGGTCGATGGCGAAATACTCGATGAAGAACTCGGCCGAGTGGCGCAGCGACTGGCCGTAGAGGGTATGCAGCATGGCGTGGCCGGTGCGATCGGCGGCCGCGCAGGGGCGCTGCGCCGGCGGGCCTTCGCCGGACCCGGTGGAAGTACTCGCTGAAGTAGTTGGCCGAGTGGCGCAGCGACTGGCCGTAGAGCGTGTGCAGCATGGCGTGGCCGGTACGGTCGGCCGCGGCGCAGGTGCGCTGAGCGGGCGGGCCTTCGCCGAATTCCGTCGTCATGCCGCCGAACGGACGCTGGTAGATCTTGCCGTCCTCGGTGCGCGAGAAGGGCACGCCGTAGTGCTCGAGCTCATAGACCGCGTCGGGCGCATGACGGCAGAGATATTCGATGGCGTCCTGGTCGCCGAGCCAGTCGGACCCTTTGACCGTATCGTACATGTGCCAGCGCCAGTTGTCCGGCCCCATGTTGCCGAGCGACGCCGCGACGCCACCCTGCGCGGCAACCGTGTGCGAGCGAGTCGGAAACACCTTCGTCACGCACGCCGTCTTGAGGCCAGCTTCCGCGCAGCCGAGCGTGGCGCGCAATCCAGCGCCACCGGCGCCGACGACGACGACGTCATACGTGTGATGCTGGACAGGATATGCTCTGCCGTTGATGGCCGGGCCCGCCGAGGAACCGTTCGAGGTCTTCGCCATCGCGCTTATGCTCCAAAGCTCAGCTTGAGTACCGCGAACACGATCGACGCGCCGACCAGGATGGCGAAGAATGTGTTCAGCATCAGATAGATGATCTTCTTGCCTTCACCGTGGACGTAGTCCTCGATGATGACCTGCATGCCGAGGCGCATGTGGATGGCGGCCGATACGGCGAGCAGGATGAGGGGCAGCGCCACGAGCGGGCGACCGATCGTCGCCTTCACGGTGGCGTAGTCGGCGCCGATCAGCGAGACCACGAGCCAGACCAGGAAACCGGTGAGGACGAAGTTCGCAACGGCCGTGACGCGCTGCTTCCAGAAATGATCGGCGCCTTCCTTGGCGGAGCCGAGATGTCTGGCCTTCTTCAGCGGCGTGCGCATTTTCTTGTTTTCCGTCGTCATGGGATCACGCCACCATTCAATGGAAAAGGGCCGTCGCTTTCGCGACGAGCATGCCGAGTTGGCCGGTGAAGACCCAGATCGCCAGGGTGATCGCAATGCCGAGCAGCGCGGTTCCCCAAGACAGCAGATCGATGGTCTTGAGATCGAAGCCGCGGCCGGTATCCCAGATGAAGTGGCGGATGCCGCCCAGCGCATGATTGATGAGCGCCCAGGTGAAGCCGAGCAGGACGAGACGTCCGAGCAGCGACCCCATGAGGTCGTTGACGTACGCGAAGTATCCGGGCCCCGACGCCGCGGCGACCAGCCACCACGCCAGCAAAAGGGAGCCGAAATAAAGCGCCGCGCCGGTGATGCGATGCAGGATCGACATCGTCATGTTGATGAGCGGCGAATAGATCTGCAAATGCGGTGAAAGCGGGCGCTCGATGCGGGCCCCGCGTGTCGATTTGGCTTCGGCCATTGATGGTTCCTCGACGAAGGTGCACCCCGCTTGTAGCGCGCGCATTGCACCGCGGCAATTCGTCGAACGACATAATTTGGCAGGCTGCGGCACGCCCGTGCCCGACCTCGGCTCCGGAGAGACCGGCCCGCCAGTCCGCCTTGGGGATCAATGATTTGCGCTCGGTCCGGCCCGCTGTCAGGGCGGCCACGTTCGGGCAACGCGCGCCAAGCGGGGCTGCCATGCCCGCAAGCCGGCGCCGAGACACCGCCCCGGCCCGCGTGGCCGGCGCTCAGGGCGGCCCGGTCCGGCCATCGCCGGCTAAGCGGGGCTGCCATGCCCGCAAGCCGGCGCCGAGACACCGCCCCGGCCCGCGTGGCGGCACCGTCACAGGATGCCGTGGGCCGCCTGGTTCGTGACCGGCCGGCGCGCGACATCCCCGGCGAGGCGCCCCTCCTCCATTCTCAGGACGCGATCGGCGAAGCGCTCTGCGAGGTGCGGCTGGTGCAGCGTGCACAGCACGGCGAGGCCGGCGGATCGGGTCAGGCCACGCATCAGCTCGAGCACGGCGACCGCCGAGTCGGGATCGAGGCTCGCCACCGGCTCGTCGGCGAGAAGCACCCGGCTCTGCTGGGCGAGTGCCCGGGCGATGGCGACGCGTTGCTGCTGGCCACCGGATAGGGTATCGGCCCGCTGGTGCGCCTGCCGCTCGAGACCGACCGAGCGCAGGGCCTCCGCCGCTCGCGCCATATCCGACCGGCTGAACCGCCCGGCCGCGACCCGCCACAGTGGCGCCGCACCCAGCCGGCCGGCGAGCACGTTTTCGAGCGCCGTCCGCCGCCGCACCAGATTGAACTGCTGGAAGACGACGCCGATCTCCCGCCTCGCTTCGGCGAGCGCCGGCCCTTTGAGCCCATGGATGGCCCTGTCACCGACGTAGACCTCGCCCCGATCAGGCTCCGTCAGGCGCGTGATGCAGCGAAACAGTGTCGACTTGCCGGAACCGCTCGGCCCTAGCACCACGACCAGCTCGCCAGGCGATACGGCGAGCGATACCCCGCGGAGAGCCGCGACATGACCATAGCTTTTCGACAGACCGACCGTGCGCAATCCCTGGCTCATGAGAGCCTCCGGCGCAGCCAGGCGCTGAGCTTGTCGATGGTCGTCACCATGACGAGGATGATCAGCAGGATCGCCAGCACCCGATCGAACTGAAGCAGATCTATGCTGTTCTTGAGTTCCTGGCCGATGCCGCCGGCGCCGACGATGCCGAGCACGGTCGATGCGCGGATGTTGAATTCCCACATGTAGAGCAGGATCGAAGTGAACGCGGGCAAGACGTCGGGCAGCAAGGCATAGAGCACGACCTTCAAACGGCTGGCGCCCGTCATGGCCGCTGCTTCGAGGGGGCCGGGCTCCGCAGTCTCTATGGCCTCGGCCCAGAGTTTCGCGATGGAGCCCGCCGAATGCAGCGCGATGCCGAGAACGCCGGCGAAAGGACCAAGCCCTACCGCCGCGACGAAGATCAGCGCGAAGACGAAGGAATCGATGCCCCGCAGCATGTCCAGCAGGAAACGCGCCGGATGATGCAGCCAGAACGAGGGCGCCGTGTTGCGCGCTCCGAGCAGACAGAGCGGGAGCGCGATCACCGCGCCGAACGATACGCCGACCGTCGCCATCGCCACCGTCTCCGCGGCGCGATACGACAGTACGGAGATCTCGGTGAAGTCGGGCGGCCACGCCTTGGCTGCCCAGCCCGCGAGGCGAGGCAGCCCTTCGAGCAGCCGCGCGAGGCTCACGTCGGCGACATTGAGAGAAACGGCGTAGAGTGCGGCTCCTGCGAGCAGCAGCGCCGCGAAACGAAGCCGAGCCAGCAGCGGGCGCGGCCTCGCGGCGATGCTGTCGAGTGCGCTCGTCTGCGGCACGCTCATGGGGTTCTCCCGCTACGCGAGGCGCGTCCGTCCGCCCGGTGCGTCAGGCCGGCGCGTCAGGCCGGTGCATCACGGCTTCTTGATCTTGCCGACGGCGATGCCGGCATCCTCGATCAGCTTGTAGCTCGCGTGATCGGCTGCGATCCAGCCCGTGTAGTGGTTGGGCATCAGCGACTTCGCCTGCTCTTCGGTGATCGACAGGAGAACCTGGCGCAGCTTCGCGGTCAGACCGGCATCGAAACCCTTGCGCACCACCAGCGGATCGTTCGGCAGCGGATCGGACGTCCATGCGACGGTCACGTCCTCGCGCTTGACGATGCCCTTCTCCACCATGGCGTTGAAGTTGCGATCGTAGTCGGATGCGAGATCGACCTGGCCGGACGCGACGGCAGTGACGTTGGCCGCATGCGAGGCGCCATCGCGGTACTGGAAGTACGTTTTCGGGTCGATGCCCTGCGTCATGAAATAGTGCGTCGGTATCAGCCAACCCGACGTCGAACCGACATCGGCCAGCGAGAGTTTCAGGCCCTTCGCGTCGTCCGGCCACTTGGCGATCGACAGCCCCGGACGCGACAGGATGATCGCGTGATAGAACGGGCGTCCATCGTATTTCACCGTGGCGATGGCTTCGGCGCCGCCCTGATGATGAGCGAGCATGTAGCCCCACGGGCCCATCCAGGCGATATCCGCCTGCCCATTCGTCAAGGCAATCGAAATACCGGCCCAATCGTTGGTGACGACCAGCTCGTAGGGCCTGCCGAGTTGCTCGGCGATGTGTTTGAAAAATGGCTCATAGGCCTTGCGCGTATCGCTCGGCGAAGGCTGGAACGGCCCGACCGCGAAGCGCAGTTTCTCTTGTGCGAACGTGGGAGCTGCGAGTGCCGCGGCAACGACCAAGACCACGAGGGCGAACCGAAAATGCTTCCAGACAATGCCCATGACCACTTGTGACCCCCTGACGTGCTGGCATTGGACCGACGTTGTTCAGCTCGGGCTACGCGCCTGCGCTACGCTCTGTTACAAAACCGCGTTGCCCTCCGTACTCGGCATGGAATGCGATCGCAGCGCCAACGACAAGCCACGCCGCCGCATGTGAGGCACCTATGACACGATCCACCAATGTCCTTATTGCAACCGGGCGCGTCCTTCTCTTCGGTGGACCCTACAGCAACCTGCAGGCGACAGCGGCGGTTCTGAACGAGGCGAAGCGGCTTGGAGTACCGGCGGATCACGTTGTCTGCACGGGCGACCTAGCGGCCTACTGTGGCTCTCCGGTCGAAACCATCGACCTCATCCGCACGAGCGGCATCAACGTGATCGCGGGAAACTGCGACGAACAGCTCGCCAACGACGCTGGAGACTGCGGCTGCGGGTTCGGTGACGGGACCCAGTGCGATCGGCTCTCGGCCGCATGGTTCGCTCATGCGAGTGCCACCACCGACCGCGCGAGACGCGATTGGCTCGGCGGACTTGCGCCTCGCCTCACCATCGATCTCGGCATCGCGCGCCTGCTCGTGATCCACGGCAGCATTTCGCGCATCAACCAATTCGTCTTTGCAACGACGCCAGTTGAAACCAAACGGACCGAGCTGGCGCTGACGGACTGCGACGGCGTCATCGGCGGACACTGTGGCCTGCCGTTCACCGAAGTTGTCGATGGACGGCTGTGGCATAACGCGGGTGTGGCGGGCATGCCCGCCAACGATGGCACGCCGCGCGTGTGGTTCAGCCTTCTCCGCGTCGATGGCGGCGAACTGATCGTCGAGCACCACGCGCTCGATTATGACTACCGCGCGGCACAGGCGGCCATGTCGGTTGCTGGATTGCCGGTCGAGTATCGCGCATCGCTCGCATCCGGAACCTGGCCGAACTGCGATGTCCTGCCCAAATATGAAACGGCGGTGCAAGGTCGCCGCTTAGAACCCGGATCGGTCCGCTGGCGTCCAGGCAAGCCGGCGCATTGCGCAGTTCTCTGGCCCGAATTCGCACCGGTCGCGGAAGGCGAGGGAGCAGGCCGTCGCGCATGCTAGAGCGCTATCGCGCCGCCTCGACGACATCGGGAGACGGAGGTGGCAATGCACAGAAGCCGTGCGCCTGTGCATCGAGCGCGGCGTTGAACCTCGCCGACATGTTCTGGAATGCCGCGACCGCCGTCAGCTCGACGATCGCTTCATCCTCGAACGTTCCGCGCATCCGCTCGAACAATTCATCACTGACGATGCACGGCGTCGTCGAAACAGCTTCGGCGTACTCGAGCACGAGGCGCTCAATCTCGCTGAACGCCGCATCGTGCCGCCAGTTCGCGAGCGCCATCGCCTTCGGCTGACTAACGCCCGCCGCCGCCAGCATCGACGCATTGAGATCGACACAGAACGCACACTTGATCACCTGCGACACTCGGAGGCCAACGAGAGCGCGCAGATCGGCGGGCACGGGCGAACGCCGCGTCCTCAATCGTGAGAACAACGTCAAAAACGAGAGCAACGCCTGCGGCCGGTCCGACCACAGCGCCGTCAGCTCCAGCACCTCGCCGTGTGTGCGTCGCTGCCACCAGTGCAGTGGCCGCAGGTACCAGATGGGGGAACGGTGCGGCAGTCGCATGTCGATGACCTCGGCGCGTGCGTTTTATGTGCTGCGGCCGCAGCAATGCGATCCTCCGACACGCATTACTTTGCGATGTATCAACCGTGCTGCCGCTTCGTTCAGGCCCGGTGACGCAAGCCACCTTCAGTGCTTGTGTGCGCCATGGCCGCTGTGGTCCGCCTCGTGTCCAGGCTGATGATCCATTCCGTGAGGACCCTTTGCACCGACCGGCTCGACCGTCGCCTCGATCTCGACGTCGCCCGCCTTCTCGAACGTCAGAGTCAGCTTGAGGAGGTCGCCCTCGACCAGCGGCCGCTTGAGATCCATCAGCATGACGTGATCGCCGGCCGGCTTCAGCACCACGGACTTGCCCGCCTTCACCGGCAGCGCTGCGACCTGCTTCATCTTCATCACGTCGCCGTCGCGCTCATGAGTGTGGATTTCGAGGCGCCCGGCAATCTCGCTGCGACCGCCAATCAGTTTGTCGTCACCCTTCTTCGATGCCGCGATCTCGAGATAAGCCGCACCGACCGTGGCGCCTGGCGGTGTCGCGCGCGCCCACGGATGCGAAACCGTAACGGTATTGGCGGTGTACTCGTGCGCGACGAGGGTGGCGGCGCCCGGCAATGCGAACGAGAGCGACAGCGCGCCGGCGATCAGGGGGAGCTTACGCGTCAGGGACATTATTCTAGACCTCATGTTGATGGCGTTGTGTCATCCGATCCGTCACGCATGAACGGCGCGATCGGGCAATTCGATAACGAAAATCGCACCGGGGCCTCCGTCAAGGAGTCGCAATCTGCCGCCGTGCGCTGCAACGAGCTCGGCAGCGATGGCAAGCCCGAGACCCGTACCACCCTTGCGCACGCCCTGGAACGCCCGGAAGAGGTTCTCCTTGGCGCGCGGCGGCACGCCCGGCCCGTCGTCACGGACTTCCATCCAGACCTTGCGGCCGTCGCGCCACGCGCGCACTTCGACATGGCCCGGATGCGCGCGATCCTCCTGGCCCTCGATGGCCTGGGTCGCGTTACGGACGAGATTGCTCAACACGCGAAACAGGTGCTCCCGATCGGCGTCGATGCGCAGATTGTCGTCCATGTCGACGGTCCAGGAGATCTGACCTTCGCGCGGCAAGCCAAGACCGTCGCCAACCTCCTCCACCAGCGGCCTCAAGCGCAGCAGCTCGCGGCGTGGCTGCGCTTCCTCCGCGCGCCCGAACCTGAGCGAGTCGTTGCAGAAGTTGATGGCGCGGTCGAGCGACGCGATGAGCTTCGGCGCGAAGCGTTGCACCGTCGGGTCGGGCACCGAGGTCAAACGGTCGGATATGAGCTGCGCGTTGGCGAGCATGTTGCGGAGATCGTGATTGACCTTGCTCACCGCAAGGCCGAGCTGCGCCAGGCGGTTCTTCTGCAGAAAGAGCTGAGACAGATCCCGCTGCATACTTGCAAGCTGGCGTTCCGCGACGCCGATCTCGTCGGCCCGGTCGGATGGCGCGATGATGCGCTCGGGGTCTTCCGGATTCTCGGAGAACCGCACCATGTTGCGCGTGATGCGCATCATCGGTCGAACGAGCAGATAGGAAAGCGCGAAGTAGACGAGCGCGGCGGTGATGAGCGAGATGAGAATCGACAGCGCGAGAATGTTCAGGCCATAGCGGATCATCACCCGCTTCAACGGCGCTTCCGGAATGACGATCTCGATGAAGTCCGCCGCGTTGGAGCCGACCGGCCCGGTGACGCGAATGATGCGATCGGAACTCATGAACGTGACGAACGCATCACCGATCAGGCTGAGGCGATTGAAGATGCCACTGCCGTCGCCGCTGTGGACCGGCCGCAAATCGTAATAGTCGTCGATCTCCAGCGAATCTTCCGCAGGCAGCACCACACGGCGCAGACCATCGCGCTTGATGGCGACGGCCTTCACCTGTGCCGTGCGCAGCAGCTCGGCGCGAACCTTGGGCGGCACAGCGCCGCCAGGAACAGATTCCGCCGCGAGCGCTGCGATCTGCGCCGCCGTCAGCCGGTCGCTCAACCACGAGACGCGGTAGTTGGCGACCGACGGCACGAAGATCAGAATTTCCGCCATCATAACGAACGCCGAGGTCAGCAGCAGCAGCTTGGCCGGAAGGCCGAGGCGCAGCCACCGCCGCCGCGAGGCCTCAACCACGCGCCGCACCGAGCCGCGTGCCACATCGGCCGCGGCCTTTCCGGATTTGAACTGCTCGTGGCTCTTGATGTCCACTTCACTTCCCTGGTCCGACCTCGCGGACGCCGAGGCGTCGCTCCTCTTCTTATCCGAGTTTGGAGAGCAAGCCGATCACCTTGCGTACGAGAGGCTTACCGGGAACAGTGGCGTAATGACGGATGGCGGCCCGCTTGTTCACCTCCGACAACGTCGGATAGGGCGAGATGAAGCCGGTCATGGCCTTGATATTCAACTTCTGCGAGACGGCGAGCACCCACATCTGGATGATCTCGCCGGCCTGCTCGCCGACGACGCTGGCACCGAGGATGCGCCCCTTGCCGTCCACCACGACCTTGACGTGTCCCGAGACGGCGCGCTCCGCCTGCGCACGGTCGTTCTCGTGGAACGGCCAGCGCAATACGCCGACTTTTCCGTACTTCCCGCGGGCCTGATCCTCGGTGAGACCGACGTGTGCGAGCTCTGGCTCCGTATAGGTCACCCACGGCACCACCGTCGTATCGGCCTTGGCGGGCAACCGGAACAGGGCGCGGCGGATAACGATGCCGGCGTGATAGTTGGCAACATGCGTGAACTGAAGGCCGCCCGTCACATCGCCTATCGCGAATACGTTCGGGTTCGACGTGACGAGACCGGCCGAAACCGTGATTCCGCGCTTGTCGAACTTGATGCCGGCAGCTTCGAGTCCGAGCCCGTCGGTGTTGGCCTTGCGGCCCGCCGCCACGAGCAAATGCGTGCCATCGACGACTTTGGCATCGGCGCCCTCGCCGATCGTCACCCGCACCCGGCCCGCCTCGCCCTCGACCTTCGAGGCCCTGGCACCTTCGCGAATGTCGATGCCTTCGTCCGCGAGGTGGGTGAGCACCACCTTGGTCATCTCGGGATCGTCCTTGCCGAGCGCCTTCATGCCCTCGAGCACGGTGACCTTTGCGCCAAGCCGGCGATGCGCCTGCGCGAGCTCCATGCCGATAGGCCCGCCTCCGATCACGATCAGGTGCCCGATCGGATCGCGGTTGTCGAAGATCGTCTCGTTGGTGAAGTACGGCGTGCCGGCGAGCCCCGGAATAGGCGGCACGACGGGTGAGGAACCCGTTGCTACGACGAACTTACGGGCGGTGATGCGATGATCGCCCGCGACGACCGTCTTGCGATCGACGAACCGGCCGGCCGCCTCGATCACAGTGACGCCGAGGCCACGGAACCGCTCGACGCTGTCGTTCGGCGCGATGGCGGCGATTACGCTGTGCACATGATCGTGCACGGCACTCCAGTCCACCACAGGTTCCACAGGCGTGATCCCGAACGGGGCGGACGTGCGCATCTGGTGCGCGCGCCGTGCCGAGGCGATCATCGCCTTCGAGGGCACGCAGCCGTAGTTGAGGCAGTCGCCGCCCATGCGGCCCTTTTCGATCAGTACCACGCGCTGCCCGAAGGCGGCGGCGGCAGCGGCGACGGAGAGGCCGCCGGAGCCCGCGCCGATCACACAGATATCGGCGGCGATCGCGTTGTTTGTCGCCTCAGGCGTTGCCATTTTGAATGCTCCTGGACTTGAATTTCTTGATTACGACGGGGATCAGCGCAACCACTCCGAGCAGAGCGAACGCCGCGAGCAGCTCCGGAGTTACCAGCGCTTTGGTGTCGATTGAATAGGTGCAGGCATCGGCGCCGCGCGCACCGTGTTGAGCGAGACACGAGTTGTAGATCGCATTCTGGCTCTCGACGGCACTTCCGAGACCGGCGCCGAGCACCGAGAAGGCCGTGGTGGCCGGGACGATGCCGAGCAAGGTGCCGATGACGTAGGTCCGCAGCGGCACACCGAGCAGCGCCGGCGCCAGGTTGACGACGAAGAAGGGGAACGCCGGCACCAGCCGCAGAAACAGGAGATAGCTCAGCGCATCCTCCTGGAAACCCGCGCGCAGCTTGGCGATCCATGGACCGGCGCGAGCCGCCATGCTCTCACCGAAGGACGTGCGGGCGACGAGGAAGATGATGGTCGCGCCGATCGTCGCCGCCACCACGGTTGCAGGAGCGCCGACCGCCCAGCCGAACAGCAGTCCGCCCGACAGCGTCATGATGAGGCCGCCCGGAAGCGACAGCGCGACCACCACCACATAGAGGGCCATGTAGGCGAGAACCGAAACGATCAGGTTGTTGGCGATGAAGCCGCGCAGCGTTTCGTAATTGAGGCCGATGGTCTTGAACGAGAGGTACTTGTGCCAGCCCATGGCGAACACCAGCGCCATGAGAGCGGCGAGCACGATGAGCGGTGCCCACCGGCGTAGTGCTCCCTGGCCGGCGTCAGGGGGCGTGCCCGCCGTCGCATTCGCGGACCCCGGTTTTTTTATTTGATTGTTCGACATTGAAGTGCTCCCGCCTCGTCACGAGGGAAAAAAGGGATTGGCATGATTTCGCATCGCAAAAATGCACGTCACGGTCGCGTCAGCGGGCAATGTCGTTGAGCTTCCAATCGTAGTCGTACGATGCGATCGCCGAAAGGCCGCTCAGCTTCTGCGCCAGCTCCGGCGTCGCATACTTGCGGACGTGATCCAGTACGCCCGCGGCGCTGCCACCGAAATCGCTCTGGAACCAGTCGTAGATCGACGAGGCGGTGATGGAGCCGCCAGCGACCGCGATACCGCGCGGGTGATTGACGAAGGCCCGCGCCCCCGCGTCGAGCTGCGCCTCGAGTGTCGCTCCCGTGAACGCTTCGACGCCGAGGTTGGGGCAGCCGCGCGAGGCGCAATTGACCGAGTAGTGGACTCGCGGGTCCTTGAAAACGGGCCGCAGAATATTGTGCTCGATGTCGTCGAGCGACAGCGATGCGCCTGAAACCTTCAGCACCTGCGCCTTCCACGGCCCACCTGCACCGACCGATTTCTTGATGAACCCGAACAATCCGCCGCCGATCTCGATCTCGCGGATCGATCCGACCGGATAGTGGTCGAGCACGATGTCGATGGTCTTGGCGTTATAGAGGTTGGCCCAGAACGCGAACTGCTCGGGGCGGTCGAGCTTCGCAGGATCGTTCGCCTCGAGGCGGGCGACATAGTCCTTGAGCTCGCGCTGGCCCGACGCCTTGAAGGCTTTGAAATCGACCTGATTGAGGCCGTCGGGCGTAGGCTTGACGTAGGTTGCCAGCAGCCGGCTCCACGCGCTGTGGTCGACCGTCACGGCGGAACCAGCGGCATGGGCTGAAAATTTCGTGGTCACGTCGTTGGCGCTCGCGCCCGGCGCGAAAGCCAGGAAAGCGGTCGCGGTGGCGGCCAGCAAACCGGCGAGTGCTCGCGTGCGACGCGGCCATGGGCGACTGTGAACAAGAGTGATGGTGGAAAGGGCGCTGGACATCGGGTTCCTCGGCTGGGGCAGGTTGCACGGCTTTTCTTATGGGCCGCTACGAGGGTCGCGGAGACGGTGTTTCAGCACTCGCGTTCAAGCGCTCGTGATCGGCCCGAGAGAATGCGTCACCGCTGTCCAAGCTCGCTGCCGCCCGGGTCCGGGCGCTCCACTCCCGCGGCTTGAAGGGCGGCGCAGCGGCCCTATAGTGCGCCCGCCCCATCACCCGTGCGGCCCGCTATCCGCCCGAACATCCGTGCGCGACAGCCGGCGCGCGCCAGAACACCGAGGACCCTATGACAGACATCCGCTACGACGTCGTCGGCATCGGCAACGCCATCGTCGATATCATCGGCCGTTGTGACGACGCCTTTCTCGCCGCCCACGGCGCACCCAAGGGCCACATGCGGCTGGTCGACGCCGAGACCGTTACACGGCTCTACGACAGCATGGGACCCGCGACCGAGATCTCCGGCGGCTCTGCAGCAAATACCCTGGTCGGCGTCGCGTCGTTCGGCGGCGCCGCTGCCTTTATCGGAAAGGTGGCGGACGATGAGTTCGGCCGCATCTTCGCGCACGATATCCGCGCTGCATCGGTCGAGTTTCATGGAACCAAGAAAAATGGTGGAGCGCCGACCGCGCGGTCTCTCATTCTCGTTACGCCCGATGGCGAGCGCACCATGAATACCTTCCTCGGCATCAGCACCGAGCTCGATCAGGGCGAAATCGATGCCGGCGTCATCGCATCATCCGCGATCGTCTATCTCGAAGGTTATCTGTTCGACCGACCCGAGGCCAAGGCCGCGTTCCGGCTGGCCGCCGAGCTGGCCCGAAAGGCCGGCCGCGGGGTCGCTCTCACCCTTTCCGACGGCTTCTGCGTCGATCGCCACCGGGGCGAATTCCTCGATCTCATCCGAAATGGAGTCGACATTCTTTTCGCCAACGAGAGCGAGATCAAATCGCTCTATGAGACGGACGACTTCGAAAAGGCCGCGGCCCAGGTCGAGAGAGATGCCAGGCTCGTCGCCCTGACGCGCAGCGCCAAGGGCTCTTTGATCCTCTCGGGCGGCCGGCGCGTCGAGGTCCCGGCGGTCCCCATCGATAAGCTCGAGGATACCACCGGCGCCGGCGATCTCTATGCCGCGGGCTTCCTTTACGGCGTCGCCCACGGCCACGACCTCGAAACATCCGGCCGGCTCGGAAGCCTCGCGGCCGCCGAGGTCATATCGCACGTCGGTGCCCGCCCCCTGCAATCGCTCCAATTGTTGGCGCGAAAGAATGGCCTGAAGATTTGACGCGAAACCATCGGCCAGCCGCACACCGGCTGGCCGATTTTCATTTCACGGGCGGCGCGGCCGGGCGCATTTCACCTCGTCCGATACGCTTCAAGACCCCACTCAAACCTGGTCCAATCATCCGGATCGGCTTCGTCCAACGTATCAGGAGGAAATCGGAACATACGGTCGCAACACCGATTTCGTCCCATCCGCGGACCATTTTCGATGTTCATTCGCAACAATTGTATATGCGGATCAAAATTACTCGCCGAAAGTCGATTTATTATCCTTGGAATTACGCGTCGCTTTCCGACAATGAACTCATGCGTGATTCGAAGAAGACCAAGGTGGCTCGAATGCCCGGACATGGGACGACCCGCGGCCGGCCGAAGGGCAGCGGCATCGACGACAGCGCGCGGCCGCTCGAAATGGCCCGCCTCATCGCCGCCGATCCGAACCTGAAGCCGACCACTGCGATCAAGTCGCTCGGCATCACCGATCCATCGGTGATCCGCCGCCTGCGGGACAAGTTCGCGGAGATGCGAGCGTCGGTCGTTGCCGCCGCAGCGGAAATTCCCGAGCTGCCGTCCGCCGCCGCCAGACCCCCGGCCCTACAGCCAGGCAAGGCCGCAGCACGCCATCGTGCTGTTGCTGCCCGTGCCCACTCGGAGACGCGACGCACCGCCGAGCCAGCGCAGGGTGCGCTCGTGAAACCGCGCTCCGCGAAACCGAAGTCCGCCGCGGTCAAGCCGCGTGAGGCGTCGGCGAAGGTCGTCGCCAGCGTGACGGCAGCGGACGAAGGCTCGAACGGTTGCGATCTCCATCCTATTGGCCTCGTCACCACGACGCCCTGCGTCGCTCCCGAACCGGTCAGCACGCCCCGCGCCGAAACGACGGTAGCGCCTGTTCCCGCGACTTCGGTTGAGTCGCTGCAAAGCCCAGGCGAGGCCGCAAGCGTCGCCGAGGAATTGCCCGCCTGTGCCCTGCCCAAATTGTCTTTGAAGAAATCCGAAGATCTGTTCGTAGCGCTTTGCGGTATCGGCCTCGCTGCCGCCAACTCGGCGGTCGCGGCGCAAGTTTCACTGGCCCAAAACCTAGTGCGTAGCTCGTATGTGTCTCATGCGCTTCGGCGTCAGTTGGCCCTCAACGAATGGGCTCTTCAACTGGCGCCGTGGCCCGCGGTCAAAGCATCGCGCTGACCGCTCTATCCGATTGCCTCGCCTTTTCTAGACCAACGCCTGAAATCACTGTGGGCCGCCGACCCCGGGCGGCCCATTTCTTTTGTCGGTTTCATCAAATCAGGCAAAACGCCATCGGAGTTCCGCTCGCCGTCACAGGCGCCGCAGTGAAACCTGCTCGATCCGGTGGTTGGCGCCCTTCCTGAGAATGAGGCTCGAGCGCTGCCGCGTCGGCAGGATGTTCTCCTCGAGATTGCGCCGATTGATCGTCGACCAGATCTCCAGAGCCCGCTTCTCGGCCTCGGAGATCGAAAGCTGGGAATAGCGGTGGAAATAGGCGGCCGGATCGCGGAACGCCGTCGATCGAAGGCGCATGAAACGCGTCACGTACCACTTCTCGATGATCTCGGGGTCAGCGTCGAGATAGATCGAGAAATCGAAAAAGTCTGAAACGAACGGGATCGCCTCGCCGCCGGTCGGGAGACGCGCAGGCTGCAGCACGTTCAATCCCTCGACGATCAGAATGTCGGGAGAATCGATCACCACGCTCTGCCCCGGCATGATGTCGTAATGGAAATGCGAGTAGACCGGCGCCTCGACCTGCGCCACGCCCGACTTCACGTCGGCGAGGAAATTCAGCAGCCGTGTCGCATCGAAACTTTCCGGGAACCCCTTGCGCGTCATCAGCCCGAGGCGATCGAGCTCGGCGTTGGGGTAGAGAAAACCGTCGGTGGTGATGAGGTCGACTCGTGGATGGTCCGGCCACCGCGCCAGCAACGCTCGAAGAACACGTGCCGTCGTACTCTTGCCGACCGCGACGGAGCCGGCGACACCGATGATGAACGGCACCTTCCCCTCGAGACGCCCGAGAAACTTCGACGTGACCGCGTGCAGCTCCTGCGCCGCCGCCACGTAGAGATTGAGCAACCGGGAGAGCGGCAGGTAGATCGTCTCCACTTCCTCGACCGACAGCTCCTCGATGATGCCCGAGAGCTGTTCCAGCTCCGGCGGCGAAAGCGTCATCGGCGTGTCGGCCCTCAGGCGCGACCACTGCTCGCGATTAAAAACGCGATAGGGGGAAAATTGCAGGTCGCCGCGATTAGGCCGCGGCAGGGCCGGAGTCAGCGCCGCGAGCCGTTCGAGGATCTCGTTCATGGCATCGGTCTCATGCTTTTGGGCGGCTGGCCTTTTCCTCGAGTCCCGAGCGGGTCGTGCGCCCGTCGAGAACTGCCAACACCTCGCCGATTTCTACGCCACGGCACTCCAGCGCCACGAGAAGGTGATACAACAGATCGGCTGCCTCCGCACGCACCGCATCGGGCTCCTGTCCGATGATGGCGATGACGGTTTCAACGGCTTCTTCGCCGAGCTTTTTCGCACACTTCTCGGGGCCACCGTCGAGCAGCTGGCGGGTATATGACGAACCCGCTGTCGCTGTTCTCCGCGACCGGATCGTTACTGCGAGCCGCTCCAAAACGTCGTCGCTCATTTCCACCCCGTTCCCGCGGCCAACTGCCGGTGAATTTTGAACCTGTGCAGAAGCGAACGGCGAGCGTCAAGTCTTCAAGGGTCGAAATGAAGAAGGCGCGCGCCCCGGCCTGAACGGGAGCACGCGCCTGCATTCGAGTTCACGCCGCCGAATGCCGTCAGAGTGGCATCAACCACCCATGCCCACCAGCCTCATGCGGATGTAGTCGAGCTGGTCGAAGTTTCCGTACTTGATGACGAGATTGCCACTCTCACCCGAGCCCCGCTTGATCTCGACCTTGAGGCCAAGGGCGTCCGCGAGCTCCTTCTCGAAGGCCTTCGTATCGGCATCCTTCTCGCGCACCTTGCGTCCGCTCGGACCCGCGACACCGATTTCGCCCGCCTGCACGAGTGCTTCGACCTCGCGAACGTTCAGATCCTCGGCGACGATCTTCTCCGCCAGAACCGCGGCGTCGTCGCGCCCTATCAGCGCCCGCGCGTGGCCGGCGCTGAGCTTTCCGCTCTCCACCATCGCCTGCACGGTCTCGGGTAGCTTCAGCAGACGCATCGTGTTGGCGAGATGACTGCGGCTCTTGCCGATGATCTCGGCAAGCTGCTCCTGGCTGTAGCCGAACCGCTCGACGAGATCGCGATAGCCGGCAGCCTCCTCGATCGCGTTGAGATCGGAGCGCTGCACGTTCTCGATGATGGCGAGTTCCAGGACCTCGCGGTCGTCGAGCTCGCGCACGATCACCGGCACGGTATGGAGACCTGCCTTCTGGGCCGCGCGCCAGCGGCGCTCACCGGCGACGATCTCATAACCCTGGCCGCCATCCCGCTCCGGCCGCGCGAGGATGGGCTGGACGAGACCCTTCACGCGGATCGAATCGGCAAGCTCCGTGAGTTCATCCTCGCGGAACGTCTTGCGCGGATTGAACCGTCCGCCCTTGAGCAGCTCCACCGGGATCATGCGCTGCTCGCCCTCGGGCGGCAGCTTCGACACTACGCCGCTCGGCTCGCCGATCAGCGACGCCAGGCCCCTGCCCAGCCGGCTCTTCGGAATTGGTGCGCCCATCACGGCCCTAGTCCCCCATCGCTCGCTCTGCCGCGTTCAGCGGCCAGTCTTTTTGGTGTCTCGGTGCGCCGCGCTCAGGCCGCCTTGTAGCGCCTCTCGCGTTCGATAATCTCGGTCGCGAGCCTGATATAGGCTTGGCTGCCCGCGCAGTCGTAATCGTAGAGCAGCAGCGGCTTGCCGTGCGACGGCGCCTCGGCGACGCGCGTGTTGCGCGGAATGACCGTCTCGTAGACCTTGGGGCCGAAGAAGCTGCGCACGTTGTCCGCAACCTCGCGCGACAGTGTCGTTCGCGCGTCGTGCATGGTCAGCACCACGCCCTGGATTTCGAGCTGCGGGTTCAGCGTGCCGCGGATCTGGTCGATGGTCTCCTTCAACTGCGAGATGCCTTCGAGCGCGAAGAACTCGCACTGCACCGGCACCAGAACCGCGTTCGCGGCCGTCATGGCGTTGAGGGTCATCAGGTTGAGGGAGGGGGGACAGTCGATCAGCACGTAATTGTAGGCTTCCGCCATGTTGCGGGCCTGGGCGTTTAACTTCGTCACCGCGCCGCGCAGGCGGAAGGCGCGATTGCCGTCCGACATGAGATCCGTCTCGAGCCCGACCAGATCGGAGTTGGCGGGAACGACGGCGAGCCCGGGAACGGACGTCGGCTGGGCCGCTTCAAGCAGGGACGACTGCCCGACCAGAACATCGTAGGACGTCAGCCGCCGCGACTCGGCCGGAATACCGAGCCCCGTCGAAGCGTTGCCCTGGGGATCGAGGTCGACGACCAGAACCCGTTCGCCGATGGCGGCCAGTGCCGTGCCGAGGTTGATGGCCGTCGTGGTCTTGCCGACGCCACCCTTCTGGTTGGCGATGGCCAGGACGCGGATCGCGGACCCTCCGGCGGTCGTGGTGTTCACGGGATCAACTCCCTTCCCTGAGCTTCAAGCTCTCGATAACGACAATGCGGGCATCGGCCTCGGTGAGGCTCGGCTCGAGACGCAGACCGAACTCGAATGTACGAGCTGCCGCCTCGACCTCGACACCGGCATCGCGTCCCTTGGGGAAGACACCGACGGTTTCTGGTCCGAAAAGCGGGTATGCGAGCTCGAGGAGGCGCGGCAACGGCGCCAGCGCACGCGACGTAACGCAATCGATTCGCTCGACCATAGCGCGAATCTGCTGGCTTTCGATTCGGTGCGGAATGATGTCCACAGCGATCCCGACCGCGCGAGCGGCCTCCCGCAGGAATACCGATTTCCGGATATCGCTCTCGATCAGCGTGACATGAAGGGGTTCCCGCCGTCCGGCACCGGCCTCGCCCGCGGCGAGAACGGCCAGGACAAGACCGGGAAACCCGGCCCCCGACCCGAGATCGACCAGCGTTCGCGCGTGCGGCGGGACATAGGCCCAGAGCTGAGCGCTATCGGCGAAATGCCGGTGCCAGATCTCGGTTAAAGTCTTGGGGGCGACGAGATTGATCGTCTTCTGCCACTTCCGTAATAACGTGGCGTAGGTTTCCAACCGCTCGATCGTTTCACGTGAAACACCGAAGGCGGTCGCGAAATCGGCGGGCACATCAAACCGTTGTGCATTCGCCCCCTGGGGCGGCAGGCCGCTCATGCGCTCTGGCGCGGCTCGCGCGCGCTTCCAAGAGATTTGATGTGCGCGAGCAGCAAGAGAATTGCCGCGGGAGTTATTCCGTCGATGCGAGAAGCCTGGGCGATGTTAGCTGGGCGATGTCGCTCCAACTTCTGCCGCACCTCGTTCGAAAGACCCGCGATCTCCGAATAAGCGACCTCGGGCGGTATCGTCACCTGCTCGTCGCGTCGCAACGTGGCTACGTCCTCTTCCTGCCGGCGGACATAGGACGAGTAGCGGGCGTCCACCTCGAGCTGGCGGGCAATCGCCCCGTCGATCTGGCCAAGCTGCGGCCAAACCGTCTTCAGCCGTTCGACATCGATCCCAGGATAGGCGAGAAGTTCGAATGCCGAGCGCCGGCGCCCATCGCGATTGATTTCGATGCCGTGCCGTGCCCCCTCGGTCGGCGAGATCGAGATATTCCGGAGCATCTCGTTGCCCGCCGCCAGCGCTCTGGCCTTCGCCTCGTACGCCATCGACCGTTCGGGGCCGATACAACCCAGCCTCACGCCGAGCGGGGTGAGGCGCTGATCCGCGTTGTCGGCACGCAGCTTTAACCTGAATTCCGCGCGGGACGTGAACATGCGATAGGGCTCGCTCACCCCGCGGGTCACCAGATCGTCGATCATGACGCCGAGATAACCGTCGGCGCGCGAGACAGCGAGCCGCCGCTCGCCGCCGCCCGCCCGCAACGCCGCATTGATGCCCGCGGCGATGCCCTGGGCTCCTGCTTCCTCGTAGCCCGTGGTGCCATTGATCTGCCCGGCGAGGAACAGCCCGCTCAAGCGCTTCGCCTCGAGCGTCAGGTCGAGTTCGCGCGGATCGACGTAATCATACTCGATCGCATATCCAGGACGTTTGATGATAACCCTCTCCAGTCCCGGGAGGGTCTTGAGAAAAGCCTCCTGCACATCCTCCGGCAGCGACGTCGAGACACCGTTCGGGTAGACGGTATCGTCGTCCAGACCCTCCGGCTCCAGGAAGACCTGGTGGGCCGAGCGATCCGCGAAGCGAACCACTTTGTCCTCGATGGAGGGGCAATACCGGGGCCCTACGCTGGCGATCTGGCCGGAGTACATCGGCGCACGGGAAAGGTTGGCGCGGATGATCGCGTGGGTTTCCGGCGTCGTCGTGGTGATGCCGCACGCGATCTGAGGTGTTTCGACCCGCTCCGTCAGAAAGGAGAACGGCACCGGCGTGTCGTCGCCTGGCTGCATCTCGAGGCTGGCCCAGTCGATCGAGCCTGACGCAAGCCGGGCCGGGGTGCCGGTTTTGAGCCGCCCCATCCGCAGACCCATGCCGTAAAGCCGTTCGGAAAGCTTGAGCGCCGGCGCCGCACCCATACGGCCCGCGGGCACCTTTTTTTCACCGAGGTGGATGAGCCCGTTCAGAAACGTGCCCGTGGTGAGGACGACAGCGCCGCACGTCAGGACCCGCCCATCTCCAGTGACCACACCAGAAACCTCGGTGGCCTGGACAAGAAGGTCCTCGACGCCACCCTCGATGATTTCGAGCCCGCGCTGTCGAGCAAGCGCCGACTGCATCGCTTGACGATAGAGCTTGCGATCGGCCTGGGCGCGCGGTCCTTGGACCGCCGGGCCTTTGGATCGGTTGAGAAGCCGGAACTGGATGCCCGCGGCGTCGGCGACCCGGCCCATGAGGCCGTCCAGCGCGTCGATCTCGCGTACCAGATGACCCTTGCCGAGCCCGCCAATGGCCGGGTTGCACGACATCTCGCCGATTGTGCTGGATGTGTGGGTCACCAGCGCCGTGCGTGCGCCCATGCGCGCAGCCGCTGCCGCCGCTTCGCAGCCCGCATGGCCACCGCCGACGACGATGACGTCAAACGAGGTTCGCATATTCTGTCTGCCAGGACCAAAAAGGCGCGCCGGTCTGACGTACCGGACGCGCCCCGATTGATGGATTGCGCGCACCATACTGGCTCGGCCCAAAGCGGTCAAAGCCAAGCCCTCGCCCCGGCGCCATTCTTGGCTGGATGCCAACTTCCAACGGATCGAGCGGTCGTCGGGATACTCCCAGCCGGCCTGGTCGCCTCGGCGCACAGCCCCCTGTTTCCAACCCCGTGTTTCACGTGAAACACGATTTCGCGACCCGGGCCGGCCTTCGCCCAATGAGCTGTCCGCTACTTTCCGATGCAGAAGCGTTGGAATACCTGGTCCAGGACATCCTCGACACCGATCCTCCCGGTGATACGTCCAAGCGCGGAAGCTGCACGGCGGAGGTCCTCCGCGCGAAGCTCGACGTGGTTTGCATCCCCTGCGAGGAATGCCTCCAGGTCGTCGAGGCAGTGCTGGACGAGCTGGCGATGGCGATCCTGAGTGATGTGCGGCTCGTCGTTGGCTCCGATCCGCTCGCGCGCGATAGCGGCGATCCGCTGGCTCAACTCCGACAGGCCCGCCCCGGACAAAACGGAGATCGCGACCTCGTCGTCTGGCAGAGCTTGAGACGGCGTGGCATCGGCCGGTCCCTGCCGCAGATCGACCTTGTTCACGAGCGGCAGCACCCGCTCCGCGATCTCAAGTAATTCCGCGGGCAGCACCGCTTCGCCCGTCGAGACGTCCGTCATCCAGATGACGAGGTCGGCGTCAGCCGCTGTCGCGAGGGATCGCCGAATGCCTTCGCGCTCCACTTGGCCCGTGGTCTCTCGAATTCCCGCCGTATCGGCCACGATTACCGGCAACCCTTCGAGATCGAGCCGCACTTCGATCACGTCACGGGTGGTCCCGGCCTCCTCGGAGACGATAGCGGCGTCGCGGCGAGCGAGGGCGTTGAGCAGGCTCGATTTGCCGACATTGGGTGGCCCGGCCAGCGCCACGCGAAAGCCTGACCGTAGAATCTCACCCTTATTTCCATCGTCGAGGTGATGGCGGATAGCTTTTGCTAGATCCGTCACAACCGCCCTCCCCGACGCAAAAGCGTCGAATGCGACATCTCCCTCGTCGGAGAAATCGATGGAGGACTCAACGAGAGCGGTCGCTTCGATCAGGCTCCCCCGCCAACTCTCGTAGAGCGACGATAGAGCGCCTCGCGATTGGCGGAGCGCCTGCCGCCGCTGCGCTTCGGTTTCTGCGTCGATGAGATCAGCGAGACCCTCGGCCTCGACGAGATCGATCTTGCCGTTGTCGTAGGCGCGGCGCGCGAACTCACCTGGCTCCGCCCGCCGGCATCCGGGAATGCCCGCCAGCGCTGCAAGGACGGCGCGTACGACAGCGACGCTGCCGTGGAGCTGGAGTTCGCCAACATCCTCGCCGGTGAAGCTCTTCGGCGCGGGAAACCACAGCACGACCCCGCTATCGAGATGCTCGGAGGTCGTCGGGTGGATGATCCTGCGGCCCGCCGCTACCCGAGGCTTGGGCCGGGCTGGTGCCATCAGATTGAGAACTGTTCCGGCCATCGGTCCAGAGACCCGCACCACCGCGACACCCGCCCGCCCGGCGGCCGAGGACAGAGCGAAGATCGTCGAACGGTTTGCCGGGCTATGACCTGTCATCGATGTGATTGCGATCTCGGTTCAGTAAGCAGCGCTCGGGTGCGATCCGTTACGAAGCAAGTGCCCGGCACGTCCTTCGAGAGCGTGAATCGTACCCCGAGCTCATGTTTCAGAGCGCTGCTGACGACGTTGAGGAAGCGCAAATGCGATTCGATCAAAGTCGATAGCGCTCCAACGTGCAAACGAAGAACCCCGCGGAAGAGTGTTCCGCGGGGTCCGATCTCTACAACCTGAGAGGCACGGCGACCAGGGGCCGTCAGAGCGCCTTCCGCTGCGATCAGGTATTCATCTGCGAGAAGAAGTCCGAGTTGGTCTTGGTCGACTTCAGCTTGTCGATGAGGAACTCGATCGCATCCATCGTACCCATGGGGTTGAGGATGCGGCGGAGCACGTAGACCTTCTTGAGCTGGTCCTTGGCGACCAGCAGGTCTTCCTTGCGCGTGCCCGAGCGCGCCACGTCGATCGCCGGGAAGACGCGCTTGTCGGAAACCTTGCGGTCCAGAATGATCTCCGAGTTGCCTGTACCCTTGAACTCTTCGAAGATGACTTCGTCCATGCGCGAGCCGGTGTCGATCAGCGCCGTCGCGATGAT
>CALMPK010000016.1 GCA_937873575.1 uncultured Hyphomicrobiaceae bacterium
AACTTCGCCCGTGGTGTCCGCGGGTTACGTGGTCTCGACACCGATGAGTGGTCGACCGAGACGGTTTTGGTGCGGCTTCCGTGCTCGGTTTCGGGCCTGTGTCTCTTTGCGGTCAAATAGTAGTACCACTCGGGCGATGTGATCGCCGGCCGGTTGGGACACGAACGCGTCATTCATCGCAGAATGATACCGTCTCTCGCGCGTGCTGGAAGCACGCTTGCAGCGTGACGTGCGGCCGAAGCGGGAACGTGTGGCCCAACGCCGGATCACCCGTTCCGGGTGTGGGCGTCGAAGAGGGGCGTGCGAGGCGATCAGGTCCGGCCCGCTCCCAGCCGCAACGGCTGTTCGCTCCAAGCCAATGACAGCCGCGTATCAGCCATGAGATTGTTGGCGGTGAGCGTCGGCGGATGGCGTCCATTGAGGATGTCGCGGACGAGATCGGGGGCGAGGAACGTCAGGCGCAGCAGGCGGGTCGCGTATGAGCCGGTCAGCTTTTCCCGCGCCGACAGCTCGTCGATGCTGATGCCGTCGCCGTTGAGCAACTTGTCGCGCAGCGCGAACGCCTTCACGACCAGCTTGATCAGCGTATCGTCCGGCGCGCCGGCATGGGCCCCCTCGATCACCATGCGCTTTCCAACGCCAGCGCGTTTCAATCGAGCCGGTACGGAAAGGACGATCGTGTCTGTCGCCGATCCGGGTTCAGATCGGGTATAGCGCCGCGTGCGCTGATCGCCGCGCAGGAGAGCGGGCAGCCGTACGCGATCGAGATGAATGTCGATCCGATCGGTACCGATTTCGATGCGCGCCAGCAGCGACGAAATCACGACGCGCTGTTCGACGACCGGCCGCTTCCTCCAGGTCCGGCCAAGCTCGACAGCGCGTTCGATCAGCTGCTCCTGCTCGGCCGCATCAGGAATGTGAGAAGCGAGTGCGTCATGCACATCGCCGCGATTGGTAAGAAACGTGCATAGCCGATCGACGACCAGCTGCTCGATGTCGCCAGCCGGGATCCGCCGGCCGCCGGGTACCTGCGACCGGCTTGCCGTCACCAGAGCCCGCGAGATGTAGTAACGGTAGCGCCGGCCGTTCTTGACGGCGTGCGTCGGCGTCATCGGTTTGCCGGTCTCGTCGTGGAGCAGGTGGACGAGCAGGCTCGGGGACTCCGCGGCTGCACCGCTATCATGCTCGTTCCGGTTGGCTGCCAATCGCTCGGCCACCGTATTCCACAGTTCCTCGTCGATGATCGCGGCGTGCTCGCCGGGATAGCTGGCCTCCCGATGGACGATCTCGCCGCGATAGATTCGGTTCTGCAGCATCAGGTACAGCGCGCCACGGGCAAGCGGCTTGGCGCCGTACGGTTCGCCGGTCGCATGACGCCGAATTTTGCTGACGATGCCATCATTATCGAGTTCATGACTGAGCAGGCGCACCGAGCCGAGCGCCGCATAGCGCCGGAAGATGTGTCGCACCCGCTCGGCTTCGACCTCGTTGACGATGAGCTTCCTTTCGTGGACGTCGTAGCCGAGCGGCGGGTTGCCGCCCATCCACATGCCCTTCTTCTTCGACGCCGCGATCTTGTCGCGGATCCGCTCCCCCGTGACCTCGCGCTCGAACTGGGCGAAGGACAGCAGCATGTTGAGCGTCAAGCGGCCCATGGACGTCGTCGTGTTGAACTGCTGCGTGATCGACACGAAGGAGACACCCTGGGCATCGAAGACATCGACGATCTTGGCGAAGTCGCTGAGTGATCGCGTCAGCCGGTCGACCTTGTAGACGACGACGGTGTCGACCTTCTTCGCCTCGATATCCGCGAGCAGCCGCTTCAGTGATGGTCGCTCCATCGTGCCGCCTGAGATGCCACCATCATCATACATCGTGGCAAGTGTCGTCCAGCCTTCGTGCCGCTGACTCTTGATGTAGGACTCGCACGCTTCGCGCTGTGCATCGAGCGAGTTGAACTCTTGCTCCAGACCCTCCTCGGACGATTTGCGCGTGTAGATGGCGCAGCGGGTCACCCCGCTGCGCCGCACCCTGCCGCCGGTCTCGTCAGCCATTGACCGCGCCCTCCCCCTTCAACGCACGAGACTTTCCGCCAAATCGCGCCGCGGCCCGTTTCAGCCCGAAGAACGCCGGGCCGGACCGGTGCAGGCCGCTGATCACAGCAGCGACTTTTGTGAGGGACGCGTAACGCTGGCCGAGGTATTCGAAGCCGTCGTCGAGAACGAGGACCGTATGCGTTGTCCCGCCCCATTCGCGCACGAGCTTGGTTCTGGGCTTGAGCGACG
>CALMPK010000017.1 GCA_937873575.1 uncultured Hyphomicrobiaceae bacterium
CCTCGCCGAGGCGACGCGGCGTGCGGTCAACGCTTGGGGCCTCGAGATCCTCTGCGCCAACCCTAAGGACTATTCGCCTGCGGTCACCGCCGTGCTGATGCCGGATGGGCATAACGCGGATCAGTTCCGCAAGCTGGTTCTCGAACGTTTCGACATGTCGCTCGGCATGGGTCTCGGCAAGGTTGCCGGCAAGGTGTTCCGCATCGGTCATCTCGGCGATACCAACGAGCTGACGATCGTCGGCGCGCTCGCCGGCGTCGAGATGGGGCTGACGCTCGCCGGCATTCCCCACCGCGCGGGTGGCGTGACGGCGGCGATGTCGTATCTCACGGACAAGACACCGGCGGAATCGGCGCGCGCGGCGTGAGGCCGTCCGCGGCGCTCGGCAGCGGGTGCGCATCTGTGGTAATCGCAAGGCGCGGGGGAAACCTCGCGCCTTTGTTCTTGCCCGAGGAGGAACGATGCCCGCCGCACCGATCTACGCCTTCGACGCCTACGGCACACTCTTCGACGTGCACTCCGCCGCGGCCCGTTTGTCCGAGCGGATTGGACCCGCTTGGGAACGCCTGTCCGAGCTTTGGCGTACGAAGCAGCTCGAGTACACGTGGATCCACGGCGCAGTCGATCGGCCGGCGACGTTCTGGGCCCTGACCGAACGCGCACTCGACTTCGCCATCGTCGCGTCCGGCGCGAAAGTCGACGACGCTACGCGAGCTTCGCTCCTCGATGCCTACCGCGAGCTCGCGGCCTACCCCGAGGTGGCGGGAGTTCTGCGCGCCCTCAAAGAGCGCGGGGCGCGCCTCTCGATCCTTTCCAACGGCGACCCGGACCTGCTCGAACGCGCCATCGACAGCGCCAGTCTCGTCGGGCTGTTCGAGCGCGTCCTGTCGGTGGCGGAAGTGCGCACGTTCAAGCCGTCGCCACTCGTCTACCGGCTGGCGGTCGAAGCATTCGATTCCGTGCCGGGCGCCATAAAATTCTGCTCGTCGAACCGGTGGGATATCGCTGGCGCGAGCGCGTTCGGCTTCGATACGCTATGGATCAATCGTCTCGGCAGGCCGGACGAGTACCCCGAGATGCCGCCTTCGCGCGTGCTGAAGAGCCTTGACGGTCTGCTCGATTGACCGGCGGCGAAGGCGCCACGCGGATCGCGCGGCTTGATCCGCGTCATGGCTCGAACGCGCGGAGGGGAGAAGCATGGCATCCACGGAGCAGCGCTCGCGGCCCCGGGGGAGTTGATCGAACGCAGCTCCCGCCCCGGAGGCGGAAGGCTGAGACCTCGAGCAAGAAAAAGCCAAGGACCCGCAGATGATCTTCAATCACATCCTGATCCCGACCGACGGCAGCGAACTTTCGCTGAGCGCGGTACAACACGGCCTGGCACTGGCAAAGGCGGTCGGCGCGAAAGTCACCGCGATGACGGTGCAGCCTCCGCTCACGGACTTCATCGTCGAAGGTGTCACCATCACCGTTTCGGAAGGTGACCGAACGCAGATGCGCACCGAGTTCGGGCATCGCCTCGATGCCGCGAAGAAGGCGGCGGCCGAAGCGGGCGTCGAACTGGAGACGGTTCAGGTCGAGAATCGTGAGCCGTGGCGCGCTATCGTCGAGGTGGCCAAGTCGAAGGGCGCCGACCTCATCGTCATGGCCTCGCACGGCCGTCGCGGCGTCTCCGCGCTGGTACTCGGCAGCGAAACTCAAAAGCTGCTGACGCATTCGACCATTCCCGTGCTCGTCTATCGCTGAGCCGCCACGGTTCACGACGGGGTGGGATCGGTCGAAACGGAAACGCCCCGTGCTAATGTCGAGTGAATAAACCGCATTTCTGGAATTGCAGCCGATACGAAAAGCCCGCGTGCGGTAGTGCACGCGGGCTTGATTTGTTTCCGCTGGGACGACTTCAGAGAAGGCCGGCCGAGGCGATTTCCTTCTGGCAGCGCATGCCGAGTTTCAGGAACTTGGAGATGACGCAGCTCTTCACCTTGGCGATTGTCGGATTGGCGCCGATGCAGAGCCGGCGGACATCGCCCTCACAGGCGGCGCGCAGTTGCGGCGTGACCTCAGGCGGCAGCTTGAAGCTCTCGTTCGCGTAGCCGGGCAGGGCAAGCATCGGGCAGGCGACGAGCGCGGCCGTCGCCGCGAGGCGGAACTTCTCCATTTCGGACCCCCAGTATCGAACTCGTTGTTTCAAACTTTTTCATAACTGAGGCGCACAAGCCATCAGCTCGGGGCGGGATAAAGGCAAGATGACGGCTATGCGACAGCAAACCGCACGGATCATTAGAGTGCAATCGACCAAGACGGAAACGCACTCGCGTTCTCGAAACGCAGTGAATCGCACTCCAAACCAAAAGCTTAGGATGCGTTCACGCTGGCGATGAACGCGCCGATCGTGTCCGTCTCGACCAACCGCTGCCTCGCGCCTCGCGTTCCGGTCGCCCGGCGTGCTGGCGCCCGTCGGGGCGTCGCGCGGTCTCCCGCTGAGGCCGCGCCATTCCGCTTCCGACGTGTCGCATGATCGCCCGTCCCCGAAAGCCGGGGAGAAGGAAAAACTGTTGTCCGGGTCCCTGGTCCGAAATGGAGGGTGCGGGCCGGAGCGTCACTCCTTCATGGTCGGGATCGAGAATTCCGCGCCGGTGCGGATGCCGGATGGCCAGCGCGCGGTCACCGTCTTCGTCTTCGTGTAGAAGCGAACCCCGTCCGGCCCGTGCTGATTGAGGTCGCCGAAGCCCGAGCGCTTCCAGCCGCCGAAGGTGTAGTAGGAGAGCGGCACAGGGATCGGCACGTTGATACCGACCATGCCGACGTTGACCTTCGATGCAAAATCACGCGCCGCGTCCCCGTCGCGCGTGAAGATCGCGACGCCGTTGCCGTATTCGTGCTCGTTCGGCAGCCGGAGCGCTTCCTCGTAGTTCTTAGCCCGCACCACAGACAGCACGGGGCCGAAGATCTCCTCGCGATAGATGCGCATGTCGGGCGTGACCTGGTCGAACAGCGACCCGCCGAGGTAGAAGCCGTTCTCGTAACCCTGCATGCGGAAGTCACGGCCGTCGACGGCGAAGGTGCCGGCTTCCTCGACACCGATGTCGATGCAGCGGCGCACTTTCTCGAAGAGCTGGCGAATGATCAGCGGACCCATGTCCGCGCCGCGCGAGGTCGACGGGCCGATGCGCAATGACTCGACGCGCGGGACGAGCTTCCGCATCAGCCGCTCCGCCGTCTCCTCACCCACCGGCACCGCGACCGAAATCGCCATGCAGCGTTCGCCCGCCGATCCGTAACCCGCGCCGATCAGCGCATCGACGGTCTGGTCGAGATCCGCATCGGGCAGGATGACCATGTGGTTCTTGGCGCCGCCGAAGCACTGCACGCGCTTGCCGCGCGCCGCACCCTCCGCATAGACGTACTGCGCGACATCAGATGAGCCGACGAAACCGACGGCGGCGATGTCGGGATCGTGCAGGATCGCGTCGACCGCGATCTTGTCGCCGTTGACGACGTTGAGAATACCGGCCGGCAGGCCCGCCTCGAGGAACAGCTCGGCCAGCATGATGGGCACCGAGGGCGCGCGCTCCGACGGCTTCAGGATGAAAGCGTTGCCGCACGCAATTGCGGGTGCCGCCTTCCACAGCGGTATCATCGCTGGGAAATTGAAGGGCGTGATGCCGGCGACGACGCCGAGCGGCTGGCGCATCGAATAGATGTCGATGGCGGGGCCGGCCCCATCGGTGAACTCGCCCTTCATCAGGTGCGGGATGCCGATGGCGAATTCGGCGACCTCGAGGCCACGCTGGATGTCGCCCTTGGCGTCCGGGATCACCTTGCCGTGCTCGCGCGCCAGCGCCTCGGCGATCTTCTCAATGTCGCGGTTCAGCAGGTCGACGAAGCGCATCATCACGCGCGCGCGCCGCTGCGGATTGGTCGCGGCCCACGCCGGCTGCGCGGCCTTGGCGTTCTCGACAGCGGCCCGCATCTCGCTGGCCGTCGCCAGCGCCACCTTGGCGGCGATCTCGCCAGTCATCGGCCAGTAGACGTCACCGAAACGGCCCGACGTGCCCGGCACGCGCTTGCCGCCGATGAAATGGCCCAGTTGCGCAACCATGGTGCTCCTCCGCCCTGTCTTGGTTTCTTGATTGGTTGTCGTTGGCGTACGGGCAACGCGATCCGCGGCCGCGGTACGGCGGCGTCGAGCATGCCCCGCACGATGGTTAGCAGAGCTGGCCAGGACGGCAAGCGCGGTGATGAACGCTCGGTTCGTCAGTCGCCGGCTGGCAGGAAGACACGCTGGAGCGCCTCTGCGAGGCGGACGCTGTCGACGTCGTCCTTGTGAATGACGTCGGCGGCGCCGGCCTCGATCAACAGTGTGCGGCGGGAGCGGGTCACCTGGCCGCTGACCACGATGACCGGCCCGGTGTAGCCAGCACGGCGCAGGAACGGCAGAGTCTGGCTCGCATTGTCGGTCGGCTTCAGCACGTCGTCGAGGAAGATCAGCTCGGGCATGCGCGCGATGACCTCATCGAGGGCGCGCCCGAGTGTCGCCGCCCGGCGCACTTCGATGTCGTAGCCGAACATCAGGTGCAAGGTGGCCTTCAGGCGATCGGCATCGAAGCTCTCGTCGTCGACGACGAGCACGTTGGTGAGTTTTGGCAGCTTGGCGCGCTGCTTGGTGACGTCGCTGCGCTTGTCGAGAAA
>CALMPK010000018.1 GCA_937873575.1 uncultured Hyphomicrobiaceae bacterium
TGAAGCTCGCGGCGCAGACCTTCAGCAAGGACGTGAAGCAGCTTTCCTGCTGCGCCGGATGAGGAAAAAGGTGGTGTTCAACGAGCGCCTACACGGTGTCCCGGCTGGCCCTTGATGCCGGGGTGAGCGTGCATATCGTGCGCGACTATCTGCTGAGCGGATTGGTGCGGCCGGTGGCGTGCCCCCCAGGCGGCTACAGACTGTTCTCGGCTGGTAATACATCAACCTGACCGGCGATTATCTGTGGCGCAGCAGCGCCAAGGTCGACGTGGGCAAGTTCAGGCCGCTACGACCGCTGCAACCGGTTTAGCGTGCTCTATTTTCCGTTATCCGAGCCCCCCCCTCTTAGCGCGACCGCGCTGGCGGACGGTTGCAGCAAGCGCCGCTCATCGGATGCGCCTCGTTTTCGATTTCGTTGCCCTCGATGAATTTCCACAGATTGCGGCGCCAGCGATGCAAACCGCCGCGAAGAATGAGGCCCGCTTCGGCAACGACACCTTCAATCTGTGCAAGCGTCGCCTGGCGTAGGTCGTATTCGACCGTGATGCCATCGAGATCGGGAGTGGCGGCAGCGACTCCCATCATGCTCAGGAGTTTGCCGCATGCGACACGAAGCGCCTCCCGTGTCGGCGCGACGAAGCGGAGCCTATGTCTCCGGACGATGGGAACGATATTCTGGACACCTCTTGGCACGGTGTAGAGCGCTGGGGTGGCAATGAAGCGCTCTTGACATTGCGCTGAACAGAAATGGAACTCGAGCCCTTGCCACGTCGTCGAGTACGGTGATGCGGCAACGCCTACAACCATTCCACACACAGGGTCGCGGCTCGTTTCGGGTCTCCTGGTCATGGCCCCCTCCTGTCAAAGCAGAGCATGGAGATGCTGAAAGTCAGCGACGTGCCGGTTATGCGCCGTCCCGCCAGCGCCGACTTTCTGGGCATCCGTCAGATCGCCTGCATGACCCGCTCAAGTTTGCCGCGCACCGTTGCGGCGAGAGGCTCGATGTTCGGGTTGTCGACGAGTTGAAGCACGGCAGCGGGATCCATGAACTCGACAAACACGGCCCCGGCGGCATCCTGGCGGACGACGACATTGCAGGGCAACAGGAGGCCGATGGACGGTTCGGCGGTCATCGCCTGGTGCGCCAGCTTTGGGTTGCAAGCGCCGAGGATGCGATACGGAGGCATGTCCTCATCCAGCTTCTTCTTCATCGTGGCCGAAACATCGATGTCGGTCAGTACGCCGAAGCCTTCTTTCTGCAACTCGGCGGTGACGCATTCGATGGCCTGATCGAATGCAAGCGCGACCTTTTTGCCGAAACCGTAGCGTGTATTCATTGCTCTCTCCTTGTTAAGGGCATGCCCATGCGCGGCTCATCGTTTGTTGTGTCCTTCAAGGTCGGCGCGACGCTCCTGATACTCGTCGCGCCCGATCTCGCCGCGCGCGTAGCGCGCATCCAGAATCTCATGCGGGGACTGCTGTGTTTCGTCCTTGGCACCGCGACTGGAAGCCGCTTTGGCGAACAGCCAGACCAGCAAGATGATCGGCAGTCCCCAGAGCAGGATCATGCCGATACCCATCGGCCAGCCACCGTGATCGTATCCCCACATGGCGATTTCTCCGCAGATGCCGTCAATTGGCTGGCTTGGCCGCGCCGCCTTGCTGCATCGTGCCCATGCCGCCCTGCATCATCATTTGCATCATGTCCATGCGCTTTTCCATCATCTCCATGCGCTTGGCCATCATGTCGTCCGCACCCGCCATGCCTTGGCTACCGCCCATCATGCCCATGCCACCGCGCTCCATCATCGGACAGCCCATCATCCCGGACTGCATGCCGCGCGCCATGCCTATGTTCTCCTGCATCGTCTGCATGTGCTCGGCCATGGCCTTTTGCCGCTCGGCGTCGGTTTTGGCATTGGCGATGCGGTCGAGCTGTGGCTGCATCTTCTTGACGTTGTCCTGCATTTTCTTCACCTGCGGCCCGATCTGCGCGGGGGCGCTCTTGGCTTCAGCCGCCTTTTCCGGGTGGTGCGCATCATCGGCGAAAGCCGGCATGGTCAGGGCGAGCGATGCGGCAAGAACGGATATCGTGATCGTTTTCATGGTAGTGCTCCTTGGGTAGTTGACGTGGGTGTTACTTTGATCGGACATTGCTTTTCAATTGACTATTCGGCGACTCTCTAGAACCAGAAGCGCAGGCCAGCCACCCAGCGCGTTTCGCCGGTTACTCCTCCGGCATTGCGCGCCAAATCAGCGGTCTTGCCATATTTCGCAATCCGCTCCACGCCGAAATACGGCGCAAACTGTCGTGAAAACTCATAACGCAGGCGCAGACCGAATACACCATCCGACAGCCCGCTGCCGACATCGCGGGCCAGATCGCTTTTGCCGTAAAGATTGAATTCGGCACGCGGCTGCAGGACCAGCCGCTGCGTCAGCAGCAGTTCGTATTCCGCGCCTAGACGCAGCACGGTCCGGCCATTGCCGCCGAGATAGGCGGTGGCGTCCACTTCGAACCAATAGGGCGCCATGCCCTGTA
>CALMPK010000019.1 GCA_937873575.1 uncultured Hyphomicrobiaceae bacterium
GGCCGGGCGCGACGCAACCCACCCACATCCTCGTCAAGCCGACGCGCCCCGCCCTTCTCACCAATCTCGTCGTCACCCCCGACCGCCGTACCTATCACCTGGAGTTGCGCGCGACACCGTCGGCCTACATGGCCTCCGTCTCCTGGACCTACCCTGAGGACCGACTCATCGCACTCAAGGCCCAGAACGCTCAGGCCCAGGCCGTTGCGCCCGTGGCGACCGGCATCGATATCGCCGCGCTGAACTTCCGCTATGCGATCGAGGGAGACCGTCCGCCCTGGCGTCCCCTACGCGCCTATGATGACGGCCGCCAGGTCTTCATCGAATTCCCGTCCGGCATCGGCCAGGGCGAGATGCCGCCGCTCTTCGTCGTCGGCTCGGATGGCGGCGGCGAGCTCGTCAATTATCGGGTCACCGGCCGGCACATGATCGTCGACCGCCTGTTCGCGGCGGCTGAACTGCGCCTCGGCGGCGACGGCCAGCAGAAAGTCCGCATCGTCCGGACGGATACGCTGAATCGGCGGACGGTGCGGCGATGACGGACCACACGCCATCGATGGGGACGGCGCCGGATCTACGCCTTCGCGCCGAACCGCCGCGCGTCATGCGCCTGTCTCGCAGGACGCTCGCATGGGCCGGCGCGCTCGCCGGGATCGGCGTCGGCGCCTTGCTGGTCTATGGCCTGCAGAGCCGTGACGGCGAGCGCCCCGAAGAACTCTACAATACCGACGGTAGCGCGCCGATCGACGCGATCGCCTCCGGCCCCAATAGCTATGACGAAATCCCCAAGCTCGGCCCGCCCCTGCCTGGCGATCTCGGCCGGCCGATCTTCAAAGCGCAGGGTGACGGCGTACCCGCCTCTGGCACGAATGCCGATCCGGCGGAGCAAGAGCGCGAGATAGCACGCGGCAGCGCGCTGTTCGTCACCATCTCGACCGACCGCGCGAAACCCGGCACCGACAGGCCAGGATCGGAGGATACGACAGCGCCGGGGCTGTCGATGCTTCCACCCGGACTGACCGCCGGCACGGACACCAAAGATGGGAAGCAGGCGTTTCTGGATGCGCCGGCCGATCATCGAACCGTCTCCAGCGAGCGGCTGGCGGATCCCGCCTCGTCTTATGTATTGCTCGCCGGCAGCGTCATCCCCGCGGCGCTGATCACCGGCATCCGCTCCGATCTTCCCGGCCAGGTCACCGCCCAGGTGACGGCCCATGTCTATGACAGCCTGACAGGGCGCACGCTCCTCATTCCCCAAGGCTCGCGCCTGATCGGCGTCTACGATTCGCAAGTCGCGTTCGGGCAACAGCGCATCCTGCTCGTCTGGACACGCCTCATCCTCCCCGACGGCCGTTCGATCGTTCTGGAACGCCTGCCGGCCGCCGACGTCGAAGGCTTTGCCGGCCTTGAGGATGACGTCGATCATCATTGGGGCCGCCTGTTCCTGGCCGCCGGCCTCTCGACCCTGCTCGGCGTCGGCACCGAACTCGCCGGCAACGATGAGAGCGACATCGCTCGCGCCATTCGCGACAGTACGCAGGAGACGATCGGCCGCGCCGGCGACGAGATCGTCCGGCGACAGATCGAAATGGCGCCGACGCTCAAGATCCGGGCAGGGTTTCCGGTCCGGGTGGTTGTGAACCGCGACATTGTGCTCGAGGCTTACGGAGGTTGACATGGCCAAGCTAAAGCTCGGACTGATCGAGGACGACAAGCCGGTCAAGCTCACAATCGAGCTTCCCGCACCCGTGCATCGTGATCTGCTCGCCTATACCGCCGCGCTCGCCGAGGAAAGCGGCCAGGCACACGAGCCACACAAACTCGTCGCGCCGATGCTCGCACGCTTTATGGCGGCCGATCGCGGTTTTGCAAAGGCACGCAAGACAGCCCGCCTCAGAGTCTAGGTCGCGCCTAATTGCACGTGATCCCGTTCAACCACCATTTGCCTAAGGAGCGAAAGAAAGCGCCTTAGTGCAGGATTATCGTTTGATGGCGACCAGACAGCGCCAAACGGCACAGGCTCGACCTCACTCGAGAAGGGCCGAAACATCACCCCGGGAAACTCGGTCAAGGTTGTAGACTCACTTGCCAGCGCAATTCCAAAGCCGAGCGATACCAGATGCATCAAATTTTCGCGGCTCACGTCGAAGCGGAGAATCGTGATCTGATGGCCCATCTCACTGAGGGTTCTCACGACGTAGTCCTGAATAGTGGGACCAGGCTCTTGTCTTCGCACGACAAAGACCTCGCCACTCAGATCGCGCCAGAAGAGCTCAGACCTCTCCGTGAGCCGATGTCCCGCTTCCAGGGCGATGAAAGGTCTCTCCTTCCAAAGGATCATCCGCTCACAGTCCGGAATGTCCTCATTGCCCAGCACTATGGACACGTCCAGCCGCCGTTCTCTGATCCGCGCAACATGCGCGCCGGGAGCTCCTTCGAGTATGTTGACATCCACATGTGGGTTGCGCTCCCGAAATGCCTGCAAGGCACGCCGGAGAAACGGAGCTGTCAGTGACGCGAACACCCCGATACTAAGCCGGCCTTCTGTGCCTTTGCCTGCAACGCTCGCGCTCTTTACGGCGTAGTCAAACTCGGACAAGACTAGCGCCATTCGCTCGATGAAACGGCGACCCGCTATCGTCGTTCGAACCCCGCCTGGATGCCGCTCAAATATCGAAACACCCAGCTTCTCTTCCAACTCTCGCAAACGCCGACTCACAACCGAAGGCTGCGTCTTGAGAGCCGCAGCGGCCCTACTCATGCTAAGGTGCTGCGAAACCACTATAGCGAGCCTGACCGAGATCAAATCAATCATACCGCTATTGCTCCGCGTACCTACGTCCACGGCCACAGATTGCGACTGCGGCCGTATGTTGCACGCATCCTGTTCGGACAACGAAGCGTTGGATCCCTTGGTCACGCCGCATATCGCGCGGCGGATTGCCCCTCTCGATCACCTGAGGCCGTTTACTCCGTGCGAAGGGTCAAACAGCAACGGCTGGAAAACCGGCTTGGGCTAAGGCTCGCTCAATTTCAGCTTTCGGTTTGTCAGAGGTGATGTCGACTGTCCGACTCGGCGGGTAGCAATGACCTTGGCCACGCGATCGACCGATTGCACGGCTCGCGCGACACCGCGCGCGCAGCCCCCACAGGTCATGTTGGGAATGCGATACTGCATAAGACTCCCCTGATCTACGTCTCATGCCTAGACAGATGGGGCTTCCAACAGTTGTAAGGTCAAGACCTGCGACGAACTTTTTTCGTGTTTAACCGGTCGGCTTCCAGCCATCCATTTTTCAGCCGAGAAAATGACAGGGGACAAGCGCCGGCGCCCAAGGCTCGCTGAAACGATATTGGCTGGCTGCAGAATTTTCGCGCCAACCCGCTGGCGTGAATGATAGGGCAGATGATGGCGGATCGATGCGGCCATCGATGTAGGCGAAGGCATCCAAGTTCAGACCGCGCACAGCATCCCAGTCGCTGAAGTCGGCGGTCGCCCGTTCGATCTTGATGTCGGTCATAATTGCCTTCTCTTGAAAGATCAGAGCGGTCCAAAAGCAAGGCGCATCGTCATCCACCCGGGCAACGATTCTTCACTCGACCAAGGCAGCTCCGGAGGTCAGTCGGCCTGGATAAGCAGTAGAAATGGCAATCGTGAAACTGCGATCGCCCTGCAGCTTGAACGGCGTGATCGCATTCCCGCCACACAATGCGAGATAGTCCTGCGCCGACGCGGCAGCGCCGTCGAACGATGTAGCGCCATAGCCGAACTGCCCGGAAAGGCAGCGGCTTCCCGCTTCCCGGCGGTTTCCATCTGGCCTTCATCCGAGCGTCCATTCGGCGTCTTGCACGATCTCGTACCACTCATTCGCTTCGCTTGATCGTAAAACTGTCCGATCACATTCCAGCGATTCCCCAAACTTGCCACGCGGTAAGGTTCCGATTTCCGGCTGACAGCCGGTGAGGTGGGCATTAGGCTGACCCTATGCGGCTCCTCGCCCAACTCATGCTCATCGGCTGGTGCGCGGTCCTCGCCGCCCATCTGCAGATCGCCATCGCGGGGGCTCCGGCTGCTGACGCTGCCCCTGCAGCAATGGCGATGACAGACTGTGAGTGCCCACCGCCACCTTGCAAC
>CALMPK010000020.1 GCA_937873575.1 uncultured Hyphomicrobiaceae bacterium
CATGCAGCGCAACCTCTCACGTCAAAAGCACTAGGTGACAATACAAGCGTCCGCGAGCCGCGCTTCCTCGTCCATCCGATTTGCACGCTACAGCACTCTGGACTTGGGGGCGGCATCAGGGGACCCTTTGTTTGGCATCGTAGACAATTTAGATCGATGCATGGCAATTGGGTTACGCGTAGATGGCGCCGAAACGGGTCAGCAGGAATCTCGTCAGCCACCACAACGGTAGGTCTTCTGGCGAGCCCGCACCGACAGCGTCGCGCCATGGATATGCGCATCTCACTCAGCGCGGTTTTGATCTTATCGGGGGATCATCGAAGCGCTTGCAGGGACTCATGGTTGAGAGTGATAACAACAAGCGGCGCCGGCTCGTCGAGTTCAAGGATGGTTGCCGCTATGGCAAATTTGGAAGAACTAAAGCTTATGAGCTGATCGCCCACGAGAGGATCAGGGCCTACAAGATGGGGGGCAAGACCATGATTGATCTCAACAGCATAGATGAATATCATGCTTCGCTGCCGAGGGTCGAAACGAGAGCAAGCTAGGCCGCCGATCTGCGCAGCCGCTAAGTCCTCACACTGCTGCCATGACCGAAAACACCGATAATGCTCCGTTCGACCCCGCGCTGGGGGCCATCGAACCGCACGCCGGAACGCTGACCGCACCGCCGGACGGGCAACAGCTTTACAAAATCATGACGATTGAGAACCTGCTCCGGTCGGTGAGCGGCGGATACCTCTATTTCAACCGGGTCGATAGCTACAAGGACTTCCGGAATGCCGACGGGCATGACGGTGAGCAGTTGCAACAAGATCGCGCCGCCAATGAGGCCGCCAAGTTCGAAAGGGCACCCGATTTCTCTGGGGCGGACTATTATGACCGCTGCCGAAACCGGACCTATGCGTGCTGCTTCTCGCTGGAGAACTCCGACTACATCTGGCACGAGTACGGGAACGGCAGCGCACATGGTAAAGTCGGCATCGCTTTCGATTTCGCGAAGCTGCGTGCCGTCATCAATGAGATCATGAGCGTCAGGAATGGACTGCTGTACCGGGGAAACGCCTGCAAGCAGATATTCTCCGTAAACTACGGAATCGTCGATTATTTGTCGTGGGAAGAGGTGCGGGAAAATATCGATCGGATGCCCAATCCGATCCGCTACACCTACGTCAAGGACAAGAGCTATGCTGATGAGCGCGAGTTGCGTATTTCGCTTTCGGCGATTGGCATGGGACATTTTGTCTTGGCCGATGGCACGAAAATGGAATTTGCCCCCGGACTCGAACTCGGCTTTGATTATCGAAAGGCCATGACAGATGGCACGATCACGGAGGTTTTTCCCGGCCCCGGCTGCGACCTCGATTTCCTCCGCGATGAACTCGGCAAGCTCGGCATCAAAGCGGTAGACGGCGCGGCCTAAAGGCTAGGCAGATAATCCAGCGGCACTTCGCCGCCGCTGTGCGTCCCAATCTATAGGTCTTGTTCGGGCGCCGGCTTCTTTAAACCGCGCGGCTCCAGTAATTCGGCGGGGGTTTCTTGCAGGCCACAGAATGCGCTTATCCGGTGATTACCGTCGAGGATGCTCAAGCCATCGGGAAGCCTTATCGCAACTAGCGGCTTTTCGAAGACGCCATTCTTCATCAGGTAATCGGCCCCCCTCTTGAATCGCCTCCCGGTCTCCTCATCAATGGTGCCGCTTGCTTTCTCCATCAATATCTGCGCCACAATGACCTTCGTACCCTGGCAGAGATTTGCAAAGCCACAGTCAGTCGTTTCGCGCTTCCAGCTAACCTCTCGCCACCATGAAAGGGGCCTGTATCCAAGGATGGCTGCCCATGCGTGATTGCCGAGCGGCTCCGGCGGCGGCCAACCCGTATCGCCAGCGCTGCGGTTTGCGAGGTAGAACAGCCACAGTTCAATGACTGCATCGGGCCAATGCGGAAGATAGCGCTTTATATCGGCTAGAGATACCTCCGGCGGTCGCCACTTCTTCTTCAGAATCTCGGCGAGTTCTATAGCTTCGAGCAGCGTTAAGCTCCACAATTCCTCGACGAGCTTCGGCACATCAGCCATGGCATGATCCTGCGGTCATGATTTCATTACCACTATCACGCAAACGCCAAACGGAGGCGCACGGCGGCTTTCTGCTTTCCGGTTGCCGACGTGCCCTCATCGTTAAGCAGGGTCGAGGCGATCGAGCGGAAGCCGCGGGCGTAGTGGTCGCTGCCGGCGCTTTCAGTGTTGGTCTGGCCAGGCGCAACCGACTCGCCCCGAAGTCGTTCAACACGAGGTACGTATCTCGCTCGGCATCGTGGGGCAAAGTGTAAAGACTACGCATGACAAGGCGCTCCCTTGACCTCGCGATATCAAGTTTGGGCGATCCTATCGGGATTCGAGTCGGAGCCGGGTTCGATTCCGGTCGTGGCGCTTGTGGAGACCAGAACGGCATGGGGCGCGCCTGCTGCCGGGGAGCCTGCTGGCTTATTTTTTGCCAGCGAGTACCGCGCGTCTCAGCTTGCTGGTATTTCTGCTGGTATCGGCAGCAATCCGTGACTAAAATCGCCATAAATTCGGATAGTTAAGGAAATAGGTGACTGCCGGCCAGGGGCACCATTCATCCGTCCAGGGCGCCAATGCGCTGTATCCGAACGGCATGCCGTAGCTCGGCGCGCGGGGCGGGGCCGCGCCGCCGGCGATCTCAGAGAGAATTGAGAAAGTGGATCAGCGCATCTCGTTCCGCGCGCGACATCGCGCGGAAGAGGTCCGACGCGTGCTGCGCCTCGCCGCCGTGCCAGAGGATCGCCTCGACCAGATTGCGGGCGCGGCCGTCGTGCAGGTAGTTCGCGCCGTCGCCGTTTTTGCCGGCGAGGCCCAGCCCCCAGAGGGGCGCGGTGCGCCAGTCGCGCGGGCCGGCCGCGAAATCCTCGCGGCCGTCGGACAGGCCGTCGCCGAGGTCGTGAAGGGCGAGATCCGTGTAGGGCGCAATCGTCGTTCCATCGCCCAGGGGCGGGCTTTCGCGATGGCACGAGGCGCAGCCCGCCGATCTGAACAGCGCCTCGCCGG
>CALMPK010000021.1 GCA_937873575.1 uncultured Hyphomicrobiaceae bacterium
TTCCTCCCGGCCCTGCGGGGCCTGCCCTCGCGCCCGCCGGTATCGCTGAAGATCGACGGTCGCGGAACGCTCGATGCCTTCAACGCCGAGCTCGCGCTGGCTGCTGCTGGGAAGCCATTTGTCGCCGGCAACGTGAACCTGACAGATAGGGGGAATGGGACCCACCGGCTGGGGGGCACCGCGGCCGGTTATATCGAAGCCCTCGTGCCGAGCGTTGCGAGCGAATTGTTCGCGGGCAGGACCGAACTGATTTTCGCGGCCGACGTGACGGGGCTCGCCGACGGAGTGCCGCGGACGGTCGGCAATGCGAAACTCGCGGTAACAAGCTCCAGTTTGCACGTAGAGGCAGCAGGCGGCGACGATCTTGCCGAACCCTCCTTCCATGGCAATGTCGAGGGGCGAGCCATTCGCGCGGATGGAGTGCCACTTCATTTCGGCTCCGACATTGCCCATCGGTTCAAGGTCGACGAAATGGCATTCGAGGCGTCGCTGCCCGATGCGCCAGGTCCCCGGCGTCTTATCGCGAAGGCGCGGATTGAAGGGGTGACCCACTCGCAGTTTGCCGCGCGGTCGACGGCCATGACGATGCAGGCGACGTCGCCTTCGAACTGGAGCACGTCTCCGGTTCTCAGCGAAGTCGCGATCGATCTGGTTGCCGACGGAATCGACGAAACACGCGCTGCTGGCAAGGCACTCGGCAGCGAAAGTCATGCGCGACTTGCGGGCTCGTTCGATGGCCATGCCCTCGACGTCTCGTCTCTCGACGTCAAAACCGCGACCGCTGCACTGCAGATGGCCGGCCGGGTGCAGGGGCCTGTCTTCAAGGGCAACGCCCACATCGATGCTGACGATCTGGCGCTGCTTTCCGGCCTGACTGGGCAGCAGATAGCGGGGCGCGCGGCAATGCAGCTCGCCTTCGAGGGCAATCTCGACACATCAACGCTACGCACGACGGTTCAGGGCAAGAGCGTTGGCATCTCGTTGGGCCAGGACATCGCCAATCGGCTGCTCGTGCCGGAAACGACGCTCGGCGGCGAACTCGAATACACAAGCGGAGGCGCACTCGTCGTTCGTAACGCCACGGTCGCCAACGAGCTGCTCAAGGCGGCGTTCGACGGCAGAATTGATGAACACGCGCCGGAATTGTCCGGGCATGTCGCGATCGCATCGCTCGCCGCGATGAGCCCGCAACTCTCGGGCGCAGCACAACTCGACATTTCGATTGCGGGTCCGGCGAGCCAGCTTCGCTCGACGTTGAGTGCTTCGGGCGAGCGCGTGATGCTCAATGGTCGTGCCGTCGACACGCCATTGTTGCGGTTCGTGGGCCAAGGTCCCCTGGAGCAACACACGGGAACCGTCAAGCTTTCCGCCAGGATCGCGGGGGAGCCTCTCGACGGATCAGCGGAGATCGCGGCCTCTGACCGCGGAAGCTTTTCCATTGCAAGACTGACGCTCGATGTCGCTGGCGCCAAGCTCACCGGAAACCTAGCGGCGTCGCGCGGAAAGCTGCCGACGGGCAATTTGACGTTCGATGCGCAATCACTGGAGCGCATCGGGAAGGCCACGGGCGCGCCGCTGCGGGGGCGCATCTCGGGGAACATTGCTTTGGCGGATGAAGCTGACGGCGGGGCCGCCACTGTCGACGTCACAGCGGACGGGATCGTCGTCGGCGATCTGCGCGTCGATGGCGCACGCGCCAAGGGCAAGGTCGCCGACTATCTGAGTGCTCCGCTCGGCACGATCGACGTCAGCGTGGCACGGGTTTCGAGCGGCGCTCGCAGTTCGACGGACCTCAACCTTGAAACGCGTTTCGTCCGTGACGTCGCGAGACTAGCAGGAAAGCTTCGTATCAATGGCGGCATCTTCAACATGGCGGGCAGCGTCCACTCCGCGAGCGAAGCGCTGGCGATAGACGTTACGTCAGCGTCCTATGTTGGCGGAAGCGAACTTCCCAACGTGCGGCTTTCCGCACCTGCTCAACTCTCATACGGCGATGGAAGGCTCGCTCTCGGCGACATCCGCATCAGCGTCGGGAGTGGCACCTTGCGTGTCACGGGTTCGCTCGGAGCAGATGCTGTCGATACGCGCATCGCATTACAAAACGTCCCTGCTTCGATCGTCGAAGCGGTGGCTCCCGGCCTCGGCGTCGACGGCACCATCAGCGGTAACACGACGGTGAGCGGCGCGCTTTCGGCGCCAGCTATCGACGCCAAGATCGTCACGAAGGCTCTTTCGACAAACGATATGCGTTCCCAGCAGTTGCCCTCGGTCGACGTGACGACGACGGTGACGGCCGCGGCAGGCGTGGCGAACGTTGAAGTTCGCGCGACGGGACGCGGCGGGCTCAATCTCTCCGTTGCCGGCACGGTGGCCATGAAGGGGAACGCAGCGCTCGACCTCAACGGCAAGGGAGAAGTGCCTTTGGCTCTAGCCAACGTGTTCCTTGCAGAGCGAGGGACGCGGGCCAATGGCGTCGCCAAGGTCGCTGCGCAGATTGCCGGCGCCGCGACTGCCCCCCGCATCGACGGCACGATCTCCGTCAAAGGTGCCAAGGTGAGCGATCCAGGGGGCGGCCTTGAGCTGTCTGCGATCGATGTCGAGATCGATTTCACTCAGAAGGACATCACCATCCGCAACCTCACGGCAACGAGCAAGATGGGCGGCAGCATGACCGGAGAAGGCTCGGTTGCGCTGAACCACGGCACGCAACCGTCGGCGAATATCACCATCAGGCTTGCCGGGTTCAAGTTTGGAAATCAGGATCCTGTCGCTGGCGATATCGACGGCGCTTTGACGGTGTCGGGGCCGGTGAGGTCGCTGGTTGCACGCGGTGATCTCTACATCAAGCGGATGGACATCAGCGTTCCCAACCAGGTGCCGCAATCGGTCGCTTCGCTCGACATCCGCCACATCAATGCCCCTGCGGGCTTTGGTGCCGATAGCCGCAGACGAGACACTGGCGATCGTGCATCCCACGCCGATACAGGAACGGCGCTTGCGCTCGACGTGCACGCTGCCGATCGCATTTTTATACGTGGTCGCGGCGTCGATGCGCAGTTGGGCGGTGACGTCAAGATCCGCGGCACATCGGCAAAGCCGGTGACGGATGGTCAATTCGCCATGTCGCGCGGGCGGCTCACGATCATCGGCCGCCAGCTCGACTTCAGCCGCGGCAACATCGTCTTCACGGGTGGGCTCGAGCCCTCACTCGACATGGAGGCAAGAGCGGATGTCGAAGGGACGACCGTTATCGTGACTATAACGGGGCCCGCCTCCAGTCCCGTGTTCAAATTCACGTCGTCGCCGGAGCTGCCGGAGGACGAGATCGTGTCGCTGCTGCTCTTCAACAAGAAACTGGCAAAGTTGTCGGCTCCGCAGCTCGTTCAGCTTGCCAGCGAGATCGACAAGATCGGCGGTCTGTCGAGCGGACCGTCGACGCTCGATCAGATGAAGAAATCGCTCGGCATAGACGTTCTCGACGTAAGCACCGATGCGAAGGGCAATGCCCAGGCGACTGCGGGTAGCTACATCAACGACAAGACGTACGTCGGCGTTAAGCAGGGGACGAGCCTCGGCACTGGGCGCGTCGTCATCGACCACAATCTCACCAAGAACCTGAAGGCACGCGGTGAAGTCGGCAGCAATGGCGACAGTAAGCTCGGCCTCGGCTTCGAGTGGGAGTACTGAAATCCCTGCCATCGCGATTTCTGGCTTGCACATCCGTATCGGGAGAAACTTCAGGAACTGGTGACCAGCCTTCACCGAGTGGTCTGGGTGGAATGTCGGTTCAGCGTCGGCCGCGCGGTTAGGCCCGCCAACAACACTTCGGTCATCAACACCTCGGGCACCGGCGGCTCGTAACGGAAAGACGCGTGCGGCTGCAAGGTATTGTCGTGCTGGCGCGCCCCCTTAACAGGCTGCTGATAAACCCTGCCTGACAGCGCTATCGAACTGTGAGTCCATCCTCGCGTGGCAACGCGGGAGTGTCGGATGCACGGATCGGCCGAGCGGACGGGATCGCTGTTCAGCTTAGTGGATCTGGAGGAGCGGGTGCCGAAGCGCCATCCGCTGCGCAAGTTCCGCGAGGTTGTCAACACCGCGCTGGCCTCGCTCGATGCCGAGTTCTCCTGCCTCTACGCCGCCGAGGGCCGCCCATCGATCGCGCCCGAGTGGCTCTTGCGCGCCGCGCTGTTGCGGCGTTCTGCTCAGTTCGTTCCGAGCGGCGGCTGATGGAGCAACTCGACTATAATCTCTTGTTCCGCTGGTTCGTCCGACTCGGTGTCGACGATCCGGTGTGGGTGCCGACCGTGCTCGGGCACCGCGAGGTGAAGCCGCTTCTGTCCAACGACCACGTCCCGGCCGACGGCACGCTGGTCGAGGCGTGGGCGAGCCTGAAGAGCTTCCGCGCCAAGGATGGCAGCGACCAGCCGCCATCTCCGGGCCGCAACGGCGAACGCGACTTCCACGGCGAGAAGCGTCGCAACGACACGCATGCCTCGACCACCGACCCCGACGCCAAACTCTATCGCAAGAGCTCGAACACGGCGGCGAAGCTCAGCTACATCGGCGACGCGTTGGCCGAGAACCGGCACGGCCTCATCGTCGAAGCCGGCGCGACGCAGCTGCGCCCACAAGACTGGAAATCCGGCGACCGCCTGTGGGTTGTGGAGGTCATCGCTCCATTCGGAGGGGCGGAAGAGATGATCCGGGACTTAAAGGCCAAGGTGTTCCCGGACCGCGAAGTGAAGTTCGCGGCGCGCGGCGCGGGCGGGAAGATGGAAGTGCGGATAGTGTGAGACTAAAGATCCTCGTCGTTACGTCACGCCAATTGAGCGCGGCGCAGCCCGCGTCTTGTGCAAAGATGGCGTAGCCGTCACATCTTTGGCCCATCAACAACCACTGCAAACAAAATGATCTCATTTCGCAACCGAGTAATTGCTGCCGCATTTAGCGTCGCTACGCTGCTGTTGGCCTGGAGCTTGGTGTCACCCGCAACCCGTTGGTGGCAGCTCTACAATTGGGAGACCAATTTCGATGACGCACTAGAAAAAGCCGGAATTATTCGCCTCAATGAACTTCTGAGCTTCGATTGCGAGTGCATTTATTTTCTACGCGCGTTCGAGTTCACGCTGCCAATACAGCAACAGATCTACCCAATGCACGCACCATTTCTTCCCACCACGTGGGGGAGTCCTGGATTTATCTACATAGTTTACAGTCGCCTCAATGCGCCCCCCTTTATCGCACGGCTGCGTTCCGATCGCTTTGTGTTTTCTCGTGACCGCAATGCCAAGATTTGCTCAAGCGATGCATCGCTAGCAGTGCTGCAGGCTGACGATCAGCGATGCCCAGGAGGACAAAGTGCAAGGATTTGTATAGCGCCCGTGCAAAGTTCTGGAAGCCAAGGTCTGGAGGTGCCGCGATGACTACTCCGAACGCAAATGTCACAAGCTTGGCGACTGGCGGCATCTCAGATTATGCGATCGCATTTTCCATTGCCAGCCACTTACCAAGGCGTTTTGATGGTGGACCCGCTAACGTTTTACGGCATCTGGTTCTCAGCGCTGAACTTACGAGGGCATTCGGTGCAGACAGCGCCGAACTCCTGCTCAATCGGCACAGTGGTTCGAAGATGGACCCGATAGTTGCGTCGATACCGTTGCGAATCAGGTTGGCAATATAGATTGGTGAGTTCATAGCCCAGAATGGCGGTGGCCCTGAGGCAGTCTTGGATTTGGCTTTCCAAGCCATGGAGCAATGTGAATGGTGGTGGAGTTGCTATGGAATTGGTCAAGCGACTTCAGTCAAGTGGTGGATCCCATTACAGGAGGTCTGACCGCTGAGTTGTACATTTTCTTGCCGCTGATCGTCCCGATCGCCACTCTCCTCGTCTTGTCCGCAATTGGAGGTAATCCAAGAGGTCAGTGCATATATGTTCTCGGCTTTGGGCCGACAATAATTTACACCCTCCTCGTATTGATCAGCGTGGGCCTGCTGGATGTGATCACAAGCGCGCCAATCTCGGGAAAAGTTGCTGCGTATCTTATCGCGTTACCGCAGTTCCCTGCTGCACTAGCCGTGGCGGGTATATCGATTTGGAGAGATTGGGATGCCCGCACTAGCCTGCGGCGAGCAGTCTGCGCTGCACTTTTCGTGATTCTAATCTTCGGTACCGAATACTCGATGCATTTCCAAAAAAATTTCTAATCGTCGCTCTGGACAGCTCGGAGCCCACACCTGCCTAGCAGGCCGCTGAAGAACCCTGCCTGACAGCGCTATCGAATTGTGAGTCCATCCTCGCGTGGCAACGCGGGAGTGTCGGATGCACGGATCGGACGAGCGGACGGGATCGCTGTTCAGCTTCGTGGATCGGGAGGAGCGGGTGCCGAAGCGCCATCCGCTCGCAAGATCCGCGAGGTTGTCAACGCCGCGCTGGCCTCGCTCGAAGCCGGCGCGACGAAGGCCACGAGCCGCGCCGAGCGCGAGGCCGCGCTCGCCATGATCGAGCGACACGATCCGGGCAGTGGGCGGCGGCTGACGCTGGCGGCCGATAAGGGGTATGACACGCGTGCCTTCGTGGAGGCCTGCCGCGAGATGTGCGTGACGCCGCACGTTTCAACAAAGATCAGGCATTCGGCGAACGAGGGCCGCACGACGCGGCACGCGGCCTCTGCCGTGAGCCAGAGGAAGCGAAAGCTGATCGAGGAGGCGTTCGGCTGGGCGAAGACCATCGCCGGGCTCGCCGAGGTCAAGGTGCGCGGGCTTGCGCGCGTGCGCCACTGCTTCACGCTGGCGACGACCGTCTACAATCTGATTCGGATGCCGAAAGTGCTCGGATGGCAGGCGGCCTGAAGGCGGCGCAGGCGACCGGATGGGGCCGCCGTCCAGAGCGCCCGAAATCCGTTCCCGGCGCGAGCCAGAACCAAGAACACAGTTGGCCGCTATTTCTGCGGCCTGGTAGTCTTGCATCCACTGGTGACCAGGAAGTTCTCCACGATCTGATCCGGAACGGCAGAGTTGTGCCGCTTCCTGTGGCCCGACGCGGTGTTCGAGGACGTCACTAATCTGAAGACCATCAACGCCTGCCGTCTTCTCTGGGCGCCGCCGATTCGCGCGCTCGCCGAGAGACGCTCGGGCGATCGGTGCGCGGCGTTCTCGCTAACCCGCTGTTGCTGTCCGACGCAGTTTGAACGACGCGGAGCTGCGCTGCTCAGCGACGGATCGCATCCGTGCGCGGCCTCTTGTTCTTGAAGCTGTTCAACGCCACCGGCAGCGTGTTCAAAAGGAATCTTCCGCGCCGTCCGCAGCGTGGCGCGCGCGATTCTCAAATCCGCCATCGGCCGCGCGAACATCCAGATCCTGGCGTGCGCGGTGCCACTGCCGGCGGTCGCCTGCGTCACGACCGCGGCGGCGCTGACGCCCGCGACCGGCGGATCGGCGGCCCGGAAGCACCCCTGGGCGTGCCGGCGCCGGGGCGCCCG
>CALMPK010000022.1 GCA_937873575.1 uncultured Hyphomicrobiaceae bacterium
TCCGACAAGGGGCAACGACGCTGACGCGGCGCGGCGAGGACGGCCGGCCCGTCGTGCTCGGCGAGGTCGTCACCGGACAGGTGCTCAAGCGATTGGGCGCCAACACGGACTCGACCATCCAGGGCCTGAAGGAGCGCGTGCCGCTCATCGAGTCCGCCCTGCCCGAGGGCGTCAAATTCGCCATCATCTACGACCAGTCGGACCTGATTCAGAAGGCGGTCAGCACCGTCAGGACGGCCTTGCTGGAGGCCTTCGTCCTGATCGTGATCATCCTCTTCCTGTTTCTCATGAATGTCCGCGCCGCTCTTATCGTGCTGGTCTCCGTCCCGATCAGCGTCGGCGTCGCGCTGGTGCTGATGGCGGCGTTCGGCATCTCAGCCAATCTCATGTCGCTGGGCGGCCTCGCGATCGCGATCGGCATCATCGTCGATGGATCGGTTGTGATGATGGAGAACATTTTCACTCATCTTAGCCATCACCAGGACGATAATAGGGATGCCAAGGAAGGGCGGGGTTTCCGCCTGCGAATCCAGGAAGCTGCTCGCGAAGTTGCTCAACCGGTGTTCTTCGCCGTGCTCATCATCATCGTGGTCTTTGCCCCCCTCTTCAGTCTGGAGGGTGTAGAGGGCAAGCTGTTCCAGCCGATGGCGCTCAGCATCGTGTTCGCTCTTGTCGCTTCGCTTGCCGTCGCGCTCTTCGTGATTCCGGCGCTTTCGACCTATGCCTTTCCCAACGGGGCGGTTCACCGCGATAGTCCCGTCCTGGTGCCGATTGAGCGCCTCTACCGGCGGTGGGCTTCTCGCTATCCTGGCAACCCCGGAAAAATCTTACCTGCTTTGGCAAGCGCGTTTTTCCTTTCGCTGTTGTTGCTGCCCTTTCTTGGCAGCGAGTTTGTGCCTGAGCTGGAAGAGGGCACGTTGAATATCCGCGCAACGCTGGCCCCCTCGGCGAGCCTGGAGACCTCGATTGCGGTCGCGCAAAAGCTCGAAGCCAAGCTGATGACGTTCCCGGAAGTGACCTATACCTCGGCGCGCATCGGGCGGCCGGAGCTCGGCGGCGATCCTGAGCCTGTCTCCAATATCGAGACCGTGGTCGGGCTGAAGCCCCATGGTGAATGGACCACCGCCTCGACGCGTCAGGAGCTACAACAGAAGATGGAAGAGGCGATGGAAGTTCATCCGGGCCTTCTCTTCTCCTTCTCGCAGCCGATAGCGACGCGGGTGGACGAGCTTCTTTCCGGCGTCCGCGCGCAGCTGGCGATCAAACTGTTCGGCGCCGATCTCGATACGCTGACGGAGAAGGGCCAAGAGATTGAAAAGCTCGTGCGCGCCACCGAAGGCGCGACCGACGTGGCGCTGGAGCAGGTCGTGGGCGAGGCCCAGCTGACTATCACGCCAAACCGGGCGGCGCTGGATCGATACGGCATTTCCGTCGGAGCGCTGATGGACCTTGTTCAGGATGCGATTGGCGGCGCATCGGCCGGCCAGATCATCAACGGCAACGAGCGTTACGACATCTACGTGCGAATTGGGGAAAGCTATCGCGCCAACCCTGAAGCCATTCGTGCCCTGGTGATGAAGGCGCCGAACGGCGCGCTTGTGCGCGTCGGAGAGCTTGCGACGGTCGCGATCGAGAGCGGTCCGCCGCAGATTCGCCGGGATGACGTTCAGCGCCGGGTCGTCATTCAGGCCAATGTCGAAGGCCGCGACATGGGTGGCCTGGTGGCTGAGCTGCAGCAGGCGATTTCTGACAGGATCGAGCTTCCGCCCGGCTATGTCGTCGAGTTCGGCGGGCAGTTCGAGAACCAGCAGCGAGCCCAGGCACGGCTGATGATTGTCGTTCCGCTCTCCCTGGCCCTCATCTTGCTGCTGCTCTATTTCGCCTTCGGGTCGGTCGGCCAGGCGCTGCTCATCATGATCAACGTGCCACTGGCGCTGATCGGCGGCATCGTCGCGCTCTTCATCAGCGGCACCTATCTCTCGGTGCCGGGGTCGATCGGCTTCATCGCGCTGTTCGGCGTCGCCGTGCTCAACGGCGTCGTCATGGTCAACGCCATCAATCAGAACCTCAGCAATAGCGGCGGCGTCGAAGAGGCGGTGTCGCGGGGCGCGCTGTCGCGTCTCCGGCCCGTACTTATGACGGCCATGATCGCCGCGCTTGGCCTCATTCCCCTGTTGTTGGCGCGCGGCATCGGCTCGGAAGTCCAAAGGCCCCTGGCAACGGGCGTCATCGGCGGACTGGTGAGTTCCACGCTACTTACGCTCGTCGTACTGCCGGCGGCCTATCGCTGGTTCTCGCGCGGCGTTCTTAAGGACATGGCCCACTGGCACCAGATCGATGCGCGTGCTGCGCCGGCGGAATAAGCGATTGGAGGATCGCACATGGCCGGAAACCATGACCACGGTCGGCGCGGCGCCAACAGCCGCGCGCTGACAATCGCGCTGATCCTGACTGGCGGCTTCATGCTGGCGGAGGTGATCGGCGGCATCCTTACGGGCAGCCTCGCGCTGATCTCCGACGCTGCGCATATGTTTACCGATACGGCGGGCTTGGCGATAGCGCTCGCCGCCATCCGGATCGCGCCGCCGCCGGGCGGCACCCCGCCCAGGTTCGGGAACCCACGCTTTGGAAATTCTAGCGGCCGCCTTCAACGCCTTGCTGCTGTTCGGTGTCGGTTTCTACATTCTCTACGAGGGCTATCAACGGTTCTTCCAGCCGGTCGAGGTGCAGTCGCTCGCCATGACGGGCATCGCTGTCCTCGGCCTCGTGGTGAATTTCGTTTCGGCGCGTCTTCTGGCAGGCGGGAAGGAGACCAGCCTCAACATGCGCGGCGCCTATCTCGAGGTCTGGAGCGACATGCTCGGCTCTCTCGGGGTCATCCTGGCCGGAATCGTCATCTATTTCACCGGCTGGGCATGGGTCGATCCGATCGTTGCGGTGGCGATCGGCCTTTGGGTCCTCCCACGCACCTGGACCTTGCTGAAGGAGACGATGAATGTCTTGCTCGAAGGCGTTCCGGGCGGCGTCGACTTCGACGCGATCGCTCGGACGGTCGAATCAACGCCCGGCGTCGCCGAGCTCCATGACCTGCATGTCTGGTCGCTGACCTCGGATCAAACCAGCCTGTCGGCGCATATCGTGCTGATCGAGGGCGCGGACGGCGACGCGGTGCGCACGCTCGTCGCTACAGATCTGGCCTCGAGGCTCCATATCGAGCATGTGACCATCCAGACAGAGCGCGAGGACTGCCGGGGAAGCGGCTCTACCGTGTACCACTCCCACAAGTCCGGACCGGCTTAGAGCCAGCGAGGCACCCTGGAGCGGTAGCTCCGGTATTCATCCTCATGCAGGCGCTCAAGATGCATTTCTTCGAACCTGACCTGAATCTGAATCAGGACCTCCCCCAGCAGAAGGAAGGCAAGCGACAGGGCGTTTGGCATGATGAGAAACAAGCCGACCAGCATGGCGCGCATCCCGAGGAAGATCGGATTGCGCGAGCGCCCAAACAGGCCGTGTTCGCGCAGAGCGGTCGCCTTTGGGTCGATGCCGATGCGCCACGAACTCCCCATTTGCGCCTGCGCGACCGCAACCACGGCGAGCGCCCCAGCTAGAATGAGCCAGGCGGCAATCAGCCTCACCTCCGGCCATGGCAAAGGAAGCGTGCCCGGATTGTTCCAGGGTGCTGGCGCAAAAGCGGCGAGCGCAGCCATCGTCAGCAGACCCGCCATCGTGGCTTTGAACCAACGGCCAACAATCGCGTCGGCCGTATCGCCGCCCGGCAGCACTATGGCGTTCGTGCCGGTCTGCAATTTAAGGCGCAGGGTCGGCCAAATGAACACAAGCGTGAATGCAACGAGGAGATAGACGAGCGCTGCCGCCGGCTCAGCGAGAAGCTGGGTCATGGCGTAGACCCCAAGGTTGGGGCCAACGGGCTACAACATTGGGCAGGCATTACCGATCCTCATTCTTGTGCCGGAGCGAAGAGCAGGTTACTCTCTCTAGTCACTAGAGGTTCAAGTGGAAAGTTCAGCCATGGGCACGCATGATTTCTCAATCGGAGATTTGGCGCGTGAGAGCGACACAAAAGTGCCGACGATCCGCTACTATGAACTGTCGCAGCTCATGCCAGCCCCGCCTCGGACGGGCGGGGGCCAGCGGCGTTATGCTCAGGAAGACCTCGACCGGCTGAAGTTCATCCGGCATGCCCGCGAGCTCGGGTTTCCGGTGGACGAGATACGCGAGATGCTTCGCCTCTCAGCGCATCCTGACGCGCCGTGCGACGCGGTCGACGACATAGCGGTCAAGCAGCTCGCGGAAGTAGAGCGCAAGATCAAACGACTTCAGTCGCTGCGCAAGGAGCTGAAACGCATGATCGGAGAGTGCGAGAAGGGCCCGCTTCGCCACTGCCGCATTATTGAGACGCTTGCGAATCATAGCCTGTGCGCTAGCGACCACGCATCGGAAAAGGCATAGGCCTCGCGGATCGCGGCAGCGCTACGACTGTTCTCACGATTTCGGTATCAGGGCATCGAGAATCTGGCAGTCGGCGACTGTGCCACCGCGGCAGTTGGAACAAATGCGTTCCAGCTCTTCAGCGAGCCTTGCCAAGTCTGCCATCTTGCGGCGGACGGCCCCGAGATGGACGTTTGCGATCCGCTCCACAGCGCCGCAATCCCGTCTCGGCTGATCGACGAAGGCGAGAAGGTCTTTCACCTCGTCAAGACTGAAGCCGAGATCGCGGCAACGCCGTACGAAGCCCAGTCTTTGCCGTTGCCGCTCGTCATAGCTGCGGTAGTTGCCCGCCGTCCGCAGTGGGGTGGGCATAATACCCTCCCGCTCATACCAGCGGATGGTCTCAACCTTGGTGTTGGTCGCCTTCGCCAGTGCGCCGATCGTCAGCCGCGTCATCGCTTGACCCTGTAGTAGCTACAGGGTGTACCTAGCAGGTCTTGCCCCTCCTTACGAGATGGGGATCGATTGTGCCTTCCATGCCCAGATCGCCGCAACATGACCGCAGGAATCGCCCATGAGTGGATGTGACGCATGCGGGGCCAAGGCGATCGAAGCGGCGCAATCACCGGCCTATATCAAGACACTCTGGATCGTCGTCGGCATGAACGCCGTGATGTTTGTCGTCGGCGTGATTGTCACAGCGACAAGCCGATCGGTCTCGGTTCAAGCCGACCTGCTTGATTTTTTGGGCGACGCCATCGCTACGGGGATCGGCCTCCTTATGGTCGGCCGCACCATGCGCGCGCGAAGCCTTGTGAGCTATGGCCAAGGCGTCGCGCTCGGTGCGCTCGGCGTCTTCGCGCTGGTCTCTGCCGTCCTGCGCATCTTTGCAGGAACGACGCCGGAGCCGCTCGGTATGAGCGTCTATGGCCTGTTGGGGTTTTTCGTCAATCTTGGCGCAGCGCTACTGCTGCTGAGGCATCGCAAGGGCGACGCGAGCGTCCGTGCTGTCTGGCTCTATAGCCGCAATGATGCCATCGGCAATGTCGCGGTGATGGCGGCCGCAGCACTCGTGGCTGCGACCGGGACGCGCTGGCCCGACATTGTGGTCGGCATCGCGATCGCGGCTTTGTTCCTGCATTCCGCTTGGGAGATTGTCGGCGACGCTCGGCGCGATTTGCAGAGCGCGGCGGCAAAATCATGACACGATGGTGGGGAGCGCTTGCGATCGTCGTCGCCGCGGGAATCGATCAGGCGACAAAAACCTTAGCGCTCGCCAATCTTTCCGCCCGCGAGCCGCTACAACTCCTCCCGTTCCTCGATCTTCGCATCAGTTACAATTTCGGGGTGTCGTTTGGGATGTTCAATGACCCTAATATTGGATCCTGGATCATCATCGCGCCCATCTTGGCCATCATACTCGCGATGTTTTACTGGCTCATGCTGGAACGGCGGCGGGGGATGGTGATTGGCCTCGGCCTCATCGTCGGCGGCGCGCTGGGCAATGTGATCGATCGCATTCGCCAGGGCGCGGTGACCGATTTTATCGACGTCTTCGTCGGCTCCTATCATTGGCCGACTTTCAACCTTGCCGATAGCTTTCTCTTCTGCGGGGTTGTGGCCGTCCTCCTCTCATCGTTCGGCAGGCGAGACGCGCATGGCGCAGAATAGCGAGTTCACGCCGGCCTTGGGCCGCCCCGGCCTCACCTGGCTCTATGACTTTGCGATTCGCCTGCTGACGCGCGAGCATCGCTGGCGCTCGCTCCTAGTTCGGCAAGTTTCGCCGCAAGCCGGCGACACGATCCTCGACATCGGCTGCGGCACGGGCAGTCTTGCCATTCTCCTCAAGCGTGCGGCGCCGCAAGCCACGGTCATCGGTCTCGATCCGGATCCCGCCATTTTGGAACGAGCCCGGGCCAAGGCTAAGCGCGCTGGTGTCGAGATCGATTTTCGCCAGGGCTTTGCCCGTGATGCCGCGGCGGTCGGCGCCGCATCGAAAGTCGTGTCGAGTCTGGTCTTCCATCAGGTGCCTATGGCCGAGAAGCGCGCCGGCTTTGCCGCGGCGTATCAGGCGCTTCAACCCGGCGGCGCGCTCCACATCGCGGACTACGGCCTCCAGCGCACGGCATTGATGCGCCGTCTTTTTCGCCAGGTTCAGCGGCTCGACGGCTTCGAGAACACCCAGCCGAACGCCGACGGGGTATTGCCCTCGCTCATTCAGGCGGCGGGTTTTGTCGATGTGCGTGAGCAAACTGTCGTCCCGACGCCGACCGGGTCCATTTCGCTCTACGTCGCGCGGCGTCCACTCCAAGCGGCGGCGGGTTAGCAAGATGGTCCCTTCGATTGACTTGCGGCGGGAACAACGGAAGATCGTCTGGCGAGCCTTGGCGTCGGCGGTCTTTTGCAGCCTTGTGTTCGCAGCCGCATACACGGTGCTGCCGCGATATTTCAGCTTCCCGGTCGATCTCGCAGAGCGCCTGGCCTTCGCGCTCCAGGCGGACATCTTCATCTTCCTCTGGGTCGTCCTGGCGGTGAGGCGCGTATCGCGCCACCGGTTCTATTCGGCCACCGACAGCGGCGCGGCAGCCTTCGGGGCTCCGAGCGCCGAGATCGCCATGCGGGCGGCTTTCCTCCAAAATACGCTCGAGCAGGCTGTCATCGCTGTCGGTGCGCATCTCGCCCTTGCGACCTTAGCCAGCGGCGCCTCGCTTGCGCTAATACCCGCCGCGGTCACGCTTTTCGCCATCGGACGGTTGCCGTTCCTCCTCGGTTATCCGCATGGCGCCGGCGCACGCGCATTCGGTATGGTGACGACAACGCTTCCGACAATCGGCCTCTATGGCTGGGCGCTGTGGATCTTGGCAGTGCAGTTATTCTAGAGAGGTGCGCGTTCGGCCGCGGCGCCGCGTGGCGCGTTGACTAGCGCGAACAGGACCGGGATGACGACGAGCGTCAGGACGGTCGAGGAGACCATGCCCCCGATCATCGGTACGGCGATGCGCTGCATGACTTCCGAACCGACGCCCGTGCT
>CALMPK010000023.1 GCA_937873575.1 uncultured Hyphomicrobiaceae bacterium
CGACGGCGCATTCGCCCGCTCTATACGGCGGTTCGGCGCGGAACGGAACCGCCTCGGGCGGGCGCTGACGTCAGCGGTGGCGCGACATCGCGAATGCCGAGTAGCGGTCGGTGGACGGCAGGTTCGACGCCGACGACAGGGCGTCCGAGAGCGCTTCGCCGATATCGACACCCCAGGCTGCGCGCCGCACGGCAACGACGAGGAACGGCCGCTGCCAGTTGGTCGCCTCGGTATTGCAGGCTTCGCACGGGTCCGTGTACTGGCCGAGGTTCAGTGTCCAGATCGGCGTATCCTTCTCCGCCAACGGTTCGATCCACTGCGCGGCCTGCTCGGCGCGCTTGCCGGCGCGGATGATCTCCTGCTGCGGATCGCCCTCCTGGCTCGCCGTGCCGACTGCGATCAATTGCTTGGCGAGCTTCAGCCGCGCGCGCACCAGCTCGTCGAGCACCTGGCTGTCGAGTTCCGCGCGCGAAAGCGGCCTGTCTGCCCGCGCCAGACGCTCGGTCGAGCCGCGTTCCCAGGTGAAGTCGCTGTTGGCGACGATGAGGTCGAAATCGGCACGCCGGCCGGCACTGTCGACGCCTTCGAGCACGAACGCCTTGGTGGCGGGGCTCAACTCCTCGGCGGTCACGACGGGTCGCAGGAACTTGCCGCGGGCGCGCGAGTCGATGGTATCGGTGACGGTCCACACGCCGGTGCCGGCCACCACCATCGCCGCCGTCAGCAACCCGGCGTTCTCGCCGCCGCGCGAAAAGAGCCAGCGCAGCCAGCCGTAACGGTTCCACCAGCGATAGCCGGCAACGACGGCTCGGCGGCCCTTCCCCTCGTCCTCGTCGTGGTTCTCGACATGAGCATGCGTGTTCACGTCGTTCTCCTTGTGCTGTCGCCTTGCCGGCAGGGGCGGACCGCTCGGCCTGTCGAGCATCGTGACCGCCGCGCGCAAAGTCCGTTCTTTCGCGCCCGATTATAGCAATCGTCGGATGACAGGACCTGCGGCGCGTTCGCTCCGCGCGCTACTTATCTGTTTTGCGGCCGGCGAGCCAGCGCTGGAGGTTCGCCGCGAGCGCACCTTGGCGCTTCGACTGGCGCTCGCCGGCCGGGTGGCGAGCGCGGGGCGGGCTTGGCTGGACCGGCTCCGCCGGGCCTCGCGGCGCGCGTTCCTGTGCGGTCGGAGAGGCAGGTTCGCTCCGCGCTGTGTCGGAGGCGCTCCCGGTAATCTCGCGCGCAATGTCGGTCTGGAAGCGTGCTTGGTCGCCTGAGACGAGGCGGCCCGCCGCCTTGGCGATGGCCGCCAACAGAGGGTCGAGCCACACCCGCTCGGCCTTGGCGAAATCCGACAGCACATAATTGGCGACCAGCGCCTTGTCGCCGGGGTGGCCGACGCCGATGCGAACCCGCGCGTAGTCGTTGCCGAGGTGAGCGGTGATTGAGCGCAGGCCGTTGTGGCCGGCATTGCCGCCCCCGGTCTTCACTTTGAGCTTGCCGGGCGCGAGGTCGATCTCGTCGTAAAGAACCGTGATGTCGGCGAGGGGAATCTTGAGGAAGCGCGAGGCCTCGGCGACGCTGCGGCCGCTCTCGTTCATATAGGTCTGCGGTTTGATGAGCAGCACGCGCTCTCCGGCGATCTCACCTTCGGCGGCGAGGCCCTGGAATTTCCGCTTCCACGGCCCGAAGGCATAGCGCTCCGCGATGACATCGACGGCCATGAAGCCGACGTTGTGGCGGTTGCCTTCGTATTTGGGTCCGTAGTTTCCGAGGCCGACCAGGAGTTTCATGGGGGCTCGCGAAGCATGACGGATGGCGGCTTCCGCAACGGCCGCGATCTAGGCGAGGGTGCGGGCCAGCGTATCGCCCGGCTCGCAAGGGTGGCCGGCGGCGCCTCGATGGAGTTGACGGCCGCGGACCAGGTTTTTCCCGGTCCGCGGCGTTCGCCTTACTTCTTGCCGGCGGGCTTCGCAGCGGCCGGAGCGGCGGCCTTGCCAGCGGGGGCAGCAGCCTTGCCCGCAGGGGCGGCAGCGGCCTTGCCAGCAGCGGGAGCGGCGGCAGCAGCGGCCGCGCCTTCGGCCGGTTCGTCGTCCTTGAGGCGGCCGGCGATCGTGGCGATGGTGAAGTCACGATCACGGATGGTCGGCGATACGCCCTCGGGCAGCGCGACGGACGAGATGTGGATCGACGTGCCGATCTGCGTGCCGGTGAGGTCGATCTCGAAGAACGGCGGGATGTGGTCGGAGGGGCAGAAAACCTCCACCTCGTGACGGACGATGTTGAGCACGCCGCCGCGCTTCAGGCCGGGCGAAAGCAGGTCGTTGACGAACTTGACCGGCACCTGGATGCGGATCATGCCGTCATCGGCGATGCGCAGGAAGTCGGCGTGCAGGGGGGTGTCGCGCACGGGATCGAGCTGCACGTCGCGCGCGATGACGCGGTGCATGTCGTTGCCGACCTTGATCTCGAAAACGGTCGACGTGAAGTGACCCTTGAGGATCTGCTTCCAGAGCGTGTTGTAGTCGACGCTGATCGGCAGCGGCGGCTTGTTGGCGCCGTAGATGACGGCCGGAATGCTTCCTTCACGACGAGCATGACGTGCGGCCCCCTTGCCGACACGCGAACGCGCCGTGGCGTCGAGCTGAACTGGTGCTTGAGCCATTGGCTGTTTCTCCAAACGAAAGCGGGCCCCGGAGTGGGCCCAAGGCAAAAGCCGCCGGCCTCCAAGGGTGCCGGCAAGCGTCTCAGCGAAGGCGTTGAGATGCGCGGGTTATAGTCGTGCCCGCCCGAGAAATCAAATGCGAGGCTGCCGCCGGGATGTGCCCGCTGGGGCTGGGCGGCTCAGACGCACCCGGTCGGCTTCGGCAGGCCGCCGTACTTGGTGATGATCTTCATCGGCCCGCTCTGCCAGATCGCATAAAGCTCCTCCGTGCTCGAACCGATAGCACTGGCGAACTTGCGGATCGGCGGCACCGTCTGCTTTTCCTCGAAATAGTCGCGAGCCGCCAGGATCTGCTCCCACTTCTGCTCGGTCATCTCGAAGCCGTCGAGGCGCGCCATCTCGTGACCGACTTCCGGGGTCCAGTCGCCGATGTCCAAGAGGTAGCCGTCTCCGTCGCGCTCAGGCAGTTCCATGTCGTGCTCCCGTCCAGGGGAGCCGACCGCGGCCCCGCACGCTCGAACATTCGCATATTCGACTACTCAGATCAACTTTATGGAGCGGCGAATGCTTTGGCAGCATCCTCGTCCGCGGCCGGACTTTTGCTTGAAGCATGTGCAAATGAGTAACAGTCCAGAGAAGTAATAAGCGGTCCGCTCAATCGGAATACTGTGTCCCGCGCGTTGAGCTGAAGGCGGATGGCTGGGCAACTCGTTGTATTCCTGTCGCTTCCCTGGCTCGCCCCACATGCTCTCGGTGGCGATGAATTAAATCAGAAAACCAACGACTTATTCCTGATGGCTGCGATTGGTTGTGCGTTGAGCACAGCAAATTTGTGACCGGTCCGTTACGAAAGAAATGAGCTCGCCCTTTTGGCGCTCCCGCTCGTAGCGAGGCCTTCGCTGCTGGCCATTGTCAAAGTTGTTTGGAGGTCATCATGCGTATTGTCCATTCCGTGATTGCAGCTATTTCGCTGGTCGCGCTGGCGGCATCGACTGCCCCCGCCTCGGCTGGTGATCTGTTCGGCCGTGGCGCCGCGGGGTCCATCAAGGACGACGACTACTATCCGCCGCCGTTCAGTTGGACCGGCCTCTACGTCGGCGCCCATGCGGGCCTCGCCGTTGGCGATACCCAGGGTGGGGCAAACCTTGGGCCCATCTTCGCCACCGACTTCGAGATGAATGGTGCGATGTACGGCGCCCACGTCGGCTACAACTATCAGATGAGCAATCTCGTCGTCGGCATCGAAGGAACCTTCGATGGCACCGAGATCGACGGCAATACGACCTGCGTGTTCGTGCTCAACTGCCAGCGTGAGGTCAACTGGGTCGCGACCATCGTCGGCCGCCTCGGCTATGCTATGGACCGCTCGATGATCTACGGCTTCGGCGGCGTTTCGTTCGCCGATATCGACACGACTGTCAGCATCGCTGGCGTGCCGTTCCTAAGCGGTGGCGAGACGCACACCGGCTGGGTCGCCGGCGTTGGCTTCTCCTATGCTGTGTCGAACAGCGTCATCGCCCGCATCGAATACGCGCACATGGATTTCGGCACCGAAACCCACAACCTGAACGGTGCTCTCCCGGACAACGTCGACGCTCAAATCGACACTATTCGCCTCGGCGTCAGCTTCAAGTTCGGTGGCGACCGCTACGTCGCGCCGATGAAGTAGCCGGTCGAGGTCTTGCCACCGCCGGAGTCGAGACGGCGCGCCATCGGTTGGCGCGCCGTTTCGTTCTAGATGTCCAGATCAGTGCGCGGAGGTGCCGGTGTATGAAGCTGCGCCCGCTCGGTCGCGGCGCGCTCAGTAGAACAGGCTCGAGACGCTTTCCTCTCGGCTCGTTCGAATGATGGCCTCGCCGATCAGCGCGGCGATCGGGAGAACGCGGATGTTTTTTGCCGCCCGCACGGCTTCCGTCGGCTGGATCGAATCCGTGATGACCAGCGATTTCAACCGCGAGTTCTGGATGCGGCTCACCGCTCCGCCCGAAAGGACGCCGTGCGTAATGTAGGCCATCACTTCGGTCGCGCCGTTCTTCAACAGCGCCTCTGCGGCGTTCACCAGGGTGCCGCCGGAATCGATGATGTCGTCGATGAGCACGCAGCGCATGCCCTCGACATCGCCGATGACGTTCATCACCTCGCTCTCGCCAGGACGTTCGCGGCGCTTGTCGCAGATGGCGATCGGCGCGCCGATGCGCTTGGCCAGCGCCCGGGCGCGGACGACGCCGCCGACGTCCGGCGAGACGACCATCAGGTTGTCGCCGGGGAAGCGCTCGTGGATGTCGCGGGCGATGATCGGTGCGGCGAACAGGTTGTCGGTCGGGATGTCGAAGAAGCCCTGGATCTGGCCGGCGTGGAGATCGAGGGAGAGGACACGGTCGGCACCCGCGCGCTCGATCAGGTTGGCGACGAGCTTGGCCGAGATGGGCGTGCGCGGACCGGGTTTGCGGTCCTGACGAGCATAGCCGTAGTAGGGGATGACGGCCGTGATGCGGCGCGCGGAGGCGCGCTTCAGGGCGTCGATGAGGATCAGCAACTCCATGAGATTGTCGTTCGCGGGGAACGAGGTGGACTGCACCACGAAGCAGTCCTGGCCGCGCACGTTCTCCTGGATCTCGACGAAGATCTCCATGTCGGCGAAGCGCTTGACGACGCCCTTCGTCAGCGGAACGCCGATCTGGCGGGCTATGGCCTCGGCCAGCGGCTTGTTCGAGTTGCCTGCGACGAGCTTGACGTTGTGCCCGCTCTTGCCGCCGTCTCCACGCGCGTCGAACGACATCTGGCAACTCCGCGACAGTTTTCTGACGGCGCTTCTAGCAATTGAGCCCGGGCGTGTAAACCGCCCGGGCTCGAAGGACTTTCTTACAAGGCCCGCTGGGAATGGGGCGCAGGGGCCGTGCCTCAGTTCGCCTTGGGCAGCAGCTTGATGATGCCCTGGCTGGCAGCCGCCGCGGCGGCATCCGCCGTCGGACCCCAGGCGCCGTCGAGAGCACCGGCCGCGATGTCGTTCTTCTGTGAGACCGTGCCGATGTTCTTGCCCGCCGGGTCCTTGACGTGCCAGTCGATGGCGATCGGCTGCTTGCCGTCCTTGGCGTCGCCGACCTTGACGATGCCTTCGACGCGATAGGCGTTGCCGGCGGCGCTGGCGAGCGAGACGCCGCTCTTCGACAATTCGCGCTGCAGGGCGCTGGTGAGCGAGATACGGCCGTCGCCCGGTGCACCGGTGACGTTCGGCACGAACGCCATCATCGGGCCGGCGCGGCCGATGCTGCCCGTCGTGGTGCTGGGCGCGGCCGGCGCTGCTGCAACCTGCTGGCCGGCGCGGCCGCCACCAGCGGCCGGAGCCTGCGCCACCGGTACGCTCGCCGAGCGGCCCTGAGACGGCAGCCACGAGGCGATCTGGCCGGCGGTCTTGTTCGAGATGGTGTCGATCACCTGCGGGGATACGGCCGACCACGGATCGCGGCTACCCTGCGCACCGGGGATCATCTCCTCGCCCGTGATACGGTTGACGCGCTGGCCGGCGGGGTCGGTGACGTCCCAGATGTAGGACACTTTCACGCCCGTCTTCTCACGGGCGGACACCACGTACCCGCGCAGCGTGTAGTCGGCGCGGTCGGTGGCGTTCTGCGCGACGGCGATGCTCGAGCGGCCGAGCGCCGTGCCGAGGCTCGCCTGCATCTGCTTGGCGACGGTTTCCGGTGCGCCGATGACGGGAGCGACGGCCACCTTCGCGCCAGCCGTCACGGCAGCGGGCGGCGGCGTGTTCAGAGCGGTGGCGGGGCCAGTGTCCCCGGCCGAGCCGAGCAGGTTGCCGCCGGTTTCGCAGCCGGCGAGCATCATGCCTGCCAGGGCGATCGCGGCCGCGATCCAACCGGACCGTCCTGCGCGATGGGCGGCAGGCGCCGTACGAGCCGTCAGTCTCGCCACAGCAGAATCATTGGTCGTCACGGTGACGTCCCCCTCAAATCATACGACCCGCTGTATTTCCGGCGGCCGGCGTACTTACCCTGCGGCCTTCAGCTCCTCTTGAACCGGTACACTGCCATTGGAATAACCGGGCGGGCGGCCCTGAGTCCACCCGCGCAGCCTCTCGTCCGCTGTTCGACAGGCCACCAATCCCCAGTCACACCCCTCTAAATTGTGGATTGTGCTCCTAGGCCACGACAATGGCGGAGATTTGGCGGCCGTAATCCGGCTCTTTGCGGTGGCAGCAGCGCCGGTAGCTGAACAATCTCGATTCGTTCTCGTAGGTTGACAGGTGCGCCGACGAAACGCGCGCGAGGCCGAGGCCGCCGAGCCGGGCGAGCACGTAGCCCGGCAGGTCGAAGTGGGCCTTCCCTCCGGGTATCGGGCGGCGGAAATGGCGGGCGTTGGCGGACGAGAGGGCCATCAGCTCCGCTTCGAACTCCGGTCCGACCTCGTAGGCGTCCTGGCCGATGCAGGGGCCGAGCGCGGCGTGGATGCGCGCGCGGTCGGCGCCGACCTCCTCCATTTTGGTCACGGCGGCCTCGAGGATGCCGGAGACGGCGCCGCGCCATCCGGCGTGCGCTGCCGCCACGACCTTGGCGACAGGGTCGGCGAACAGAACCGGGGCGCAGTCGGCAGCGAGCGCGCCGACGACGACACCCGGCGTCGACGTCACGACGGCGTCGGCCTTGGGCAGGTCTCCGGAGACGGCACCCGCGACGAGGCCGGCGGTGGCCGAATGGGTCTGGTGGAGTGTCACCACGGGAAACTCGCGGCTTCCGAGGAAACCCGCCACCCTGCGCCGGTTCTCGATCACGGCTGAGCGGTCGGCGTTCGAGCCGAGGCCGCAGTTGAGGCTCTCATA
>CALMPK010000024.1 GCA_937873575.1 uncultured Hyphomicrobiaceae bacterium
CCGCCATGTGGCCGTCGTACAGGTGGCAGAGATGCAAAGAGCGGAACAAGGTCCGATCTCGCTGCTCAATCCCGCAGGCGATATCGGCCCGTCAGTGGCGACGAAGGCCGAGAACCCTGGCCTCGCATGAGGGCCCCTTGGGGTTCAGAGCACGCATCGTAGTCCGGCGCCCCCGCGGAGGGCCGGTCGGGCCCTTGCCCGGCCGCACGGTCCGTGCCCCCATGATCGCGCATGATCGATGATGCCTGCTCTCGCCAGCTCAATGATGCCTGTATGCACCCGCTCGCCGTGTGAATGTTTACCAACCCTCCACCACAATCGGCAGATAATGATATCCGGTCGGATCGGGTGCGAGTGGGTTCATGTTGGCGTCAGGAGGAGTGGTGCGGGCGCGTCTCTCGGGGCGTCTTGCAACCCTGGGATTCCTTGCTCTTGTGGCAATTCCGCTGTCAGTCCCGGCGATCGGATCAGCCGAGCGCCAGGTGGCGCGGTTGATTGGCGGCGAGCTGGAGGCACGCTTTCCGCGTGTCGAACTCCAACGGGTCGATGGGATCGTCATCCTGGGGGGCTCTGGCGATCGGGTAGAGGAAGCATTGCAGCTTGCGGAGAAATTTCCCTCCGCCGAAATCCTGCTGAGCGGACCCGGCCCCGAGGAGGTGATGATCGCAAGGCGATCTGCCAACAGCCACGAAGCAGTGTTCGATTACCGCCCGAAAAACACTTATGAGAATGCGCAGTTTAGCCGTGAGTTTCTAGCCCGGCACGGTGGCCGTTGCTGGGTTGTGGTGACCTCCGCGCTACATATGCCGCGCGCTGTGGCCTCTTTTCGTTCGGCGGGGCTGGCTGTCGCTCCTTGGCCGGTCTTCGATACACCGACCGAGCCCGACGCCCTGTCGAAGCGCGTTTGGCGGGAGTTTTTCGGCCTATTGGGTTATTGGGCGGTCGGGCGCACACGTGACCTCTATCCCGTGGCCGTCCCGCCCCACGTTCCAGATCGTAGCAGCGCGTCGTGTGCGCCGCCCAAGTGATCCGCAGAAACGAATTCAGCTCCCGCTCACTATTTCAAATCAAGAGTTTTGCTGCCCGCAGTTGGTCGACGAACGCGCGAATGTCGCTTTCAAGAACATCTCGAGGCACGGCAAACTCCTCGAGTAGGTCAGCGCAGATCTCTCCCTCATTCTTTCCCGATTGAATCCGCGACCAAATCTCCGACGCGATCTCGTTTAATCCGAAGTACAGACCTGACGTTTCATCAAGCAGCACCATTTCGTTCCCCAAGCGCGCACTCTTGATGCTTTCCTTGGGCCAAATGGTCGACATCGTGGCGGGCATGAAGCTCAACTCCCTCGACATTACGGATTATCTCGTCGGTGACTTCGCGGAGCATGCTGAACTCGCGCGGGTATGCCAGTTCGAAGGTGGGTACTGCCGCGACAAAGCGACCGATCTCCGAGAGCCGCCGTGCGGCAGCACCTCTGTCGACCGGGTCGAGTACGAAGCAGTTCGACAGCAAGGCTATGCAACTCTCGCGAGCCGAAAGCGGGGTGAGCACTTTCGGCCGCGATTCCGCATTCAGGAGGTAAACGGCAGAAACAGGGACAGAACGAACTGAAGCTTGTCCCGTCTGGATGCGAAGCTTCGATCCGGGTAATTCAGAGAGCGGGGACGAGTTGACACCCTCGCGGAGAACGGCCCTGGCCGATTCAGGCCAAAGCCGCAGCCCTTGATAGGTCCCGCGGGCACATGCTGTCTCACCGCACCAGTCAAGGACTATCGCATCGTCCGACAGAAGCGTCCCGCCCGCTTGGGCAAGACTGGCCGCCAACGTCGATTTGCCGGCTCCGGTCCGGCCCAACAGTAAAATCGCCCTGCCTTCGATTTCGACAACGGCCCCATGGAGGACGACCAGCCCTCTATGGTCGAGGAGGCGTGGCAAGACCTGATCCAGCAGAAGGTGCTCGACCATGGCCTGCGAATTGGCTTCGCCGCCATGGACGGTGACAGCGTTCCCGTCGCCCGAGACCTGGAAGCTGGCGCCATTGCGATACGCAACAAGGTAACCCTCGCAAGTCTTGCGCAGTGTTTCGCCGCGGCGCTCTTCCCGCCAAAGCTCCACTCCGCTCAGTTCGGGCGCATTCGGGCCACCGTCATGTATTGCAATGGTACCCCGTCGACCGACGCCAGCACCTCGATCGGGTTCGTCGGCCAACTCGATGAGCGACGTCCACTCCATACTGGACAGCAGCACCTCGTCTGCGAAGTCATAGCGGCGCGGGCGATTAAGCCCTGCCAAAAGCGGGCTGCCTGGAGTTGCGGTCGACATGTGCGAGGTACCGACCGACTACGGTCTTCTACTGGTCTGGCCCTGGCCTTGATTGTTTTCGACGCTGCTTCCAGTGCCGGAAGCGGTCAGCAGCGTGACATCACCGTAATGGCGCAAAGTTGGCCGGACATAGCGCCGTTGCCTTACTTTTTCATGTGATGCATTGAGGCCAGAGGTCGGTTTGATTTGGTCCTGAGAATTCATTCTCGTTCTCCCTGCATGCGGCCGAGCCAGGACTGGAGAACGCACAACTGAAGTCCCGCCAGGTTCGCCCCCACTGAGCCGCTCTCTGCGTCAAGTTTGCAAGTAGGGTCAGCAATCATCTTGTGGATGCTCAAGAGACGTTCCGATGATGACTGTTGTTCAGATGTCTGACGCGGCATCGCAGCCACGGCCTCGGTGAATGCCGCGCCGAGATGCTCCTTGCCGAACCGCCACCTGACATCCTCGGGCAATCGGCCTTTCATGGCGCGCCGCAGGATGAGTTTCGGCCATCCGTCTCCGAGGAGCTGCTCACCGGGGAGCGCTAGGCAGAAATCGATCAGCCGGCGATCGAGGAACGGGTCGCGCGGCTCGATGCCAAGCGCTGACGCCACCCGGTCATAGCGCTCTCTTCCGACCGTTAGATCTGCGCTGTCGAGGATCTCGCAGCGCTCCTCCACGAAGCTTTGTGAAAGCCCCTTGATGCCTCCCTTGACACGATAGCGTTCGCGCAGGGCAACGCGTTCGGCGAATTCCGGTGCGAGCAGTTCGCTCCGCTGCGCGCGATGATGAGACAAATCACCTTGTCGGATCGCCCTGATGAACTCCGGGACGAGCGCGAGCCTGATGCTCGGTCGCAGCAAGCTCCAGAACGATGGTGGACGCCAGAACCTCTGCAGGCCTTTGGACGTGCGATAGGCGGTGTGCCAACGGCCTCGCCGGATCAGTCGTGCAAGGTGCGAACCACCGTCCAGCAGCATGTCCGCCGAGACGCCGTCGAGAACGACCCGTATTCCGCGGCGAGCAGCAGCGGTGTAGACGGCCCTCTGGAGGTTCATGTGATAGTCGAAGGGCTCGTCGACGGAGTGCATCAGCTCAGCGAGCTCGGGCATTTCGCTCTCCAGATCGGAGAAGCAGATGGTTGTCGGGTCGAAGCCTCCGATGGCTAGTACGGAATGGACAGCCCGTGTCTCAGGGCAGGTTCCCGGATCGGGTCCGACGGCAGAAAAAGTGGCGAGCGGCCGCTGTTCCGAGGCGGCCAAGATTCGGGTCGCTGTCGCGGCGACCGAGCCGGAATCGAGCCCACCGCTCAACATCGCCCCGATCCGCCCATCGCTGCGCAAGCGGCATCGTACGGCTTCGTCAAATCGTTCGAGGAACGCCTCGGTATAGTCGTCGTCGCACTTCATCCGCAGGATCGAACGCGGCTCGGGCCGCCAGTAACGCTCGATCGACACCGACCGGGACGAAACGAACATTCTATGGGCAGGAGGAAGCCGCGTTATGCCTTGAAAAAAGGTACTTGTCTTGTCGATGCCTTCGAGATCGGAGACGAGGAAGTCTGCGATCCGCTCCTCGCTCGGAATGCGCGGTACTTGCGGCAATGCCAGCAGCGCCGCCGGTTCGGATGCAGCGGCAAACACCATTCCGGGTGTGTGATGATAGTAGAACGGCCGCATGCCAGAGTGGTCGCGCGCGGCGAACACCATCTGCTTGCGCGGGTCCCATAGTGCAAAGGCAAAATCACCGATGAGATGGTCCACGCATTCGGAGGCCCACTTCAGGTACGCCTTCAGGACAATCTCACCGTCGCCGGGTGTTGGGTCGCGTTCCTCCAAATCAAGCTGTTTCAGGAGTTCACGGCGGTTGTCCAGCCGGACGTCGGCCGTAAGGACGCACCCTGTCTCGCGGTGATGAACAGGCTGGCGCTCGGTCAAGGCCTCGGTCGTCGTCGCCAGCAAGCAATGCCCGACACCGACGTTTTCATCATGCCAGACGTTCTGTGCGTCAGGGCCACGTCGCCGGAGGACTGCCGCAACGCGAGCCATGTTGCGCGGATCGACCGGTGCTCCGTTGATTTGCAGGATGCAAAAGAACCCACTCACGGCAGTCCCGAGTGGCCAAGATCGGTTTCAAGAGCCGCGTATGAGTTGACCACGGTGATGCTGTCGTTGATCACCTTGCCGAGATGCTCAACCCAGGCATGAGCCACAAGTTGTCCGCCGTCGAGACTGACGCCGATCCTCACGTCGGTCGGAACGCCACGTGATGCCAACAGCCGCTGCAAGGTCAAAGATCGAGCGAGACAGCACCGCGGCAACCCCCAAGCGCGTGACGCAGCGTTGACGAGGTTGGCCGTCTGGCGCGCGACCGAACCGCACTCAGGGTGCTCGCAAGCTTCGATCCGGCGCGATAGAATCCGCCGCGTTGCCTTGTAGCCGAGCAACCGGAGTGCCACCCAGATCGCGGGTACGAGTATCAGTGCTGCGACCGCAACCGCGCGATCGTTGCGCGGCATCGCGGCGAACCGTCTCAACCGGTCAATGCTGGTTGCCATTGCCATCGGCTCCTCGCAGCCTCCTCGATTAAGCGGCCTCCGGTCAGTCGCAGCACCCGATCCGCCACTTCCAGGCTCGCAGGCCTATGGGTGATCAGGATGACCGTGCGGGACGAAAATGCGTCGCGAGACGCTCTGAGAAAATCCCGCTCTGCCTCCGGAGCGAACATGGATGTCGCCTCGTCGAGGACGAGGATGGGTGGGTCCTTCAGGAGAGCTCGTGCTAACGCTATTCTCTGGCGTTGCCCCCCCGACAGTCGGAGCCCTTGATCTCCGATCACGGTGTCGTATCCGTCCGGGAAACCGAGTATGAATGCCTCGGCCTGGGCCATTCGCGCCGCAGCAGAAATCTCTTCCTCCGTCGAGCAATTGCGCCCGAATGCGATGTTGTCGCGAACCGTGGCGTGCCACAGGAGGGTGTGCTGCGCCACGAGACCGACTTGTCGGCGAAGCGAACTGACATCGACCGTCGCAGCGTCGATCCCGTCGATGAGGATGCGTCCGCGGCCAGGCGTGTGCAGACGCAGGAGAAGATGGGCCAGTGTGCTCTTTCCTGCCCCGTTCTCTCCGATGATGGCCACGGTTTCACCGGCGGAGATTTTCAAGCTCACCGAGTCGAGCGCAGGTTTGCGATCAACGTAGGAGAACGAGACGTTCTGAAACTCGACGTCGCCGCGGACATCGCTCAGAGGTGGAAGGCCCGAGGTGCCCGGTTCCAGCGGTTCCGTGAGAACCTCTTCGACGCGGCGAAGCAATACGCTCGCCTGTTGCGCCCCGGCATAGAAGGCTGCCGCGGCTCCCATCGGTCGCGTTAGTAGGGCCGAGTACAAGAGGAGAGTTACGGCATCCCCCGGTGTCGGCGCAAGATTCCCACCCAAGGCCCATGCCGCCCAGAGAGCGAGGACCGCGGCCGCGGCGGCAACGAACTGTACGGTCGGAGATAACACTGCCGTAAGGCGTGCCTGTCGCTCGGCCGTCGAAAGAAGCCCGGCAAGATGGCGTTCATGACGCTCGATTTCGGTTTGCTCGCGGCCGAAGGCCTTAACCACGGGTATCATTCCGAGGCTCTCCTCCTCCAAGCCCGCGATATCGGCCCGCTCAATCTGAACCCGCGAAGCGAGCGACCGCATGCTGTGGCTGAGGGCCCGAAGCCCCAAGTATGTTGCCGGAACCAAGATGGCCGCCAACATGCCGAGCAACCAGTTCACCTTGATCATCAGTACGACTGCGCCGAGGCCGGTAAGGAGCAGAGGCGCCAGCCCCATCAACGGTCCGGCGATGAAGCCCGCCAAGTTTGTGGCTTCCTGTGAAAGCTGGGCCAGCAACTCGCCTTTGCGACGTTGCTCATGGAACGCAAGCGGGACCAGTTGCAGGTGTCGAAATACCCGACGACGAATTTCCGCAAGAATGCGCTCGGCGGCGCAACTCACGAGATAACCCGTGCCAGTGCGCAGGGCTGCCTGTACCGCAAATAGGCAGAGCAAGAGGCCGACGACAGCCCCCAGGTTTTGACTGGCGCCGCCGAAAACATGGTCGATGAACCGGCCGCCAAACCACGGCAGAGCCAATGTCACGACGGCTTCTGCGGTCATGAGAGCCAGGTACAACAAAAGGCTGGCGCGTGACGACCGAATTAGCTCGAGCAGAAGGCCCCAGTTCATCCCACGTGCGACCTGATCAGATGCCGGGCCAGGCCAGCGAGCGCGCGCCTGAGGTAGAGCCAGGGGAGCCAATCGAACCGGGTCCCAGAATACTTGGCGAGCATGTAGGCCTTGGGGGGCAGGAGCACCTCGCGGAGCCAGCCGAGACGGTCGCGAGTACGATCGATTGTGGTGAAGTCGAGCCACCCCCGCTGAAGCGATCCGGAGCGCATGTATCTCGTAAGTCTCCGATGGCTGCGGTCGGGCACCGTCTCCCGCAGAGCCTGCTCGGGGTATGCGGTATTGAAGTGCGAACGTGTTGCATCCAATCCCTCGGAAAGGACAGCTTGCGCACCACGCTCGCGCGCGAGCGCGATCATCGCCTGCCACTGAGGCTCTGTGAGGCTCGAGGCGAGCAGATGGATATCGAATAGCCAGATCAGCCTGTCGCCACCGAGGATGGCCCGGCCGTTGCTGTAGTAGGGGGCTGATTGATGGGCAACGCGATGCAGACACGCGAGCAGGAGGGCGTGGATCGGCGATGCCGACAAGGCCGACTCTGAAAGCGCCGAGAGCGATGTCGCGGCTCGACGCAACTCGTGCACGCTTATTGAGCGGGCAATGAGTGCAGAGTTGTTGATCGCCCAGTGCAGGTCGATGCAGTGATTACCGAACCCAGGCGTACTCAAGGTGAACGTCGCTTGGCTGCTCGCGAACCGGCCTGCCTCGCTCCGATCAACTTTGAAGCCCAGCCGTTCGAGTTGCTTGTGGACGAGGGGGCGCTGTTCCGGCGGGATCACAATGTCCGTGTCGGCCCTCGTGCGCAGATGCGGCTCGGCATAGTAGCCGTAGGCGAGGGCCGTACCCTTGATGAAGACCGGTTCGACGCCCGCCATGCCAAGGGCGCCGATAATCTCCCGCAGGAGCATCGCGTGTCGGAGCTCCCACATGGCCCGAGCCCGCGCGTCATCGATCAACGCTGCGCGGACTTCTTCGGGCCAATCGGAGAGAAGATCCAGGCGCTCGTGGAGGAGAGCGCTGACACCGTGGTAGTCGACAGCCGAGAGCATCGCGGCCGAGGAGATATGCTCGGGCCACGGTATTCGCTGTCGCTGAGTGACAGCAGCCAGAAGCGCGGCGGTGACACACGCGTCAGACATAATGTCCCCTGAGAGAACTGTTTCCGCCGGTTCCGCCCGTGGCGTTTCAGTGGCAAAGGCGCTCGGCCACACTTCGTCTAACATGACGACACGTTGTCGACTCTGACGCTCAACCCTTATGCCCGTTTTCCACACCGGATCGTCATGCGTGGGCGTGGTAGGTTTTCCACAGCTTCGCTTGCCTGAGGGATGATGCCATGGCGTCCGGTGGTGCTACCAACACGGCCATCGTCTGCATCGCGCCATTCAACCATCGGGTACATTTGCACAATGTGCCTCGGGCTGTGATGCCGAGCTCTGGTCCGCAGAACGCGGTGAAAATAGCTCATGCTGAACTCTACAGACGGTGCCGAAAAATTGTCGTTGCGCGTCATTTTCGTTAATCGCTTTTTCTACCCCGATCACTCGGCCACGAGCCAGATGCTGTCCGGGATCGCGCTTGCGTTGGCCCGGCGCGGGCAGGCAGTGTCGGTGATCACGTCCCGGCTGCGATACGACAACCCAGACGCCCGCTTGCCTACGCGAGAGACCGTCGAGGGTGTCCAGGTCCATCGCGTCTTCACGTCGGGGTTCGGGCGTTCGTGGTTGCTCGGTCGCGCGGTCGACTATTTGACGTTCTACCTCTCCGCTGCATGGGCACTGCTTCGCTTGTCGCGCCGCGGCGATGTCGTGATCGTCAAGACCGATCCTCCCATGCTCTCCGTCGTGCTGTGGCCGATTGCAGCGCTCCGCGGTGCACGGGTCGTGAATTGGCTGCAAGACATCTTTCCCGAAGTGGCGCTGGCTCTTGGCGTGGGGACGCGCGGTATCGGCCGGATTGGCTTCCGCGTACTCGGGTGGTTGCGCAACCTGTCGCTGCGGCGAGCTGCCATCAATGTTGTTCTCGGCGAGCGCATGGCGGATCACGTTGGCGGCCTCGGCGTCGCGCGCGGGCGTATCCGGATCGTGCCGAACTGGGCCGACGGCGCGCTCATCGAACCGGTGCCACGGGAGACCAACCCGCTCAGGGCGTCGTGGGGGCTCGAACATGATTTCGTCGTCGGTTACTCGGGAAATCTGGGCCGCGCCCACGACTTTCAAACCTTCCTCGACGCCATCCAGCGGACCGAGCGATTGCAGGCTTTGCAGAAGGCCGTTCCGCAAGTCGAGGCCATCGGGTCCTCCCCAGGAAAACTAGTCTCGCCGCGCATTCGCTGGCTGTTCATCGGCGGGGGGGGGCGCCTCGGAGAAGTGCGGCGCGCGGCCGCGGGCCAGGGCGGGAGG
>CALMPK010000025.1 GCA_937873575.1 uncultured Hyphomicrobiaceae bacterium
CCGACGATGCGCTTGGGCATGCCGGCGGGCCGGGCGCATCCGAGATTGATCGGTCTGTCCGGGAGCCGCCCGCGGGCCTCGAGGAAGATGCGTCCGACGTCGTCCGCCTCGGGCGTCGCGAACGTGCCGGGCTTGGCGTAGAAGGGCATGATGACGACGAGCACCAGCGCATGGATGGCGTGGCGCGCGCAGATGTCGAGGGCGTTCGCTTCGCCGAGGATGCGGCCGTAGTGCAGGCCGACGACGATGTGGGGAACGACCTCCATGCGCGTCGCGCAAAGCGCCGCGAGCGTCGCCTCGAAGTCCTCGACGGGACGGTCCACGTGGTAGACGTCGCGGATCGTCTCCGCCGCACCGATGACATCCATCATCGCCGTATCGACGCCCGCACTCTCCATGGCCCGCGCCCGCGGTTCGTCGAGAAGTGCTGAATGGATGGCGATCTTGAGATGGGGGAAATCGCGCTTCAGCCGCTCGATGATGGGATAATATTTCTCGTACTTGATCTCGTTGCGCCGGTTCGATCCGCCCGAGAGCAGAAACCCTTGCAGGTCCTGCAGTAGGATGAGGTCGCGCACCTTGGCTTCGAGCATGTCCGGGCTCGTCGCCGGGATCATCGGATCGAGGATGCGCGACTGGCAGTGGTCGCAGTCGAGCGCGCAAGCGCTGCCGGTCACCGAGAACGCGGGAAATGCGTTCTTCGAGCACCCCTTGATCTCGGACGACGCATACTCCTTGAAGGTCGGCGTCGAGAAACGAATGGACTTCAGCCCGCGCTCGCGGGCGCGCACCTGCATGGCGGCGACCAGCCCGGCGTCGAAGCGGGCATCCTCGAGCGGCTCGATGGCGTGGAGGCGTTCGAGCCACGGACGATCGGAGAGGGGCGGGGAAACCGCTCCCGCAACGCGCGACGTTCTGACGATCTGATCCATGCCCGCACTCGTTTCAGCCCGCGAGGGCGAGCGCACGGCGCTCCCCCGCAGGGTGCGTTCGGTTGAGACGGCAGCTTGAACCGCACCCCGGACACATGAATTGGAGTGCCATTCACAACCTTGATGGATCGCGGGTGCGATTCCATCGAAGTCGATAGCACTCTAGTTCGCGCGGCTGGCGCTCGTCGTAATTGTTCCAGATCAGTTTCGCTGCGTCAGTGAGGCCCAGCCCGGCGGGGTAGGATGCGGCGGAGCACGGCAACCGTCGCCGGCAGGATCACGAGCTGGCCGATCAGGGAGGCGAACAGGCAGATCGATGTCAGGATGCCGAACTGGCGCAGCGACGGCAGGTCGGACAGCATGGTGACGCCAAGACCGAGCGCCAGCACGATGGTGGTGAGAACCACCGCGGGTCCGATGTGGTGGACCGTGCGGATGAGGGCCTGACGAGTGTGCTCTTCGCCGCCGCCCGCGCCAAGGCGCGCTTCCTCCAGGTGATAGCGGTTGAGGAAGTGGATGGTCGAATCGATGGCCAGCGCGAAAGCGACCGTGATGGCGATGATCGACGCGAACTGCAGGCCCTGGCCGGTCGCCCACAACAGCGAGCCGGTCGCAAAGATCGGGAACAGGGACGGTAGGATGCTGGCGATACCGGCGAGGACCGAACGCAGCGCGATGCCGAGGAAGATGAAGATCACGAACATGTCGCCGACGAGGCCCCAATTGAGCTCGCCGATGAGCCGCGCCGAGTTGCGCGCGGCGATCGCTGGAAGGCCGGTGACCGAGATGTCGTATCCCGGGTTGGCGGCGCGCACGGGAACCAGTGCGGAATCGATCTCTTCCACGACCGGGAGGATCTTGCTGGCGTCCACGTCCGGCATGCGCGCGGTGACCAGAACGGCGCGCTCGTTGGCGTCGATGAAGCGGCGCGTCAGGTGCTCGGGCAGCAGGCCGACATAAGTCTTCACCGTCTCGATGCGATCGTCGCCGGCCTCCGCCAGCCAGCGCCGCAGGCTGTCGAGCGACCAGACGTTGCCCAGTCCGGCGCGGTGCTGGAGCACGTCGTGCGCTTCATGGATGACCTTGAGCGTTGTCGCGTCGTAGAGCGCGTGCTCCGGGCCCCATTGGATCATCACGTGTACGGGGTTGGCGCCGGTCAGCTTCTGGTCGAGACGCGCGGTGCCGGCCAGCGCCTGTTCCTTGTCGGGCACCTGATCGGCGAGGCGATAGGACGGTACGAGCTGGCCATAGGCGAAGCCCGTCGCGATGACGGCCACGATGCCGAGCAGGGCGAACGTCGCCGGCCAGGCGGAGACTTGGCGCACGATGGCTTCTGTCACCCGCTGCAGCACGCCGACGCCGCCGTCCTCGGTATCGAGGTCGGTAGTCGAGCGCGACGCCTTCTCGCGGCGGATGAGGAGTGCGGCAAGTGTCGGCACCACCACGGCGACGGCGATATAGGAGATCGCAACCGCGAGCAGCGCTGCGACACCGAACGTCTTGATGAGTGCCGACTGGGCGAATGAGAACGAGAGCAGTGCGAGGGCCGCGTTCATCGCGGTGAGCAGGCACGCCGGCGCCACGTCGAGAACGGCCGCGCGCGCGGCCTCGATGCGATCGACGCCGGCGAGTATCGAGCGGCGCACGGCGAAGACGAGATGCATCGAGTCGGAGAAGCCCGAGACGAGAATGAGCGGGGTGATGACGTTGATGAAGAGGTTCAGCCGGAAATCCAGCGCGCCGATCACCCCGAGCGTCCCGCGACCGCGATCAGCGTCAGCGAGATGCGTCGGAAGAACATGTATGCGACGACGAGGCCGACGACGAAGCCAAGGCCGTTGTAGATCAGCCTGTCGCGCTCGACCGCGTTGCGGATCTCGAGCTGCATCACCGGCGCGCCGGTGAGCTTGGCTGTGATGCCCTTGGCCCCGAGCTCGCGATCGACGATCTCCTGCAGCCCGCCGATTATCTTGCGCGCGGTCTGCTCGGCGACGATCTTGCGGTCGAGCGAGATGACGACGAGGGCGAGCTGGCCGTCCTCCGACAGGAACTTGCCGGAGACGATATCGTTGGTCCGCAGGCGCTCGACGACCGTGGCGAAACCGGCATCGTCGGCGGGTAGTTCGTCCGGCACGATGGGCGGGGCGTATCCGTTAGCGTCCGGCTTGTCGCGGGCCGACAGCATCGAGATGAGGCCGTTCACGCCATCTGCGAGCTGAAGCTCGATGACGGTGCTTGCGAATGCCGCGAGATTGTCGCGCGACAGCAGTTTCGGGCTCTCGACGACGACGAGAACGTCGTATTCGCTCGAGGGGAAGCGGCGGTCGATCTCCTCGTACTGCTGGAATTCCTTGGTGTTGGTGCGGAAAAGCTCGGACAGGGAATCGTCGACGTTGAGCCGCATGACGCCCACGACGGCGAGCGCCGTCAGCACCGCCACGATCGTTGCCGAGAGCCAGGGCATGCGCAGGGCGACCAGGCCCAGCTTGTCGATGCCGAAAGAAAAGCGGAAAGAGCGCCTGGGCTCCTCGCTCATGTTTTCCGTCCCCTAAGTGTCTGTTGGCCGGCGAAGCGATCCGACCGGCATTCCCCGCCAGCGGCGCGAAAGTGCACTTCGTCGGCGCTCAAGGCAAGCACCCGCCGGCCACGCGCGGGCGGAAAGTCGGGGGTTATCTTGCTGCAATGCAGCATATCTCCGGCGGCGGCCCGGAGCCCCCGTCCGGGCCTCGGTTTCCCGTAATGACGAGGCGCGCGCCCCCTCGAAAGGCTTGCTTTGTACAGGGACAAGCGACACTTTTGCCCGGGCTTGGGGTGCTCGTATGCCGGCCGCGCGCTCTATGACGCTTTTGCTATCTTCGAATGTTCGAATATAAGGTGGGGTCGAGACCCCGCGACCCTCGGGTCCGGATCGAGGCTGCAAAAAGCAAACACGATACACCTGGGAGGACCCGCCATGTCTGCTGGAGACGTCAATCAGAAGAGCATGTCGATCATCGTAACGAAGGGCACGCTCGATTGGGCCTATCCGCCCTTCATTCTGGCGACGACGGCCGCGGCCATGGGCGTCAACGTCTCGATGTTCTTCACGTTCTATGGCCTCGCACTGCTGAAAAAGGATCTCGACCTCCAGATCTCGCCGCTCGGCAAGCCCGATATGGTGATGCCGCTCGCCGGCATGCACATGAAGATGCCGAACCTCGTCGGCGTGCTGCCTGGCGTGAACGCGATGGCGACGACGATGATGAAGAACCTGATCGCGAAGAAGGGCGTCGCCTCGATCCCGCAGCTTCGCGAGGCCGCCGTCGAGAGCGATATCGAAATGATCGCGTGCCAGATGACGCTCGACCTCTTCGAAATGAAGAAGGACGACATGATCGACGGCATCAAGCTCGGCGGCGCCGCCACCTACATGGAGAAGGCGCTCGGCTCGGATATCAATCTCTACATCTGATCCGACACCCGCCAGACCGGACGCGTCGCCTGGGAGCCACGAGCTTCGCGGCGCGGCTCGGCCCGAAGTAACCCTCGCTCGCGGTCTTGGGGCCGGCGGGCGCGGCACAATCAACCAAAATCAAATGCACTCAAGGAAGGAAGAAACGACATGGCTGACAAAGTTCTCGACGCCAAGGGCCTCAACTGCCCGCTGCCGATCCTGAAGGCCAAGAAGGCCATTCTCGAAGTGCCGAAGGACGGCACGCTCGAGGTGCTCTCCACCGACGCCGGCTCGGTCGCCGACTTCGCTGCCTTCTGCCGCACCACCGGCAACACCATGCTCGAATCGACCGAGGCCGGCGGCGTTTATCGCTTCATCATCAAGCACACGGCCTGACGCTTGTCAGAGGTGTTGCGGCGCATTGCAACACTTCGCGTCTGTTTTGTGACCAAACAGCCGCACTCGTCCCGAGATCACACAAGAGCCGCCTCCGAACCCGGGGGCGGCTCTTGTGTTATGCGGATTTTGCAGTGCTAATATTCGGCGATGCTGATGCCGCAAGCTCCGAGGATACGGAGGGTCGGCCACGCAACTCATTACCGACCCGGCCTAACGCGCCAAGGCAGGGTTTCCATTGGGGGGTACAATGATCTCAATTCGCACGTCGACGTCGTTGCTGGCGATCGCCGCCACGGCCGTGCTCGCGTTCTCCGCTCCGGCCTCGGCCACCGAAGGGTACTTCCAGAACGGCTATGGCGCGCGCTCCAAGGCGCTTGCCGGTGCCGGCGTTGCCGACTCGCGCGATGCGACGGCCGGCTCGCTCAACCCGGCTGGACTCGTCCACGTCGGCGACGAACTCGATGTCGCCTTCTCCGTGTTCTCGCCGCGCCGTCAGTTCACGGGCACGGGTACTCCGAACGGCTTCGACTTCTCGGCGTTCGGTGAGCATGAGAGCGGCCGTGATTACTTCTTCCTGCCGAACCTTGCCTGGAGCACCCGCGCCTACAAGAACTCGCTGTTCGACGTGATGGCATTCACGATGGTCGGCAATGGTGGCATGAACACGTCCTACCCGACGTTCCCGAGAACGGGTGACTGTCCTGGCTTCGCCAATGGGGCAGGCGCCTTTTGCGCGGGCGCGGGCGGCGTTAATATGATGCAGATCTTCATGAGCATGGCCTTTGCCAAGCAGATCACGCCGGGCGTTTCGATCGGCGTCGCGCCGATTTTCGCTCTACAGTCCATGGACCTGCGTGGCCTAGACGGTTTTGCCGGCTTCACCGCAAACGGCGGTGGCGTTTCGGGCAGCCGGAACGATTGGTCTATGGGCGGCGGCGTCCGCGCGGGTATTGAAATCGCGCCGATGTCGAACGTGCGCATCGGTGTTTCGGGCACCACGCCGATCTGGATGCAGGATTTCGAGAAGTACAACGGCGTGTTCGCTGAGGGCGGCGGCTTCGACATTCCCGCATCCATTCAGGCCGGTATCGCCGTGGATGTGTCCCCGCAGCTCACCCTGATGCTCGACTGGCGCTATATCTGGTACTCGAGCGTCGACTCCATCGGTAATCCGTCGACGAACTTCGCGAACTGCCCGCTCCTGGGTGGCGGTCCTCCGAACTCCTTCTGCCTCGGCGGTGCCAATGGTCCGGGCTTCGGCTGGAGCGACATCAATGTCATCAAGTTCGGTGCGGAGTACCGCGCGAACGACAAGCTGACGTTGCGCGCGGGCTATGCCTGGAACGAGCAGCCCATCTCGTCGCGTGACGTGACGTTCAACGTCCTCGCTCCGGCGGTGACCCAGCACCACATCACGGGTGGTTTTGCCTACGACATCGGCAACGGCTACACGTTCGAGATGGCGGCTATGTACGCACCCAAGGGAAGCGTCACTGGCCCCGAGCTCTTCAATCCGGCGCACACGGTCGAGATCGAAATGTGGCAGTTCGATATTACGGCGGGCGTGAAGTACAAGTGGGATGATCCCGCTCCGCTGAAGTAAGCGCGGCCCACACCGCACTTGCCAGCGCTTCGGCGTCCGGCCACTGCCAGATCAGAACGAGAAACGCCCGCGGGACCGCCGCGGGCGTTTCGCTTGCGGGCCCTGCCCGGCGTCGTGGCCGTCCCATCTCGGGAACGGTTTCGCTCAGCGCGCGCCAGAAGTCGACCGATGTCCGAATTTGCTCGACCACGGGCACGTGCGCTTGCCCGAGGGCGGGATTGGGCAGAGAGCTGGGCTTTGCTGACACCGGCACAAGGCCCGGGCCGGGGCTGCGGGCTTTAGTGGAAACACCATCTAAGGCGCTTGGGCGCGTCCGCGTCGTGCCGATCGTCCGGACACGGGGCTGGCACGTTGTGCGGCGCAAGCCGAACCGCGCGCGGACGATCGTAACGCGAACCCCTCCGCGGTTCTGGCCACCAGCCCGGTAATGGCCTATAAGCCCGCGCTAATACGGGTTAAACTCGATCGAGTGAACGGAGCCTTGGGGTTTTCTCGCCCGCTTGGCGCCGTTCCAGTGCTGCGTTGAACGGAGAATATGACATGGCGGCCTCCTGGTCCCCCGAGAGCTGGCGTTCCAAGCCCATCGTCCAGGTGCCCGATTACCCCGATGCGGCGGCGCTCGCCTCCGTCGAGGAGAAGCTCGCGACGTTCCCGCCGCTCGTTTTCTACAACGAGGTTGCGCGTCTCAGGGAAAAGCTCGCCGAGACGGCAGCCGGGCGCGGATTCATGTTCCAGGGTGGTGACTGCGCCGAGAGCTTCAAGGAGCACGGGCCGGACAACATCTCGAGCTACTTCCGCGTGTTCCTCCAGAGCGCGCTGGTCATGACGTTCGCTGGCGGCCTCCCGATCGTGAAGATCGGCCGCATCGCCGGTCAGTTCGCCAAGCCGCGCTCCTCGTCGGTCGAGAAGCAGGACGGCGTGGAGCTGCCGAGCTACCGCGGCGACATCATCAACGGCGCCGAGTTCACGGCAGAAGCGCGCATTCCCGACCCGCAGCGCATGCTGCAGGCCTACCGCCAGTCGGCGGCGACGCTGAACTTCCTGCGCGCGTTCCTCCAGGGCGGTTACGCCAGCCTGGAGAACGTGCACCGCTGGGCACTCGGCTTCCTCAACGGCAAGCCGATCGAGGCGAAGTACGACGAGCTCGCCGACGAGATCGAGCGCACGCGCGAGATTTTGAAAGCCATGGGCGTCGACGAGCGCAATACGCGCCCGCTGCAGACCACCGACTTCTACACGAGCCACGAGGCGCTGCTGCTTCCCTACGAGCAGGCGTTGACGCGGCGCGACGGGCTGATGGAGTCCGGGCACGTGTTCGCGACCTCGGCCCATTTCCTGTGGGTCGGCGATCGCACGCGCCAGCCGGACCATGCGCATATCGAATACCTGCGCGGTATCTACAATCCGATCGGCCTCAAGTGCGGCCCATCGCTCGAGCCCGATGGGCTGATGCGCCTGATCGATCTGCTCGATCCGGCGAACGAGCCAGGTCGCCTGACGCTCATCGGCCGGTTCGGCTCCGATAAGATCGAGAAGCACCTTCCGAAGCTGATGCGCGCGGTGAAGCGCGAAGGCCGCAACGTGATCTGGATGTGCGATCCGATGCACGGCAACACGATCACGGCCTCGACCGGCGAGAAGACGCGGCCGCTCGGGCGCGTGCGCGACGAGATCGAGCGCTTCTTCGACATCGCGCAGGCGGAAGGCGTGCATCCGGGCGGCGTGCATCTGGAGATGACGGGGCAGAACGTCACCGAGTGCACCGGCGGCGCCGCCAAGATCGTCGATACCGATCTCTCGCAGCGCTACGAGACGCTGTGCGACCCGCGCCTCAATGCCGAGCAGTCGCTGGAGATCGCCTTCATGGTGGCCGAGCGCCTCAAGGGCCTGCGCGCGGCACGCACGGCTCCGCTCGCCGCCACGGCTTCGGCATGATCGTGCGCTAGCGGATGGACGAAGCCGGCGCCGCTCGCCCGCGGCCCGGCTTCTTCGTTCCTACGATGCGCTGCGTTGGCGAGCCGCCCGGCACCTTCGCAGGACATGCGCCGCCCAGCACCCGAGCCTCAGAGCGCCGATGGAAGCCCCGGAAAGCAATGCCCCGATCGAATGGTACGTCCTTCGCGGCGAGCAGCAGAGCGGGCCCTATCCCGACGACGTGGTGATCGAGGCTTACGCGGGCGGGCATTTCGAGCCCGGCGACCTCGTCTGGCGCGCGGGATTCGAGGAGTGGCGGCCGGCGGAAGCCGTACTCGGCGGCGGCAGCATCGGTGCCGGGGCCGGCACGCTGCCGGCCGTTGGCGAATCCAAGTCACCTCACGCGGCCGAGACGAACGCCGCCACGGCATCAGCCACCGCCGTATCGCCCGCCGCGACCTCGAATGCTGCCGCGACTGCCGACGCGGAACACCCCAAGGACGGGGCGGGCGATGGCGAGGACGCGCTCGCCTCCGCCGTCGCCTCCGCGGTCGAGCGCATCGCGCGGGGTGTCGCAGAGGGGGCTGCCGCCGCGGCGGAACCTGTCGCCGCCGCCGCGACCGTCGCCGTTGCCGAGGCGGCATCGGCTGTCCA
>CALMPK010000026.1 GCA_937873575.1 uncultured Hyphomicrobiaceae bacterium
CCCCCCCCGCCGCGCATGGCGGCGCTGGCAGCGCAACGCCGCCAGGGGCGCGGCGGTCGGGGTCGGGCTCGGCCTTGCTGTCGCCATCGCGCCGCCGATCTACCGCGAGCCGCGCGAGCGCTACATCGTCGATTACGAAGATGCCTCCTACGATGACATCTACGACGCGCTGATGGCGCCGCCGATCGACGACATTCGCGGCCGCTACACGCTCGACGAGATCGTCACCACCTACAATCTTCGCGAGCGCATGCGCCGTATCGACCTCGATTCGATCACGTTCGAAACGGGCTCGTGGGAGATCGGCGAGGAACAGTTCGAAAAGCTCGAGCGGATCGCCTCGGTCATCAAGCGCATCGTCGAGGAGAACCAGGACGAAGTGGTGCTGGTCGAGGGGCATACCGATGCCATCGGCGACGAGAACGACAACCTCACGCTCTCCGATCGGCGAGCCGAGGAGGTCGCGAACATCCTGAGCGAGGAGTTCGACATTCCGCCGGAGAACCTCACCACGCAGGGCTATGGCGAGGAGTTCCTGAAGGTCGACACGGATGGCCCGTCGCGCGCCAACCGCCGCGTCACCGTTCGCCGCATCACGCCGCTGCTCGACCGCAGCGCGCGCTACGACGACCGAGACTGATCGCCACGAGCGATCCGACAAGTGAGGGGCGCGTCCGCAAGGGCGCGCCCCTTTTGTTCATCGGAACTTCCGCACCCTCGCATCACGAAGCAGCCGAGGTGCCGTGGACTTTCACTCGAGCGGGGAGCTCCGCCCTACCGACCGATCGCGCCCTCGACGCAGGCAAAAACGAAGCAGCCCTGAACGCGGGGGGCGTCAGGGCTGCTCCGGGCCAGGGCCGCGCAGCCGGGCCAGGGAGCCCGGATGCGGCACTGCGAGATCAGTTGGCGAAGAAAAACATCGGCGGCCACGACGGCTTGATGACGCGCGCATGCGACGACCGCTGCCGCTGGACCGGTGCGCCGAGCGCCATCGGCGGCTGATTGGTGAGGCCCTCAGTGCCGGCGACGCGCGAACGACGCGAGGAACTGGTCGACGCCACGTAGGTGCCATTGCGAGAGGCCCGCTCGACCTCCTCGACGCGTTGCTTCTGCAGGCGAGCCGGATCGTTGGCGGCGATCAGCTTGAGTGACTTGCCGCCCAGTGCATCACCGATGCGACGGTCGTGGCCATAGACGTCCTTGTACTCGGTGAAGCGGCCCTTCTCGTCGGCGACGAGTGTGAAGTAGACGTTGTGGACCTGGATCGGGTTGTCGAGATTGACGTGCCGGTTCTGCTCGGCACGCGGCGACAGCATGTCCTTGACCAGCGACGGATCCCAGTGCTGCACGTCGCCGAAGATCACCTCGGCGAAGCGGCGCGGATTGCGCAAGCGGATGCAGCCGTGGCTGAAGGTCCGCTCGCTGCTGGCGAAGAGCCCCTTCGACGTCGTGTCGTGCATGTAGACCGAGTGATTGTTCGGGAACATGAACTTGAGCTCACCCAGCGGATTGCCGTCGCCGGGGCCCTGCACGATGCTCAAATAGCGGATGTCGACCTTGGACCAGTTGATGCGCGAGGCATCGACCGTCTTGCCGTCCTTGACGATGCGCATGCCGCGGCGATCGAGCAGGCCGGTATCGCCACCACGCAGGCGGGGCAGAAGATCGGTCACCTTCATCGAGTTCGGAACGCCCCACTGGGGCTTGAACACGACGTGGTCCATCTTGTCGGAGAACACCGGCGTCTGGCTGTCGGGCTGGCCGATGATGATCCGCTCGGTGTGGATCATCTCGCCGTTGCGGAACAGGCGGGTCTGGAACTCCGGCAGATTGTTCCAGACATAGACTTGACCGAGGTCGCGCGGCATCCAGCGCCAGCGCATCATGTTCGCCTCGATCTTGCGCACGTCGGGAAGGCGCGGCTTCGAAAGCGGCGCGTTGAGAACCCGGCGAAGATTGTCGTCGATCTGGCGGCGGGCCCGCTTGCCCTTGTCGCGCATGAACCGTTCGACAGCGTCGGCGAGGTCATCGTCCATATAGGTAACCGCGACGCCGACGGCCGGCACGTCGAGGCGCGCGCGTACCAGCGCCACGTCGGGGTGGTCGGCGCCGACCCGGAGCCGCGGGCCATAGGCGATCGGCTGCGGCAGCGGCTCTTCCTCGCGCACGGCGCGGCGGCCCGTCGCCTCGAGGTAGGCGAGACGCAGCTTTTCGAACTGCGGGTGCGAGGGATGCAGGGCGCGGATCGCGGCGACCGGATCGCTCGCATGCGCCACGCGATCGAGCAGCACGGCGGCGTCGGGCGGCGACGGCTTGTGATCGAGCCAGAGGCTGATGTCGTGGGGATCGAAACGGCCGCCGAAAGCCTCGTTGGCGTAGTCGAGCAGAGCGAGCGTCAGCTTCACCTCGCCCGCCGCGAGCTGCTCCGTCGAGCCGGGGGCGATCTCCGGCAGCTCGAAGCGGCGCACGTCGATCGCGTAATCCGCGGCGCGCAGGATCTCCGCCACCACCTGGCGCGCTTTCGGCAGGAAGTCACGGTCGCCGACCCAGAACGGACCTGCGAACTCGCTGCCGTAGAGGCCGCCAAGCTGATCGACGAGGTCGTCCTTGCGGTCATCCGCGACTAGGCTCTTGAGGCGCACGATCTCCTGCAGGATGGCCGCCCGCAACGGATCGATGGCGACCGGCTCGAGCATGGGGACGACACTCGCACCGTCGACCAGTGCTGCGGTCTCGCTGCCCGCCCGCGGACGCTCAGGAACCGGTGGCACGAACGTGGCGCGGGCGTTGGGCAGATGATCCGTCCACACCCTCGGCGTCGGCGGCGTGTTCGCCAGGGCCGCACCGGATGTCAGTGAACCGATGAAAGAACCAAGAATCGCAACTGCTACGCCACGCTTAGACATCACCACCACGCTTGAGGATTTTTGCCGCTGAGGCGCGACGAGGCGCCAACCACATCATTAATGCCATGCTTTCTCGAAGCACGCATCTCCCTTTATCGTCAAAAGTTTAATATCGTCCAAGTCATATTCCGGTTGCATTGACGGGTTGACAACCGCTCCCGGTGGTCTCCTGCTCGGCCCGAGCCCCTCACCAGCCCCCAAAGAGCCGATGCAGTCCGATAGCGGATCATTGTGCGGTCCGGCCAGTCGCGGCGATGCGGACCACCGCTCGGATCTCCCAACGCGGCGCGTTTCGCGGCGATTTACCGCGTCCAGCGGGGCAGCGTGCGGCGCACCGCCGGGTGGGCAGGCAAACGCCGCCCCACAGATGTCATGAAGTAAAGAGCAGGAGTGCGACGCCGCTATGCGTTTTGAAACATAACGATTGCTGCCGTGCTCGGATCGACGACTGAAAATCATCAGCCACTCCGAACGCAAATACAGGGCTTCGGTGCGCGAATGCACCATAGTACACTTGACGGTATGTCGCACTCGGCGCGAAGTCGAGACAGCTCGAAATCATGAGCAAAAGACAAGGGAGGAACCATGCTCAAGGCTCTGGTCATAGACGCGGGCAAGTGCACCGGCTGCAAACAATGCGAGATGGCGTGCTCCTACGTGAAGGAGGGCGAGTTCAACGTCGCCAAGTCGCGCATTCGCGTGTTCGATTTCCATACCGAGGCGCGCTTCGTACCCTACACGTGCACCCAATGCGCCGAGGCCTGGTGCCAGCAGGCTTGTCCGGTGAACGCCATCACGACCAACGCCGATGGCATCAAGATCGTTCACGAGAATCTGTGCGTCGGCTGCAAGGTGTGCACCATCGCCTGCCCGTTCGGAACGGTGAACTACAACGCCTCGACCGGCAAGGTCATCAAGTGCGACCTGTGCCTCGGCAGCCCGGCCTGTGCCGACGCCTGCCCCACCGGCGCGATCACCTTCCGCGACACCGAGCAGGCCGGCTTCGACAAGATGCGCGTGTGGGCCACCCAGGCCGCGCACGGCACCACCACGCAGGGCCCGAACACGCCCGCCGCGAAGGGCTGATGCAGCGCAGAGCGCCGGGCCTTGTCACGGGCTCGTCCGCTCCGCCTCTCCGCGCACTTCGCGACATCGACGAAACCAGAAAAGCCAATGCGAATTCGGGCGACTGACCGGCAAGGCAGTCGACCCGCTCTACAACGGGAGAAACCGATGGGTTGGACCGGCAAGATCCTCCGGGTGAACCTCACTGAGGGCACCGTCAAAACCGAGCCTCTCAGGATGGACTGGGCGCGGCTCTATCTCGGCCAGCGCGGCCTCGCGACCAAGTACCTCGTCGAAGAGATCAACCCGAAGGTCGATCCGCTCGGCCCGGACAACAAGATGATCTTCGCCACCGGCCCGCTGACCGGCACCGCCGCCTCGACGGGTGGTCGCTACTCGGTCATCACCAAGGGCGCACTGACCAACGCCATCGCCTGCTCGAATTCGGGCGGCTACTTCGGCGCCGAGCTGAAGTTCGCCGGCTGGGACATGATCATCGTCGAGGGTAAGTCGCCGAAGCCGGTCTACCTCACCGTGATCGACGACAAGTGCGAGATCCACGACGCCGGCCAGATCTGGGGCAAGAGCGTCTGGGACAGCGACGAGTGGATCAAGAAGCGCCACCAGGACCCGATGATGCACATCTCGATCATCGGCGTCGCCGGTGAGAACCAGGTGCTCTACTCCTGCATCGTCAACGACCTCCACCGTGCCGCCGGTCGCTCCGGCGTCGGCGCCGTGATGGGATCGAAGAACCTGAAGGCGATCGCGGTGCGCGGCACCAACGGCATCAAGGTCAAGGACGGCATGCGCTTCCTCAAGGCGACGCGCGAGGCCAAGAAGGTGCTGCAGGAGAACGCCGTGACCGGCGCCGGCCTGCCGACCTACGGCACGCAGGTGCTTATGAACGTCATCAACGAGGCCGGCGCCATGCCGACCCGCAACCACCGCCAGGTACAGTTCGAGGGCGCTCACGACATCTCGGCGGAAGCCATGGCGACGCCGCGCAAGAGCGACGGCCAGAAGAACCTGCTCACGAACCAGGCCTGCTTCGGCTGCACCATCGCCTGCGGGCGCATCTCGAAGATCGACGAGAAGCACTTCTCGATCCAGAACAAGCCGCAATACTGGCACGCCTCCGGCGGCCTCGAGTACGAAGCCGCGTGGGCACTCGGCTCCAACACGGGCGTCAACGATCTCGAGGCGCTCACCATGGTGAACTTCGTCTGCAACGAGCAGGGCCTCGACCCGATCTCGTTCGGCGCCACCGTCTCGGCGGCCATGGAGCTCTACGACCTCGGCCTCATCACCAAGGAAACGACGGGCGGCATCGACCTCAAGTTCGGTTCGGCTGAAGCGCTGGTGAAGTGCGTGGAGCTGACCGGCAAGGCCGAGGGCTTCGGCAAGGAGCTCGGCCTCGGCTCGCTCCGGCTGTGCACCAAGTACGGCCGTCCGGATCTCTCGATGTCGGTCAAGGGCCAGGAGTTCCCGGCCTACGACTCGCGCGGCATCCAGGGCATGGGCCTCACCTACGCCACCTCCAATCGCGGCGCGTGCCACCTGCGCTCCTACACCGTCTCGTCCGAGATCCTCGGCATTCCCGAGAAGACCGATCCGCTGGCGACCGACGGCAAGCCCGCGCTGGTGAAGGCCTTCCAGGACGCGACCGCGGCGGTCGACTCGTCCGGCCTCTGCGTCTTCACGACCTTCGCGTGGACGCTGAACGACATCGCACCGCAGGTCGACGCGGCGTGCGAGGGCGAGTGGTCGCCCGAGTATCTCATGGAGCTCGGCGAGCGCATCTGGAACATGGAGCGCGTGTTCAACAACCGCGCCGGCTTCACCGCGAAGGACGACAACCTGCCGCCGCGCCTCGTCAGCGAGCCGGCCGAGGCGGGTCCCGCCAAGGGCCTCGTCAACGGCCTCGCCAAGATGCTGCCCGAGTACTACCAGCTTCGCGGCTGGACGGCGGACGGTGTGCCGACCAACGAGACGCTGTCGCGCCTCGCGCTTTGACGTGCCGCCTCCCTTCCTCCGGCACCGCCGGAGGAAGGGAGCACGACCTTGCGTGAATTCGAGATCGGCCGGTGGACGCACTCACTCTCTTCGGACTGATGGCGGTCTCGGCGATGCTGGTCTTCTACGCGCTCGAGGATCGCCATCCTCATTTCGTGCTTGCCTTCGCCGGCGCGTGCCTGCTCGGCTCGATCTACGGCTTCCTGCAAGGCGCTTGGCCGTTCGGCGTGGTCGAGGCAATCTGGTCGGGTGTCGCGGTCAAGCGCTGGCTCGAGCGCGTGCGGGCCTGACGAACAATCCCTCCGGGAGAGAAGCGATGAACTACGTTGTGCTAGGTGCCGGCCCCGCAGGCGTCACGGCGGCAGAGACGCTGCGCAGCGTCGATAAGAACGCGACCATCACGATGATCGGCGGCGACGGCAACGAGCCGCCCTACTCGCGCATGGCCATCCCCTACTTCATCTACGGCAAGATCGGCGAGGACGGCACACACCTGCGCCAGGAGAATGGCCACTACGACCACCTCGGCATCCGCTTCCTCAACGCGCGCGCCGGCGGTGTCGACACCAAGGCGAAGCGCCTCCACCTCAGCGGCGCCGACACGCTCCCCTACGACAAGCTGCTGATCGCGACCGGCGCTTCTCCCATCATCCCGCGCATGGCCGGCGCGAACCTCGACGGCGTCGAGACGTGCTGGACGCTCGACGACGCGCGCGAAATTCTCAAGCACGCCGACCGCGGTGCGCCCGTGGTGCTGGTCGGCGCCGGCTTCATCGGCTCGATCATTCTCGAAGCGCTCTACCTGCGCGGCTGCAAGATCACCGTCGTCGAGCTCGCCCCGCGCATGGTCGCGCGCATGATGGACGAGACCGCTGGCGGCATGCTCGGCCGCTGGTGCCGGAAGAAGGGTGTCGACGTCCGCGTCAATACCAAGGTGAACGGCATCCGCCAGGGCAGCGACGCGCCCGGCGCCAAGCTGACGGTTGACCTCTCCGACGGCGCCGCCATTCCCGCTTCACTCGTCGTCCTCGCCGTCGGCGTCCGCTCCAACATAGGCTTCCTGGTCGGCTCGGGCATCGCCACGAACGTCGGCATCAAGGTCGACCAGTTCCTGCGCACCAGCGCTCCCGATGTCTATGCCGCTGGCGACTGCTGCGAGGGCCTCGACCTCTCGACCGGCAAGCCCGACATGCTCGCCATTCAGCCCGTCGCGGTCGAGCACGGTCGCATTGCCGCGCTCAACATGGCGGGACGCCCGACACCGCACCTCGGCTCGCTCAACATGAACGTGCTCGACACGATGGGGCTCATCTCGTCGTCGTTCGGACTCTGGCAGGGTGCTCCGCTCGGCCGCACGGCGAAGCTGATCGACGAGGACAATTTCAAGTACCTGAAGCTCGAGTTCGAGGGCGACCGGCTGGTCGGCGCGCAGTGCGTCGGCCTCACCGATCACGTCGGCATGCTACGCGGCCTGATCCAGACCGGGCTGAAGCTCGGCATCTGGCGCGACAGGCTGCTCGAGGCGCCGGAGCGCCTGCGCGAAGCCTACATCGCCGTCGCGCAGGGCCGGCCGGGGTTCGGCCCCGCACAACCGCACGTCAACACTCCGGTGCCAAAGGTGGCGTGAACCGTGGCACGCGCGCCTGGACGGCTTCGGCCGGGCGCGCTCGCCCCCTCGATACGGACCGTAGCGTGAGCGACCCTTCCACCATCTCCGTGACCTTGAAGCTCTATGCGTCGCTCGGCGCCTTCCTGCCGGCCGGGCACGCACGCAACGAGGCCGCCGTCACCGTCCGCGACGGCACCACCATCGATGCACTCCTCGACGCGCATAACGTGCCGCGCGAGTCGCGCCACCTCGTGCTCCTCAACGGCCATTTCCAGCCCCCGGCCGTGCGCGGCAGCGTCACGCTCAAGGCCGGCGACGCACTCGCGGTGTGGCCGCCAGTGGCCGGCGGATAAGGCGATCGAGGCACCATCGCCCGCGGCAGAACCGCGCTCGCGCCCCATCAATGCACCAATCACCCGCCGGCCTAGCGGCGGGGCGCCTTCCCGTTTTTGGTGCCCTCGCGGACTGCTTCCCATTCTACGAAAACCACCCGCGGAAGCCCGCGGGGGAGCGCCTGCACGCGATAGCTGCCGCGCTTCGCGATCAACACCCACAATTCCTAACATTGATCGATAACGATTGATTTTCGCGGACTTTGCCCTTGCCGCAGACCTCCACGGATTGCAGCAGCCGCCCGGCTGTGGCAACCTCCGTCATAAACAAAGGCGTGCCGCCGTTTGAAGAGGGCGCGCAATTCATAAAGAAACGAATTGAGCGATGCGCGGGACATCCCCGACTCGCCGCCCGGGAGGACGACCCATTGACTGCGGTACCGGCTGTCGCATCGTGCGGCATCTGTACGGCGGCGAGCTCTCTGCCAGGTACGGCAGCGGCCATCGCCGAAATCGTCGGCGCGCTCGGGCGCGGACCGTTCCAGCACGTCATCGTGTTCTATTCACCGGCCCACCACGTGAAGCTGGTGGCGGAGCTCATGCGCCGTGCCTATCCAGGCACCGAGATCAGCGGCTGCTCGACCTCGGGCGAGATCACGCCGGTCGGCATGATGCAGGGCGGCATCGTCGCGATCGCTTTTCCCTATCGCGGGTTCCGCGTACTTGCCGAGGCGATCTATGACGCCGAGAAGACCGGTGTCGAAAGCTCAACCGATCTTGCCCGACGCTTGAAGGCGAAATTCGGCTCCGGCGCGTTACGCGAGCGCGTTTTCGCATTGATGCTCGTCGATGGCCTATCGAACGCGGAAGAGGCCCTGATCGCCGCCGTGCACTGGGCGATGGACGACGTACAGCTCATCGGCGGATCGGCGGGGGGCGGCCCCCCGGTTTGGGGGAAGTGGCCGGTTCCCAAAAGGAAAGGGATGGGGCGCGCGGGCCCCCCCCTCCAGTGTGGGGGG